>NZ_CAWMPM010000006.1:0-183867 GCF_963869435.1 Nocardia violaceofusca NBRC 14427
CGGTAGCGGCCGGGCGCCGGGCGGGTTGCCGCCTGCCGGGCGCGGTGGCTGACCACCGGGCCCGGATTGCGGGCCGCGCGGGGGCCGACCGCCGTTCGGTCCATCGTCGTAAGGCGAAGTCACAGCCTGGATCTCCATAACTCGATACGGTCCGGATAGCTCGGTGCGGGCGTGCGCGGCCGTCGCCGGCCGGTATGGGAGCCGCTCCACATATCAGTCGAGTGTGCCTGTCATTCGGCGGCAGTCCGACGAGCGCCGCCACCACGACGACGCCGCGGTGCCGGGGTGTGTCCCAGCACATACGACTGCACCAGATGATTCCAACTACAGGTCCGGCACACCTCGACCACGTGCACCGAGAACTCTTCCCGAGTTTCGGCCAGCCGCACCAGTTCCTCGGGGGTTCGGGCCGAACCCGCGATCGGTCCCAGTCCGTCGCCGTAGACCCACGATACGAGCGTGAGCTGCTCTTTCCGGCAGATCGGACATGTGACATCGCTCCCCCGCCCGTGGAATTTCGCCGCACGCAGCAGGTACGGATTCGCATCACATACCTCGGCGACGTCCACACGGCCCGCATAGACATCGGCCAGCAGCGACCGGCGCCGGAGCGCGTAGTCGACCACCTGCCGCTGAATTCGCACGGGTCCCAGAGTACTTGCGTCGGCGGGGGCACGGCATGCCACCGAGAGAAGCCACACGTTCCTTTCCGCTCACTATATCGGTCCGATATAGTTTGTAATCGCATCCATCGGTTAGGTCTGTTCAATACAGTCAGGAGGTGAAGCCCGTGCTCGAACTCGCGATTCTCGGGCTGCTCCTGGAGTCACCCATGCACGGCTACGAGCTGCGCAAACGGTTGACGGGCCTGTTGGGACCGTTCCGGGCCTTCTCCTACGGGTCGCTGTATCCGACGCTGCGGCGCATGCAGACCGACGGTCTCATCGCCGAGGAGAGTCCGGCCGGCGCGGTCACCCGCCGGGCCCGCCGGGTCTACCAACTGACCGAATCGGGTCGGGAGCGGTTCGGTGAACTGCTCGCCGACACCGGTCCGCAGAACTACACCGATGACGGCTTCGGCGTTCATCTCGCCTTCTTCAGCCGCACCCCCGCCGAGGCGCGGATGCGGATCCTCGAGGGCAGACGACGGCAGGTCGAGGAGCGCCGAGAAGGACTGCGGGAGGCGATCAAACGCGCCAGCGGAACACTGGATCGCTACACCCGCCAGCTCCATCAACTCGGTCTCGAATCAAGCGAGCGCGAAGTGCGCTGGCTCAACGAGTTGATTGCAGCGGAGCAATCAATGAAGGCGGCACCACAGAAAGAGGGAAATGTCGGCCATGAGTGATGTCAACCCGGCTGCCAATGAGATTCGCGTGGCCATCGTCGGCGTGGGCAACTGCGCCTCCTCGCTGGTCCAGGGCGTGCAGTACTACAAGGACGCAGACGAGAACTTGACTGTGCCCGGCCTCATGCACGTCAAGTTCGGCCAGTACCACGTGCGCGATGTGAAGTTCGTCGCCGCATTCGACGTCGACGCGAAGAAGGTCGGATTCGACCTGTCCGATGCGATCTTCGCCAGCGAGAACAACACCATCAAGATCTCCGACGTGCCGCCGACCGGCGTCACCGTCCAGCGGGGCCCGACCCTCGACGGCATCGGCAAGTACTACGCGCAGACCATCGAGCTCTCCGAGGCCGAGCCGGTCGACGTCGTGCAGGCGCTGAAGGATGCCGAGGTCGACGTGCTGGTTTCGTACCTGCCCGTCGGTTCGGAAGATGCCGACAAGTTCTACGCGCAGTGTGCCATCGACGCCAACGTCGCATTCGTGAACGCGCTGCCCGTCTTCATCGCCTCCGACCCGGCCTGGGCGCAGAAGTTCGTCGACGCCGGCGTGCCGATCGTCGGTGACGACATCAAGTCCCAGGTCGGCGCGACCATCACCCACCGCGTGATGGCCAAGCTGTTCGAGGACCGCGGCGTGCAGCTGGACCGCACCATGCAGCTCAACGTCGGCGGCAACATGGACTTCAAGAACATGCTCGAGCGCGAGCGCCTGGAGTCGAAGAAGATCTCCAAGACCCAGGCCGTCACCAGCAACCTGAAGAAGGAACTGGGCGCCAACGACGTGCACATCGGCCCGTCCGACCACGTCGGCTGGCTCGATGACCGCAAGTGGGCCTACGTGCGCCTCGAGGGCCGCGCCTTCGGTGACGTGCCGCTGAACCTGGAGTACAAGCTCGAGGTGTGGGACTCGCCGAACTCGGCCGGCATCATCATCGACGCCGTGCGCGCCGCCAAGATCGCCAAGGACCGCGGCATCGGCGGACCCGTCATCCCGGCCTCGGCCTACCTGATGAAGTCCCCGCCGAAGCAGCTCGCCGACGACGTCGCCCGCACCCAGCTGGAAGCCTTCATCATCGGCGCTGAATAGTCTGGCCTCGCTCCGCTCGGCGGGTTCGCGGCCCCGGCCGCGAACGGGGCCTCCTCGAGGTCGGCCTCGTGCGGGGTTGGGGTAGGCGCTATGTCGCCTGGAACGTCGGCCTTCGAAAAAGGCTGGGCTACATGGTTTTCCATGTAGCCCAGCCTTATCGCGTTTCCGGGGGCGGGTTACAGGTCTCGATAGACGTCTCGTCTCCATCCGACTTTGACCACGAGGATCACGAGGACGCCGTTGTCGATTCGGTAGGCGACCCGGAATCTTCCGACACGCAGCCGATACAAGCCCTCGTGTCCGACCAGCTTCTTCACGTCCAGGCCCGGGGCATACGGGTCGTCGCCGAGCGCGGTCAGGGCGGTCAGGATGCGCATCGCGTCCTGCCGATCGAGCGCGCGCAGTTCGTGCCGGGCCGATTCCAGGAAGCGGAAGCGGTACTTCACTCCTCGTCCTCGAAGAGGTCGGCGAGAACCTCGCTCATGCTGTAGGTCCGTTCATCGGAAGTGAGCCGGGCCGCCGCTTCGCGTGCGAGCAACTCGTCCTCGGCGGCATCGAACTTTTCCACCATCGACAGCGGGACCAGCGCGGCGGCCGGGGTGCCGTCACGCAGGATGATCACCCGCTCGCCCTGCTCGGCTTCACGGATGTGGGTGGCGAGGTTGGCGCGGAGTTCACGGATGCTGATCTCGGACACGCAGCAAGTGTACGCGCTTTCGTGTACACGCGGCTCAGTCGAGGGACACGTATACCTCTACCGAGGTGGGGCCGGTGTAGCGTTCGATTTCCGCGGCGTGAGAGCGGGTTATGGTGCCGGCGCTTTCGGCCTTGGCGACCTTGGCCCAGGCGGTGCGCAGCAGGTCGTACGGTTTGTCGGAGACGACGAACTTGGCGTAGCGGCCCGCGGGGATGCGGGTGATCACGTCGCCGGTCTCCAGGTCGTCGAGTCCGCCGAGTTCGTAGCCGAGGACCGCGACCGCGTGGTCGTCCTGGCCGATGTAGGCCGCCACGCGCGGGACGTTCCTCTCCCGCGACAGGTAGCGGTCCCAGGTGAAGTTCACCAGATCCAGATCCCGGGCGGTCACCTCGCGCCCGGCCAGCGGAACGGTGAGCCCGCCGACGAGGCTCGGTTCCAGGGTGACGATTTCGAAGTCCACGAGTCCCTACCTGTTCTCGGCGGAATCTGCCTGTGCCACACCGTTGTTCAGCGCATCGGTGAGCGGATCGCTCTGCAGGGCGACGAACACCTCGACCGTGCGAGCCTCCGGATAGTGCTCGAAGTCGCCGGTGTAGGCCCGCACCAGCGCGCCGGCCGCTTCCAGATCCCAGACCGCGCGCCAGATCGAGACGATGGTGTCGCCCAGATTGTCACCGGTGCGCAGGAAGCGCGCGAACTTCGCCGCGGGGATGCGGGCCAGTACATCGCCGGGCTGCAGATCGTCGAGGCTTTCGCACTGGTAGCCGACGATATGGGTGAGATAGGAACCGATCTCGGGCGCGTGGTCGACATAGGCGGTCGCCGGCGGACCGGGTAACCGGCGCGCCAGAGTTCGCTTCCACGCCTCTTCCACCTTCTGCCGGCGCGGTCCCTCGACCGCCAGCGCCGGGCTGCGTAGCACCGTGCCCGCCACCAGTGTTTCGTGGCGCTCAACCACTTCGAAATCCACCCGTGTCGCCCCTAATGTCTCGTGTTCGACCCCGTTCCACCCTATCGGCGTGTGCTGGGTGATGGCCGGATTACTCCAATTCGTTTCATCACAGCGTGCCGGATCGGACCGTCATCCGGGAACCGGGACGGTCAACCCCGGAAAGATCTCCACCTGCCGCGGCGGCGGGGGTGGTGGCGGTGGTGGCGGCGCGGGCGGAATGACGATCACCGGCGGCTGCTGCTGCTCCGGCTGCGACGGCGGTTGCAGGATGTCGAACGGTGCGTTCCCGGTCGGCTGCGGCGGCGCGGCCTGCGGCTCCGGCTCCGCGAACGGCCCGGCCGAATTCGGCGGCGGGGGCGCCGCGAACGGCCCGGCCGCAGCGCTCGGATCGGGATTCGCGAACTGCTCGACCGGAGTTCCGGCGAGCGCGCCGTCCATGGTGCGCTTCCAGATGTCGGACGGCAGCCCGGAACCGTAGATCAGGCCGCCGCCCGCCGTCCGGATCGGCTGGGGTTGATCGGTGCCCACCCACACCGCGGTGGACAGCGAGGGGGTGAACCCGATCATCCAGGCGTCCTTGTTCTCGCCGGAGTCACCGAGCTGCGTGGTTCCGGTCTTCGCCGCCGACGGCCGCCCGGCCAGATTGTGGCCGTTCGAATATCCGGGGATGGGCTGCATCGCCTTGGTGGTCGTATCGGTGATCCCGCGCGGGAAGCGTTGCTGCGGCGGCGGCAGCTGCCCCGCCCCGGGCGCCCCGCGATCCAGTAGTACCCGGCCGTCCCCGGCCACCACCCGCTGCACGAAATACGGCTGGTGATAGCTGCCCGACGCCGCGATGGTGGCATAGGCCGATGCCATGTCGACGGGCCGCACCGAATACACGCCGAGGACGACCGTGGGCGCCGGCTGCCCGTCCGGTTCCGACAGCGAGGTGCCCGGCACGCCCGGGATCTGCAGCGGAATACCGGCCTGATGGGCGGCATCGGCCACCGACCGCGGCCCGATGGCCTGGGTGAGCCGGATGAAACTGGTGTTCAGGGAACGCTTGTAGGCCTCGGCGAGACTGCAGGTCCCGCAGGATTCGCCCTCCACGTTGGTCACCCGCACCCCGTTCACCACGACCGGCGAACTGTCCAGCTGGGACGTCAGCGTGAAGCCCTGCTGCAGCGCCGCCAGCACGGCGAAGGTCTTGAAGGAGGACCCGGTCTGCAAGGGGGCCTGCGCGAAGTCGTAGCCGACACCGTCCTCACCGCCGTAGTAGGCCCGGATCGCGCCCGACCGCGGATCGATCGACACGACCGCACTGCGCAGCTGCGGCGGCTGGCCGTCGAGAGTGCGGTGCACCGCGTCCAGCGCGGCCTGCTGCGCCTTGGCGTCGATGGTCGTGGTGATCTGCAGCGCGCCGGTATTGATCTCCTGATCGCCGATTCCCGCGGCGCGCAACTCCTTCAGCACCTGGGTGCGGATCAGGCCGGCCGGGCCGCGGGCGGCATCGTCGTCGGGTTTGGGCGGCGGCGCGATCGTCGGGAATTGCACCTTGTCGCGTTCGCCGAGCGGCAGCACGCCCATCCCGACCATGCCGTCGAGCACATAGTTCCAGCGAGCCTTCAGTTGGTCGAGGTGCGTCTCGGGGTCCAGGATCGACGGCGTGCGCACCAGCGCCGCCAGCACCGCGCCCTCCGCGAGGGTCAGCTGCGAGACCGGTTTGTCGAAGTAGGCGCGCGCGGCCGCGGCGATCCCGTAGGCGTCTCGGCCGTAGTAGATGGTGTTGAGGTACGCGGCGAGGATGTCGTCCTTGCTCCACTGCCGCGCCATCTTCGCCGAGATCACCAGCTCCCGCATCTTGCGCGACAGGGTGCGCTCCGAGCTGAGGAAGGCGTTCTTGACGTACTGCTGGGTGATGGTGGACCCACCGCCCGCGTCGTCGCGGCCGAGCAGATTGTCGCGCGCGGCCCGCAGGAAGGCGGGCGCCGAGAATCCGGGATTGCGGTAGAAGTCGCGATCCTCGGCCGAGAGTATGGCGTCGCGCATGGTCTGCGGCACCTCCGACAGCGGCACCGGCGTGCGGTTCCCTTCGGGGGGAACGATTTTCGCGAGGACCGTCGTTCCGTCGGCGGCGGTGACGGTGGCGATCTGATTGGTCTGCACCGCACTCGGATCGGGTATCTCGGCACTCCAGTACGCCAATACCAGCAGTAACGACGGAATCGCGACGAAGATCAGGAACAGCGCCAGCAGCAGGCGCCGAATTCGCTGCCCGCGAGTGCGCGGCGGGCGTTCGCCGGCGCCGGCCGGTCTCTCGCGACGGCGGGGACGGCCGCTGTTCGGCCGGGACGCACCGTCGAGCTGCTTCCACCCGGCAATCGAGGCATAAGGCGCCGTTTCC
The DNA here is from genome assembly GCF_963869435.1 of Nocardia violaceofusca NBRC 14427. Taxonomy (NCBI): domain Bacteria; kingdom Bacillati; phylum Actinomycetota; class Actinomycetes; order Mycobacteriales; family Nocardiaceae; genus Nocardia; species Nocardia violaceofusca. The sequence continues at coordinate 6,471 of NZ_CAWMPM010000006.1, forward strand.
GGGCGGCCGCGCCGCGGTTTGCGGGTCGAGCTCACGATCATCTCCTCCCGGAGCGTCGGCGAACCAGCGAGAAACAACGATCCCGACCAGCCTACGGGGCCGGTCGATGGTCGACCAGAACAGCTAATACCCAGTAAATCGCAGTCTCACTCGGAAACCGGGCACGACCGGCCGACGGCACCTCGGCGTGAATTGAACAACCGCTACGGCAACCCGACTCGCGGCGGTCCGGCCATCGCGCGGCAAGAGCGCGACGCAACAGGTACTCGACGCCGCGTCGACGGCCCGGTTGCCGGTACAGAAACGGATGAATTAGACGTCCGGCCCGCATTTTGTGAAGTGGGGCACCAGCGGTCGTTCCGGATGGTAGCGCGTCGAACTGCCTGGTAGCTTCCGTTTTGCTTACGTGCAACGTCGCGCATCGCATTCGATCTCTCACTCACCGAACGTCTTCTTCCTGTCGTCCGTGTGCCTCGGCCGTCCGGTACGAGGCGGAATCGTCATATCCGTCCACCGCCGATCGCGCGGGTCGTCGTCGACCCCGAAATCGGTGGTGACGCTGATGGAGTCGTCATGACACGCACCCTCGCGATGCCCGCGAATCGCGCACTCGAAAAACCCCACGACGTCGTACGGAGTCGCGGCCTGCTGACGGGCTACTTCGCCGGCCTCGGCGTGGTGATGGCCGTCTGGGGAACTCGCATCCCCGCCGTCCAGGAATCCGCCGGACTCGGCACGGCCGGGCTGGCCGGGGTCCTGCTCGCCGCGGCGATCGGTATGGTCGCCGGCCTCCAGGTGGGTGGTCGCCTCGCCCGTCCCGCGCGATTGCCCCGGCTGCTGACCACCGGCGGACTCGGTCTGGCCCTCGGCCTCGCGTTGGTCGGCAGCTGCCGAATGCCGCTCGCGCTCGCCGCCGCGGCGCTGTGCTTCGGCGCCGCGCACGGTGTGCTGGACGTCGCGGCGAACGCCGCCGCGGTGCGCTGCCAGAACGCCTACGGCCGGCCGATCATGTCGGGCCTGCACGCGGCCTACAGCCTCGGCGCGCTGGGTGGGGCGGTGATCGCCGTTGTGGCCGCGGACGTTTCGCACACCTACGTCTTCGGTGTCACCGCGGCGGCGGTCGTCGTCGCGACGATCGCGGTGGCGCCCGCTACCGGTTGTGTCGGATCGCCGGTCGCGGACGCGGGGGTGGTGGCGCGGGAGCGTGCGCCCGGACTGTCCCGGTCGCGAATCTGGTTGCTGGGGGCATTGGCCGCCGCATGTCTGCTCGGCGAGGGCGCGGCGGCCGATTGGTCGGCGGTGCACCTGACCGGGCTGCACGCCTCGGCCGCGATCGGCGCCGCCGCCTACGCCGCCTACAGCGCCGCGATGGCGAGCGGACGCCTCGTCGGCGATCGGCTCACCACTCGCTTCGGGGCGCCGAAAGTCGTTCGGGCGGGCGCGATTGCGGCCTCGGCCGGACTTCTCACCGGCGTGGCGGTGAACGATGTGCCGTTCGCGCTGGCCGGCTGGGCCGTCTTCGGTCTCGGCCTGGCCGTCACGATTCCTTCCCTGTTCAGCACGGCCGGGACGGGAGGTCCGCGCGCCGTCGCCGCCGTGGCCGTCGCCGGATATCTCGGGCTCCTCGCGGGACCGGCCCTCATCGGTGCCGTGGCCACCGTCACGACCCTGCCCGTCGCCCTCGTGCTGCCCGCCCTGCTCGCCGCGGGCGTGGCCGCGCTGTCTCATCGAGCATTGGAGAACCAGTGGTAAGTCCTCTATCCCATTCGCCAGCCGACATCGACGCGGTCATCTTCGACTACAACGGGGTCATCGGTCTGCAGCCGACGGCACCCATGTGGAGCGGCCTCGCCGAGCTCGCCGGATGGCGCACCGACGACCTCACCCACTTCCAGACCACCTTCTGGAGCGCCCGCGAACCCTACGATTCCGGCGAGTTCGACGACACGGACTTCTGGGCCGCGGTACTCGGCCGCCGGCCGGAACCGGTATTGCTCACCCGGTTGCGCGAGGTCGACACCGCCCTGTGGACGCGGACCGACCACCGCGTCGTCACCCTCCTGCAGCAGGCGCGCCGGGCGGGTCTGCCGATGGTGCTGCTGTCCAACGCGCCCCATCCGGTCGGCGACGCACTCGACGCCTCCGAGTGGCGCGGGCTGATGACCGATGCCCTCTACTCGGCCCGTCTCGGCATGAACAAACCGCATCCCGACACCTATCGAAATGCCCTGGCGGCCACCGGTATTCACGATCCGAGCCGGGTGATGTTCATCGACGACCGCCCCGACAACTGCGAAGCGGCGGCACAACTCGGCCTGCGAACCCTCCACTACACGGGCTCGCCCGCCGAGTTGGAAAAACACCTCGACTTCCCCGCCGGACGCCTGATTTCGGGAGCTAGCTCTTGACGCCGCCCGCGGTGAGGCCGGAGATGATGCGGCGCTGGAACAGCAGCACCATGATCACCAGCGGTACGGTGACGATGATGCCCGCCGCCATGATCGCCGCATAGGGCTGCACCAACGGATCGTTACCGGAGAACCGCGCGATCGCGACGGTCACCGGCTCGGTCCGGTCGACCGAAAGCAGACTGGCCAGCAGGTACTCGTTCACCGCGGCGATGAACGCCAGGATCGCCGTGGTGAACACCGCGGGCGCGGCCAGCGGCAGCATCACCAGCCGGAAGGCCTGGAACCGGCTGGCGCCGTCGATGCGGGCCGCCTCCTCGAGCTCCCACGGCAGTTCGGCGAAGAACGAGGCGAGGACGTAGACCGTCATCGGCAGCACGAAGGAGATGTTCGGGATGATCATCGCCTGGTAGTGCCCGATCCAGCCGATGTTGGTGAACAGCTGGAACAGCGGCGTCACCAGGACGACCACCGGGAACATCGAGGCGCTCAGGATCAATCCGGCGACCAGCGTCTTACCGCGAAAAGCCATGCGCGCCAGCGCATAGGCGGCCATCATGCCGATCAGTAGTGCGATCACGGTGGTGGCCGCGCCGATGACGACGCTGTTGGTCAGTGCCCGCCCGAAGTCGTTGCCGCGGCTGGTGTCGAACGCGTTGCGGAAGTTCTCGAAGGTCACGTGGGTCGGCCACGGGGTGTTGTCGAACGTGTAGTCCGGATCGCGGAAGGCGGTCACCGCCATCCAGTAGAACGGGGCCAGACCCCAGATCAGCACGATCAGCGCACCGACGTACACCCGTGCGGACCGCCACGGTTTGCGGCCGGAGGTAGCAGTGGTCATCAGTGTGCCTTCCGCTGTTCTTCCTGCGTCGCCACCGCGTTGGCGCCCAGTATCTTCACCAGCACGAACGCCACCGCGAAGATCATCAGGAAGGTGAGCACCGACAGCGCGGCCGCACTGTTGGATCCCTGCCGCACCTGATCGACCACGAGGATCGAGATGGTCCGGGTCGCGGGGTTGCCCTGCATCATGATGGCCGGCAGGTCGTAGAGGCGCAGCGCGTCCATGGTCCGGAACAGCACCGCGACCAGCAGCGCCGGCTTCAGCAGCGGCAGCGTGATGTGGGTGAAGCGCTGCCAGGCCGAGGCCCCGTCGACCTTGGCCGCCTCGTACACGTCGTTCGGAATCACCTGCAGTCCGGCGAGGATCAGCAGGGCCATGAACGGGGTGGTCTTCCAGACGTCGGCGATGATCACCGCGAATCGCGACCACCACGGATCGGTCTGCCACAGGATGTGCGTGTGCAGGACCCGGTTGACCACGCCGTTGTACTGGAACATGAACTCCCACAACCGGGCCGTCACCGCGGTCGGGATCGCCCACGGGATCAGCACCGCGGCACGCAGCAGCGCCCGCCCGCGGAAGGTCTTGCCCATCACGGTCGCCATGCCGAGGCCGATGGTCGCCTCCAGCGTCACCGTGATCACCGTGAACAGCAGCGTGATGCCGATGGCCGCCCAGAACTGGGAACCCAGGTTGCCGGTGGGGCAGGGCTCGGTTCCGCCGCCGGGCAGGGTGCACTGCTGCAGCAGCCAGTGCGTGTAGTTGCTGAACCCGGCGCTGCCGCCCTCGACGAACATGCCGGTGGCGGGGTCGAGTCCGGCGTCCTTCTGGAACGACATCCACACCGCGCGCACCACCGGATAGCCGATGACGACCGCGAGCGCCACCAGCACCGGTGCGACGAACAACCACGCGCGGCCCGACCCCCGCGGTAGCCGTAAGCCCCGGGAGTTACTGTCGCTCTTCGGTTTCGGGCTCACCGGCTGATCGTCGGGTGGCGCGAGATCGGTCGCACCCGAAGGACTCGACACGTTCAACTCTCCTACGGGGCAGACTGCGGACAGGGTCAGGAGCCGGCGGCTTCGATGCCCTTCTGCATGCCGACGATCGCGTCATCGACTGATTTCTTACCGGTCAACGCAGCATATGCGTTGTCCTGGATGGCCTTCGACACCGCCGGGTAGAAGGGGGTGACCGGGCGCGGCACGGCGCTGGCGATCGAATCCTTCAGCGCGGGCAGGTACGGGAACTTCGCGATCAGCGCCGGATCGTCGTACATCGACGACCGGACCGACGGGAACGCGCCCTCGGCGACGATCCGCTGGGCGTCCTCGCTGATCAGGAAGCGCAGGAAGTCCAGCGCGGTGGCCTTGTGCTTGGAGTAGGCGCTGATGGCGGCGTTGTAACCACCGAGCGTTGAGGCGCCGATGCCGTCCTTGCCGGGCAGCGGGGAGACGCCGAAGTTGCCCTTCACGGCGGAGGAGTCGGCCTGGGCCACACCGTAGAAGTTCGGCCAGGTGCGCAGGAACAGCAGCTTGCCCGAGGCGAAGGCGTTCTGGCTCTCCGGCTCCTTGTAGGAGATGGCCTCCTTGGGGATGTCGCCGTTCTTGTAGGCGTCGGTGAGCACCTGCAGGCCGGCGCGCGACTGCGGGGAGTTCACGGTCGCGGTCTTGCCGTCCGGGCCGACGAACGAGCCGCCGTAGGCGTTGATCACCTCGGCCGCGTTCACGGTCAGACCTTCGTAGGGCGCGAACTGCCCTGCGTAGCAACCGATTCCGTGATCATGCGCGATATTGCAGTCGGCCAGCAGCTCCGGCCAGGTCTTCGGCGGGTTCGGGACCAGATCCTTGCGGTAGTACAGCAGGCCGCCGTTGGTGTTGCGCGGCGCGGCGTAGAGAGTGCCCTGGTAGGTCGCGCTGGCGACGGTCGGCGAGAGCAGCGTGGAGGTGTCGAGGGCGAAGGAGTCCTTCAGCGGCTGGATCCAGCCCTTGGCCGCGAATTCCGCGGTCCACGGCACGTCCAGCGCCATCACGTCGTAGTCGGACTGCTTGGCCCGCATGTGCTGGGCCAGATCGTCGTACTGCTGCGAGGCGTCGTTCGATTGCTCCTTGAACGTCACCTGCTCGTTCGGATGGGCGGCGTTCCACCGGTCGATGAGTTGCTTGACCGCACCCGTCTCGGTGGTGTCCTTACCCTCGACATAGGTGATCGGGCCGCGGCCGCCCAGGTTCTGGCCGGTCGGGTTGCTGCCGTCGCCGCTCGAACAGGCGCTCGTCAACCCGGCGGTCAGCAGCGCCACCGAGGCGGTGGCCAGTGCGGCGCGGGACACGAGGGACGAGCGTCGTGACGCGGCGCGCGCGTGAACCTTGCGCGCCTTGTTCGAGGACGCCTTGTTCAAAGCCATCGATACTCCAGGGTCGTAACGAACACAGGTGCCATGCGTGAGCGCCCGCACACTGCGCCGGTTGCACAAGGCAAGATACATTGTTCGGCTGCCGGATGGGACTCGGCGTCCGCGCCCGCCCTCCGTGGTTACGCAAGCTGCCGCCTCCGCCCCGCCCGATCGTGTGGCGATGTCGGTGGGTTCTCGTATCCTGGCGCTCGATGTCGACCCAGATGCCTCAGGACAAGTTGCTCACCCGGATCGGTGGGCTGTTGCGTCAGGCCGAGTCGACCGACAACGAGCACGAGGCCGAGGCGTTCATGGCGGCCGCCCAGCGCCTGGCGACCCGTTCGTCGATCGACCTGGCGGTGGCGCGCGCCCATATCGCCGGTCGCGAACGCCGCCCGACGCCGATGCAGAAGGTCGTCGCGATCGGTGCGGCGGGCAAGAAGGGGCTGCGCACGTATGTGCAGTTGTTCGTGGCGATCGCCGCGGCCAACGACGTGCGCTGCGATGTGACCCGCACATCCACGCAGGTCTACGCCTACGGCTTCGATACCGATATCGCGACGTGCGAGGCGCTGTACACGAGCCTGCTGGTGCAGATGGTGCGCGCGTCCGACCACTACATCAAATCCGGCGCCTACAGATCGGCGACGGTGGAGAAGATCGTGGTGGAGACGCGCTGGGGTCGCACGGTGCAGCGTCGCATTCAGGCCCCGGTCGCAGCCGTGACGGCTCGGCTGAATTTCCAGATGGCGTTCGCCGACCGGATCGGCCGCCGGCTCGCACAGGTGAAGGCGGATGTGGAGGCCGAGGCGGTGGGCGCGGATACGACCGCCGCCGAATCCGCGGGTACCGCCCTGGCGCTGCGCAACAAGGACCTCGAACTGACCGATTACTACGCCCGCACCTCCGAAGCCCGCGGTACCTGGCGCGGGCCACAGGAATCCACCGGGTACTCACCGGCCGCGCGCCGGGCGGGCGACCGCGCCGGTCGCACCGCGCGCCTGGGCCTGTCGGCCGAACTGCCCTCCGGGCGAGGACGACTCGAAGCGCCCGGGGCATGAGCCGCGCGCGAATGGCGCGATGCGGTGCCTTCGTGAAGTACACGTCGTTCGTTGTCTGCGGGAAAGCACTGTGACGCAACGGGATTCGCAGCGTAGCCGGGTCTACGACGCCGAGGGCCTGGTGCGGCGGATGTTCGAACGAGCCGCCGAGTTCGGGGCTCGCACGGTCGACTTGCACGGTTCGCAGCTCACGCTGCCGATCGAGCGGAAGTTCGCTTCGGTCGAGTCGGTCCAGAGTTATGTGGACCGGGTGCTGGCCCTGAATTGGGTACGCGCGCAGTGGGTGCGAGCGGGCACGCCGCTGGCCGTGCGGGCCCGTGCGGGCACCGCGGCGGCGCACTACGAGACCGGCCGCGCCGTGCTGGCCGTCCCGTTGCATACCGGCGGAACCGCTTGGGCCCTGCGTGAATTGGTCATCCTGCACGAACTCGCCCACCACCTGGAGCCGCCCGGGGCCGACCTCGCCCCGCACGGCCCCGAGTTCTGTACCCGATACCTCGAGCTGGTCGACGGTGTCATCGGCCCCGAAGCCGCCCTTCTCCTGCGCGCCACCCTGCACGACTGTGGCGCTCGCGTGGGCTGAACCCCCGTGACGAACGCGAGGCACGGTTCGCCGGCTCCGGCGTGACCCGCGGTTGCCGGCCGGAACAGGTGCGCCCCGGGCCGTTGCGGACGACCCGGGGCATGCCGAGCCCTACTGTCCCGGCGTCTCCGCCCGCACCGTCGGGTCGATGAGGCCGAAGATCTCGCCCTGGGGAGCCTGGACGACGGCCGAGCGACCGAACGGGGTGTCGTCGGGGCCCATCAGCACCGTGGCGCCGAGTTCGGTTGCGCGAGAGAGTTTTTCGTCCGTGCCCGCGACCTGGAACCAGGTGAGCCAGTAGGGCGGGTTGTCGCCGGGTGCGTTGCCCGCGTCCATCACACCGCCGGCGACGTCCGCCCCGGGCGGGGAGAAGGTCGAATAGACGAAGTTCTCGCCGTCGCCGATTTCGTCGAAGGTCCAGCCGAAGACGCGGCGGTAGAACTCCTGGGCGGTGGCGTAGTCGCCGGTGTGCAGTTCGTTCCAGCAGTAGGAGCCGGGTTCGTTGTAGATACCGGCGCCGGTGTGGGCCTTGGCCTGCCAGACGCCGAAAATCCCGCCGGTGGGATCGGAGGCCACGCACATGCGGCCCACGTCCATGACGTCGAAGGGTGGGACGAAGACGGTTCCCCCGGCCGCGCCGATGGCCTCGGCGACCGCGTCGACGTCGTCGGCGGCGAGGTAGGTGGTCCACACCGAGGGCATCGGCGCCTCGCCCATCTTGGGGCCGATTCCGGCTGCCGGTTTACCGCCCAGCATCGCCATCAGATATCCCCCGGCCTCGGGCGGGCTGTCCATGATCTCCCAGCCCAGCAAACCGGAGTAGAAGTCGCGGGCGGCCCGCGGATCATCGACCGAACAGTCGACCCAGCAGGGCGTACCCTGCGGCCACGCAGAATCACGAGTGGGCATTGCGGAACTCCTATCGTGTGTTCGAGCACGTGAGAACTGCCGATGGCACACGATCAGCTAATCACAGACCGGCGGGTGGGAAAACCCTCTCCCCGGCCCTGTCGAGGCTCGAGACGCCGTGATCAGTCCAGCAGCCGCAGTACCCGCTCCAACCGGCTCCGCCACCACGCCGTGCGCTCCGGATCGGGGTGGCGGAAGCGTTCCAGCAGAGCGGGATCCGGGGCCGGCGGGGTGCGCGGAACGCTCAGATATCCGTCGACCGGGCGCAGCGAATCCGCGACCACATCGCCGGTGAACAGGTTCACGGTGCCCAGCCCGCAGGCGTGGTCGAGTTCCGGCAGCGCACCGGCCAGCGCGAGCTGCGCCGACAGTCCGACGCTCGTCTCCAGGGCCGAGGAGATCACGCACGGCAGCCCCGCGGCCTGCGCCACCCGCAGCGCCCGCCGCACCCCGCCGAGCGGCGTGCATTTGAGGACGGCGATATCGGCCGCTCCCGCCACCGCGACCCGCAGCGGATCCTCGGCGCGCCGGATGGATTCGTCCGCGGCGATGGGAATGTCGATCCGCCGCCGGACCGCCGCCAGTTCCTCGATCGTCCGGCACGGTTGCTCGGCGTACTCCAAACCCTGTGCGGCACGGTCGATCTGCCGCAGGTTCGCAACCGCCGTGTCCACGTCCCAGACCGCGTTGGCGTCGACCCGGACGGCGCCGTCGCGGCCCAGCGCATCGCGCACGGCCGCCACCCGCTCGATATCCTCGGCGAGCGATTCGGGATGATCGGCGATCTTGACCTTCGCTGTGCGGCAACCGGATTCGGCGACGATGGCATACGCGCGCTCGGGCCCGACCGCGGGGACCGTGCAGTTGACCGGAATACGATCCCGGACCGGTTCCGGCCACCCGTCCTCGATCTGCTCGACGGTGGTGGCCAGCCAGTTCGCGGCCTCCCGATCGTCGTACTCGACGAACGGGCAGAACTCACCCCAGCCGCGCGGGCCTTCGAGCAGCAATCCTTCGCGGACGGTGATGCCGCGGAAGCGAGTTCGCAGCGGAATCGCGTACACCAGCGCCGACGCCGGATCCAGATCGCTCACCCGAGCCAGCCTAACCACCGCGGCTCGGGGTCCGCGATATGGCGCAGCAGCGCACTCGTCCGAGGCGCAGTCATCCGACGCCGGCCTACGCCGCGGTTTTCCTGGCCCTGGTGGGCGCGCTGCTGACGGCCGGGCGGTGGACCCTGCGGGCGTTTCGGGAGCGCCGCCCGGCCTGGTGTTACGCGTTGCTCACCCTGCCACTGCTCGCCGAGGTGTGGCTTCTCGGTTTCGCGGTGGCGCTGATCGTGGTGCCGGTCCGACGATCACAGCCGCTCGTAGATGGTCGCGTTCGCCAAACCGCCTGCCTCGCACATGGTTTGCAGTCCGAAGCGGGCGCCGCGTTCGTGCAGCGCGTGGACCAGCGTGGTCGCCAGCCGCGCACCGGAGGCGCCGAGCGGATGCCCCAGCGCGATCGCGCCGCCGTTGACGTTCACCCGGGACAGATCGGCCCCGGTATCGGCGGCCCAGGCCAGGACCACCGAGGCGAAGGCCTCGTTGACCTCGAACAGATCGATATCGGCGAGCGACAGGCCGGAGCGCTGCAACACCTTTCGGGTCGCCGGGATCACCGCGGTGAGCATCAGCAGCGGATCGTCGCCCGCGACCGCGAAACTGTGCAGCCGGGCCAGCGGCCGCAGGCCCAGTTGCGCGGCCTTCTCGCTGGTCATGATCAATACCGCGGCGCTGCCGTCGTTGATCTGACTCGCGTTGGCGGCGGTCACGTTCCAGCCGATCTCGGGGAACCGGGCGGCATAGGCCTCGCTGTAGTAGGCCGGCCGCAGCCCGGCCAGGGTCTCCAGGGTGCTGCCGACCCGGATGCCCTCGTCGGTGCTCAACCCGGCCAGCGGCGCGAGTTGTGCCTCGAAGGATCCGTTCTTCGTCGCGGCGGCGGCCTTCTCGTGACTGGCGAGTGCGAACTCGTCCATGGCGGTGCGCGAGATGTTCCAGCGCGCCGCGATCAGTTCCGCGCTGATTCCCTGCGGTACCAGCTCGTCCGGATACCGTTCGGCGAAGGCCACGCCGTTGATATCGGTCGCGCCGGCCACGCTCGACCCCATCGGCACCCGGCTCATCGACTCCAGACCGCCGGCGACGACGATGTCGTAGGCCCCGGCCAGCACGCCCTGTGCGGCGAAGTGGATGGCCTGCTGGCTGCTGCCGCACTGCCGGTCGACCGTGGTGGCCGGAACGGACTCCGGGTAGCCGGCCGCGAGCGCGGCGCGGCGGGTGACGTTGACCGACTGCTCGCCGATCTGGGTGACCACGCCGCCGATGACATCGTCGATCAGCACCGGATCGATCCCGCTGCGCCGCACGACCTCGCGCAGGCTGTGGGCGAACAGGTCGACCGGATGCTGATCGTGCAGCGCCCCGGTGGCTTTGCCCTTCCCGATCGGGGTGCGTACGGCCTCGACGATCACTGCGTCTCTCATGGCGATTCCTCCGGTATCGCGCCGTTGCGACAATCTGACTTAGTCGCCCTGAAGTCAGCCTAGGAGCTGACATTAGTTATGACAAGTCAGAGTTGGTATGATCGTCGTCATGCCCGTGAAACTGGAAGGACCCCTGCGTGACCTGAATTCGTGGAAGCCGGACGGCTGTTCCATCGTGAAGGCTCTCGACATCGTCGGCGCGCGCTCGGCGATGCTGATTCTGCGCGAATCCATCTACGGGACGACCCGCTTCGACGGTTTCGCGGCGCGGGTGGGTATCACCGACGCCGCCGCGGCCGCCGCGCTGCGCAAACTCACCGACGCCGGGCTGCTGCGCAAACAGCCGTATCGCGAAGAGGGTAAGCGCACCCGCAACGAGTACGTGCTCACCGAGATGGGCCGGGATCTGCTCCCGGCGATCTTCGCGCTGTGGCAGTGGGGTGACAAATATCTGCAGGGCGGGGTGCCGCCGCTCGAGCGGATCGAGGACACCACCGGCGAACCGGTGCGGGTGGAACTGCGCGGCGCCGGAGGCGACGAAATCGGACTGGAGGACATCCGGATCCGGGTGAACAAGGATTGGCGCCGGCCACGCGGCTGAACGCGAACTGCCCCCGAATATCGAAAGTATTCGGGGGCAGTCGGTTTCGACGACTAGGTCAGTCGCCGACCGTCGGCCGGGTCGAAGAAGTAGGTGTGCTCCGCATCGGTGGTGAGTGTCAGCTTGTCGCCCTTCTGCGGCGGATTGCGCCAGTCGGCGCGGGCGACGATGGTCTGATCTCCGCCGGCCTCGCCCAGGGTGCGGCCGTAGATGTAGGCGTCGGAGCCCAGCTCCTCGACCACGTCGATCTCCATGGCGATCCCCTCGGAACCACCGGCCAGATCGAAGTGCTCCGGGCGGATACCGACCACCACGGTCTCGCCCGCGGCGTCGGCCACCGCGCGCGGCAGCGCGATCGAATGTCCGCCGAGGGTGACCGAACCGTCCGACACCGGCAGCGTGAACAGGTTCATCGCCGGTGAACCCATGAAGCCCGCGACGAACAGATTCGCCGGATCCCGATACAGATCCCGCGGCGAGGCGCACTGCTGCAACAGGCCGTCCTTGAGCACCGCCACCCGGTCGCCCATGGTCATCGCCTCGACCTGGTCGTGGGTGACGTAGACGGTGGTGGTGCCGAGTCGGCGCTGCAACTGGGCGATCTGCGTGCGGGTCTGCACGCGCAGTTTCGCGTCCAGATTCGACAGCGGTTCGTCCATCAGGAACACCTGCGGCTGGCGCACGATCGCGCGGCCCATCGCGACACGCTGCCGCTGACCGCCGGACAGCGCCTTCGGTTTGCGGTCCAGGAAGTCCTGCAGGTCGAGCAGTTTCGCCGCCTCCAGCACGCGCTGGCTGCGCTCGGCCTTGCCGACCTTGGCCATCTTCAGCGCGAAGCCCATGTTCTCCGCGACCGTCATATGCGGGTAGAGCGCGTAGTTCTGGAACACCATCGCGATATCGCGCTGTTTGGGTTCGGCGTCGGTGACGTCCCGCTCGCCGATCAGGATGCGGCCGTCGTCGACCTCCTCGAGTCCGGCCAGCATGCGCAGCGAGGTGGATTTGCCGCATCCGGACGGTCCGACCAGTACCAGGAATTCGCCGTCGGCGATCTCGAGATTCAACTTGTCGACGGCGGGTTTGGTGCCACCCGGGTAGAGCCGGGTGGCGTGGTCGAAGGTGACCGTGGCCATGGTGAATCAATCCCTTCACCGGCAGGAACGTGCCGGACGATCCGAGTAGAGGGGGCGGTGCGCGCCCCACAGTAACCCAGCGCCCCGCACGGGGTGCAGCGGGCGAGTAGCCTCGTCAAGGGCCGCTGACCGGCCGCGAGAGCAGCTCACGAGACGAAGGAGCATCGGATGACTCGACCGGTTCGCATCGGAGTTCAGCTACAGCCGCAACATGCTCCCGATTACGGGTTGATCCGGGATGCGGTGCGCCGGGCCGAGGATGCGGGCGTCGACATCGTGTTCAACTGGGATCACTTCTATCCGCTCACCGGCGATCCCGACGGCGCGCATTTCGAATGCTGGACCATGCTCGGTGCGATCGCCGAGCAGACCGAACGCGTCGAACTCGGCGCACTGGTGACCGGCGGCGGATATCGCAATCCCGATCTGCTCGCCGATATGGCCCGCACCGTCGACCACATTTCCGGCGGCCGGCTGATCCTCGGCATCGGCGCCGGCTGGTTCCAGAAGGACTACGACCAATACGGCTACGAATTCGGCACGCCCGGAACACGTCTGGCGTTGCTGAAGGAATACCTCGCGCGCATCGACGCCCGGCTGCCGAAGCTGAATCCGCAACCGACGCGCCACATTCCGATTCTGATCGGTGGCGGTGGTGAGCGAAAGACGTTGCGACTGGTGGCCGAATACGCCGACATCTGGCACAGCTTCGCCGATATCGAAGCGCTGGAACGCAAATCGAAGATCCTGGCCGAACACTGCGCCGAGGTCGGCACCGACGCGAACCGGATCGAGCGGTCGGTGTCCTGGCCCGGTGCCGAACAGGCCGAGCGGCTGGTGGGCGCCGGGGCGACGCTGTTCACCGTGGGCGCCGGCGGACCCGACTACGACCTGAGCGTGGTCGAGCAGGCCGTCGCATGGCGGGACAACTTCAATCCGGAGTCGGTGGCCGGTATCGCCTGATCGAACACCGCCTGATCGAATCAGCGGGATTCGATTTCCGCCGGGCGATGTGGCAGGGGCGGCGGCCCGTGGACCCGCGTCGCCGCCCTCGGCGCGCCGCCGGCCCCGCTAGGGTTCTCGGCTATGGCCCGTTTGCCCGTCTCGCGCCCGCGTGCGCTGATCGCGCTGATGGCGGCGATGATGCTGCTGTTCGCCGTCGCCTGCAGTTCCGACGGCGGCAGCTCGTCGCAGGCCTCGAACCTGTGCGCACCGCCCGGGCCCTCGGCCGCCTCCCCCGCGCCGACGAAACTGGCGAGCGGTGCGACGGCCGGCACCGATCGCTACACCACCGCGACCACCGCGCCGCTGAGTTCGATCGATGTCACCAAGCTCGGTTTGTCCCAGCCCGGTGTGCTGAGCGTGGGCACGCTGTCGGATGCGCCGCCGAGTATCTGCGTGAATCCGTCGGGGACCTTCACCGGATTCGACAACGAACTGCTGAAGGCGATCGCCGCGAAGCTCGGATTGCGGGTGCAGTTCTCCGGCACCGAATTCGCCTCGCTGCTCTCGCTGGTCGCCACCGGCCGGTTCGACGTGGGGTCGTCCAGCATCACCACCACCGATGCGCGGCGGCAGCAGGTCGGTTTCACCAACGGCTACGACTTCGGTTACTTCTCGCTCGTGGTGCCCAACGGCAGTGCGATCCAGGGATTCTCGGATCTGAAACCGGGCGTGCGGATCGGCGTGGTGCAGGGCACCGTACAGGACGAATACGTCAGCGGCACCTTGCATCTGGACGCGGTGAAATTCCCCGACTACAACACCGCCTACGCGAATCTGAAGACCGGGCAGATCGATGCCTGGGTCGCGCCGTCCCAGCAGGCCACCGGTGCGATCAAACCGGGTGATCCCACCTCGATCGTGCAGAACACCTTCAGCCTGGACAATTTCACCGCCTGGGCGGTCCGCAAGAACAATCAGCCGCTGATCGACGCGCTCAATTCCGGCCTCGACGCGGTGATCGCCGATGGGACCTACGCCAAGCTCTACTCCGATTGGGTGCCGCGCCCGCTGCCGCCGGGCTGGAAACCGGGCTCCAAATCCGCGCCGATGCCGCAACTTCCGGACTTCGAGAAGATCGCGGCCGAACATCAGCACAGCGATCAGCAGAACGCGCCGAAATCGACGCTGACGCAACTGAAGGAAACGTTCTTCGACTGGTCGTTGTACCGCAAGGCATTTCCTGATCTGTTCAAGACCGGTTTGCCGAATACGCTGATTCTGGCGCTGGTTTCGGGGGTGCTGGGCACGCTGATCGGCATTCTGCTGGCGGTGGCCGGTATTTCGCGCACCCGCTGGTTGCGGTGGCCCGCGCGGGTCTACACCGACATCTTCCGCGGTTTGCCCGCGGTGGTGATCATCCTGTTGATCGGCCTGGGCATCGGCCCGATCGTCAAGGGGATCACCGGGAACAATCCGTACTGGCTGGGGGCCGTCGCGCTGGCGCTGCTGGCCTCGGCCTATATCGGCGAGATCTTCCGCTCGGGTATCCAATCGGTGGAGCCGGGGCAGTTGGAGGCTGCGCGCGCGATCGGATTCGGCTACCGGCAGTCCATGACGCTGGTGGTGATTCCGCAGGGTGTGCGGCGGGTGCTGCCGGCGCTGATGAACCAGTTCATCGCGCTGATCAAGGATTCCTCGCTGATCTACTTCCTCGGCCTGCTCGCCTCCCAGCGGGAACTGTTCGCCGTCGGCCGCGACCTGAATTCCCAGACCGGAAATCTGTCGCCGCTGGTCGCGGCGGGCCTGGTCTATCTGCTGCTCACCATCCCGCTCACCCACCTGGTGAACTACATCGACCGCCGATTGCGCACCGGCCGCGCCGAAGCCGCCGCCGACGAAATCGACCAGGCAGTCATCACGGAAGGACGCGGAGCGTGAGCGACCAGAATGCCAACGGCGTGAGCGACCGGAATGCCGACGGCGTGAGCGACCAGAATGCCGACGGCGTGAGCGACCGGAAGGGCGCCGGCGTGAGCGACCGGAAGGGCGCCGGCGTGGGCACGAGTTCCTCGCTGACCGGGGTGGATCTGCATCTGACCCTCGGCAACAACCAGGTGCTGCGCGGCGTCGACATCCATGTCGAGGCCGGTCACACCACCACGGTCATCGGCCCGTCCGGTTCGGGAAAATCCACCCTGCTGCGGGTGTTGAACCGTCTGCACGAACCCGATTCCGGCGATGTTCTCATCGACGGGGTGTCGGTGCTGGGCGAGAATCCGGATCGGCTGCGGCAGCGCATCGGGATGGTCTTTCAGCATTTCAATTTGTTCCCGCACAAGACGGTGGCCGAGAACGTGGCCCTCGGACCGCGGAAACTGCGCGGCCTGAGCAAGGAAGCGGCGCGGGCGCTGGCGTTGGAACAACTCGAGGCGGTCGGATTGGCGGCGCGCGCCGATACCCGGCCCGCGAATCTGTCCGGTGGTCAGCAGCAGCGCGTCGCCATCGCCCGCGCGCTGGCGATGAAACCGGAACTCATGCTGTTCGACGAGGCGACCTCGGCCCTGGACCCGGAGCTGGTCAAGGGTGTGCTCTCACTGATGGCGGATCTGGCTTCCGGCGGTATGACGATGATCGTGGTGACCCACGAAATGGGTTTCGCCCGTTCGGTTTCCGACAGTGTGGTGTTCATGGACCAGGGTAAGGTGGTGGAGTCGGGGTCTCCGGAACGCCTCTTCGACGATCCGGAAACCCCACGCCTGCAACAGTTTCTGTCCCAGATCCTCTAACTGCCCGAACTGCTGCCGCTGAACGGCATATTGGCGAACTGCGCGAAATTGCCCTGCGCTCCGCTGTAGACGTTGAGGTCGGTATTGCCCGCGATACCGGGCACACTGCCGGAATCGGTGGTCTGCCAGAAGGTCCACGCCGGCCAGCCGCCGGGCACCTCGGGCTGGGCGTTACCGCGGTAATCGGCGATCCACAGCGGATATTGGTGGAACTGGTCGGAATCGGCCATCGCCGTCTGCCAGAACCGCGGGTAGGTGTAGATGATCGGCACGCGGCCGGTCAACGCCTGCACCGTGGTCAGATAGCGATGGGTCCAGTCGATCAGCGCCGCCGGGGGCAATCCGCCGGAATTCTCCATATCGAGAACCGGCGGCAGGTCCAGCGGGCCGTTCTGGCCGAGGACGACCGCGGCATAGAGGGCGGCCTGCGGTTCCGGCGGCAGATCCGGATGGGCGTAGTGATAGGTGCCGCGCGCGACCCCGGCCGCGCGCATGAGCAGGCTGTCGGGGACGAAATAGGGATTGACGTAGTTCAGCCCCTCGGTGGCCTTCACCATGGCGAAGTTGTGCCCGGAGGCGCGGACCGCGAACCAATCGATCAGACGGCCGTCGATGTGCTGCCAGGACGACACATCCGGCCCGGTGGGTCCGGCGGAGGCGATACCGGTTGCCGGAAATATGCCGGCAACGGCGAGCAGCGGCAGGGCTGCGGTGAAGCGACGGACTTTCGGACGAGCCACGGTGCGTCGATACATGGCTACGAGAGTAGGCAGCCGAGGCGCTTGTGACCAGTGTTTACGTGTGACTCATCCGAGCCAGTCGAGGACCGCGGCCGCCGTCCAGGACTGCTGCATGCTCCCCAGCGGGTCCCCGGTGAACGGGTCGTAGTACTCCGCGAAGCTGCCGTCGCCCGCCTGCCGCAAACCTTCCGCACGCAGCATGAAGGACCGTTCGGCCCAGCCGCGGCGGGCGAAGACCCAGGAGAACAGCCAGCTCATCACCGGCCAGACCGGCCCGCGCCAGTATTCGCGGGGGCGGAAATCCTTCGACACCGGCGAGGTCGAGGGCGGCAGCGCGTAGCGCAGATCGGGGTGTCCGCAGAAGCGCGGACCTTCGAACAGTCGCAGCAGGCTGCGTTCGGTGGCGCGCGGCAGCCCCCCGCACAGCAGCGGTGCGAACATGGCCAGCGTCTCGGTGCCGATCCACTCGTCGGCGCGCAGGTCGAAGTCGCGCGCGGCGCCGGAGCGCGGGTCGGCGGTAGCGATCACGCCGGCGCGGAAATAGTCGGCCCACTCGTAGAGCTCGCGGACGTCGGCGTGCGGCATGCGGTAGTCCTCCCCGATTCCCGCCAGCACCTCGCAGGCCAGCGCGAAGACGGCGGTGACGAAGACATCCTCCACAGCGAAGCTCATCGTCGAGGCGAGTTGAAAATCGTCGTATCCACAACGACGCATTTGTTCCACAAGCCACAGGTAGCGGTCGTATTCGCGATCGGAGGGACGCTGCGCCGGGTCGACCACGTCGATATCGGCCCGCCGATACGGCGGCAGGTCGCCGACCACCACGTTGGCGTAGGCGCGATCCCACCGCGGCGAATTATCCATTCCGGATTCCCAGCCGTGATACAGGGTGATCCGGCCGTGCTGTTTGGGGTCGCGGGCATGGGCCAGCCAGCGATGCCACCGCATCAGATCGACCCAGCGCCGATCCAGGAATTCCGCGGCAACCGCCCGGGTGGTGCGGCCGTGGCGCCGGGAATGGTCGAGGATGCGCTGAACCGCGATCGCGTGCACCGGCGGCTGGGTGATGCCCGATGTATCGGGACCGGCGGGGGCGTTCGTGGCCAGCCGGCGACACTCCCACCGGCTCGGTCCCGGGAAATAGCCGTCCACCCCGTTGGCGAACACGATGTGCGGGATCATCCCGTTGCGCCACTGCGCCGACAGCAGGGTGTCGAGTTCGACCACGGCGCGCTCCACACTCAGCGGCGCCAAGCCGACCGCGACGAAGGCGGCGTCCCAGCTCCACATATGGGGATAGAGCTTCGGGGCCGCGCTGGTCATGGTCCCCAGATCGTTGCCGCGGAGCAGATAGGAGGCCCGGGCAGCCAGTTGGGTGGGGGTGAAGCCGGGACCGTTCATTTCCCTATTCTGCGACGTCACCTTCAGATATGCGCGCCGCCCCGGCGTCGCGTGCCGCACACCGGCCGCTGCTGGGGCATGGTCCGGCCCGGTCACCTGTTCGGCAGTGTCCACCCTCATCGCCTCGTTCTTCGTCATGCGCGGTGTTCGTCCCCGCCCGCCGCTGTGAGCCGGTTGTTCGAATCCGGATTACACCCATCGGCCGGGGCTCGCCACCGATGGACGACAGATGTCCGCTCGCGGCGGTGCAATTGTCCGGGACGTCCCTCCCCGGTGCGTAGCGCCGCGACGGTGCCGTGCGTAGCGCCGCGACGGTGCCGTGCGTGGCAAGCGCCGCCCCAGCCGGGGCGGTGGGGGGTCTACGGTGGGCACATGGCCGCAACTTCGGAATCCACTGCCGCACAGGATGTACCGACCGCCTTGATCACCGGCGCCAGCCGGGGCCTGGGGGCCGCGATCGCGCGGGAGCTGGCGGGAACGCACCGGCTGCTGCTGGGCGCGCGCTCGGCGGAATCGCTGGCGCCGATCCGGACGGAACTTCCCGATGCCGAACCGTGGCCGGTCGATCTGACCGATTACGCCGCACTGCCCGCCGCCACGGCGTCGATCGACCGCCTGGACGTACTGGTGCACAACGCGGGTATCGCCGAACTGGGATCGCTCGCCGAATCGTCGGTCGAGCAGTGGCGAAACACCCTGGAAGCCAATCTGATTGCCGTCGCCGAGCTGACCCGGCTGCTACTTCCCGCGCTGCGCGCCGCGAGCGGCCATGTGGTGCTGATCAATTCGGGCGCCGGCCTGCGTGCCAACCCGGGCTGGGGCGTATACGCCGCGAGCAAATTCGGGCTGCGCGCCTTCGGTGACGCGCTGCGGCTGGAGGAACCGAGCCTGCGCGTCACCTCCGTCCACCCGGGGCGCATCGACACCGAAATGCAGCGCGCGATCGTCGCCTCCGAGGAGCGGGATTACAACCCGGACGAATTTCTCACCGCGGCGACCGTCGCCCGTGCCGTCCGCAATGCCGTCGAGACGCCTCGCG
This sequence comes from Nocardia violaceofusca NBRC 14427, assembly GCF_963869435.1. Lineage (NCBI taxonomy): Bacteria > Bacillati > Actinomycetota > Actinomycetes > Mycobacteriales > Nocardiaceae > Nocardia > Nocardia violaceofusca. The sequence continues at coordinate 25,840 of NZ_CAWMPM010000006.1, forward strand.
ACGGGCACCCGACCGAGATCGTGCTGCGCCCGATCGCCCGCTGAATCGGCTGGAGGCCGCGAAGTACTCCACCCCGCAGGCGATCGTCATCGGCCATGCCAACCATCCGGCCGTCACGCATTGTTACGGCCGGTTGGTCGACATCATCCGCGAGCGCCGGCTCTCGATGGTCACCCTCGACGACGTGCTGTTGTCGCCGCGCTGAAATCCCCAGCGCGGGAACGTGTCACGCGACGACGTTCACCAGCTTGCCGGGCACGACGATGACCTTGCGCGGGGTCTTGCCGGCCAGGAATTCCAGCAGCTTCTCGTCGGCGAGCGCCGCCGTCTCCACCGTCTTCGCATCGGCATCCGCCGGTACACTGACCCGGCTGCGGACCTTGCCGTTGACCTGGATCGGATATTCGACCGAATCCTCCACCAGCAGTGCGGGATCCGCGATCGGGAAGGGGCCGTGCGCCAGCGCCGTGCTGTGCCCCAGGCGTTCCCACAGTTCCTCGGCGATATGCGGGGCCATCGGGGCCAGCATCAGCACCAGCGGTTCCACCACGGTGCGCGGGGCGCCCTGCGGGTACTGCTTGGTCAGATGGTTGGTCAGCTCGATCAGCTTCGCGCCGGCGGTGTTGTCGCGCAGGGCGGCGTAGTCGGCGTCGACACCGTCGATCGTCTTGTGCAGCAGGCGAAGTGTGGCATCGGCCGGCTCGGCGTCGGTGACACGCGCGGCCCCGGACTCCTCGTCGACCACCAGGCGCCACACCCGCTGCAGGAAGCGGTGCGCGCCGACGACGTCCTTGGTCGCCCAGGGACGTGAGGTGTCCAGCGGGCCCATCGACATCTCGTACAGCCGGAAGGTGTCCGCGCCGTACAGATCGCACATCTCGTCGGGGGAGATGGCGTTCTTCAGCGATTTGCCGATCTTGCCGTACTCCTGGAAGACCTCGATCTCCACACCGGAGGTGTTCGTCCAGAAGAACTTGCCGTCCCGCTCCACCACCTCGGCGGCCGGAATGTAGGTTCCGCGCTCGTCGGTGTACGCGAAGGCCTGGATGTAGCCCTGGTTGAACAGGCGCCGGTACGGCTCCGGACCCGACACCTCGCCCAGGTCGAACAGCACCTTCTGCCAGAACCGCGCGTACAGCAGATGCAGCACCGCGTGTTCCACGCCGCCGACGTACAGATCGACGCCGCCGGGGTCGTTCGCACCGTGTTCGGCCGGGCGCGGGCCCAGCCAGTAGCGCTCGTTCTCCGGCGCGCAGAACGCCTCCGAGTTGGTCGGGTCGGTGTAGCGCAGCTGGTACCAGGAGCTACCGGCCCACTGCGGCATCACGTTGGTGTCGCGGCGGTAGGTCTTCGGACCGTCGCCTAGATCCAGTTCGACGGTCACCCAATCGGTCGCCTTGGCCAGCGGCGGCGACGGTTCGGAATCGGCGTCGTCGGGATCGAAGGTGACCGGCGCGAAGTCGCGCACCTCCGGAAGTTCCACCGGCAGCATCGATTCCGGCAGCGGATGGGCCGCACCCTGCTCGTCGTAGACGATCGGGAACGGCTCGCCCCAGTAGCGCTGGCGGGCGAACAGCCAGTCGCGCAGCTTGTACTGGATGGTGCCCTTGCCGTGGCCGTCGCGTTCCAGGCGTTCGACGACGGTGGCCTTGGCGGTCTCGACGTCCAGCCCGTTCAGGTAGTCGGAGTTCACCAGCAGGCCGTCGCCCGAGTACGCCGACTCCGAGATGTCACCTCCGGCGATCACTTCCACGATCGGCAGGCCGAACGCCCGCGCGAACTCCCAGTCGCGCTGGTCGTGGCCGGGCACCGCCATGATCGCGCCGGTGCCGTAGCCCGACAGCACATAGTCGGCGATGAAGATCGGCAACTGCGCGCCGTTGACCGGGTTGGTGGCGTAGGCGCCCAGGAAGACGCCGGTCTTCTCCTTGTTCTCCTGCCGCTCCAGATCGGATTTGGCGGCGATCGACTTACGGTAGGCCGCGACGGCTTCGGCAGGGGAGGGCGCGTCGAAGGTCCACCGGGTGTCGACGTCCGCGGGCCACTGCGCGGCGGCCAGCCGGTCCACCAGTTCGTGCTCGGGAGCCAGCACCACGTAGCTAGCCCCGAACAGCGTGTCGGGCCGGGTCGTGAAGACCTCGATGTTCTCCCCGTTCGCTGTATCGACGGTGGCGCTCCCGGGGCGCTCCGTGGTTACGCCGGCTGCCTCCTCCGCGCCCGTCGCTCGCGCCACGGCGAACGAGACCTCGGCACCCCGGGAACGCCCGATCCAGTTGCGCTGCATGGCCTTCACGTTGTCCGGCCAGTCCAGCAGGTCCAGATCGTCGACCAGGCGGTCGGAGTAGGCGGTGATGCGCATCATCCACTGTCGCAGGCGTTTCCGGAACACCGGGAAATTGCCGCGCTCACTGCGACCGTCGGCGGTGACTTCTTCGTTGGCCAGCACGGTGCCCAGTCCCGGGCACCAGTTGACCATCGAATCCGATTGGTAGACCAGGCGATACGAGTCCAGGATCTCGCCCTGTTCGGCGGGGGACAACTCGGCCCACGCGCGACCGTCGGGGGTGGGCCGCTCGCCGGCGGCGAAGGCGGCCACCAGATCCGCGATCGGGCGGGCCTTGTTCGCCGAGGTGTCGTACCAGGCGTTGTAGATGCGCAGGAAGATCCACTGCGTCCACTTGTAGAACTCGGGGTCGGTGGTGGCGAACGAGCGGCGCCGGTCGTGGCCCAGGCCCAGCCGGTCCAGCTGGCGCTGCATGGTGGCGATATTGGATTCGGTGGTCACCCGGGGATGCGCGCCGGTCTGCACCGCGTACTGCTCGGCGGGCAGGCCGAAGGCGTCGTACCCCAGGGCGTGCAGCACGTTGCGACCGTGCATGCGGTGGTACCGCGCGAACACGTCGGTGGCGATATAGCCCAGCGGATGGCCGACGTGCAGGCCCGCACCCGACGGATACGGAAACATGTCCTGGATGAACAGCTTGTCGGCCGGAGTCTCGCCGGCCAGCGGGCCGACCGGGTTCGGCGCGTGGAAGGTGCCGCGCTCCGCCCACACCCGCTGCCACTTGCTCTCCAGGGCACCGGCCAGTTCGGCGTTGTAGCGGTGTGCGGGCACATCGGTTCCGGGAAGCGTGGGCAGGCTGCTTTCGGGCCCGTCACCCCGGCCGGTCGATGCGCCGGCTGTATCGGTTGCACGAGTGTCCTGCACGGTCCTGCCTTCTTGTCGCCGAGTTCCCCTGGTGAACGTCTGTGGACAACGTCGTCACTCAGGGTAGAGCCTGCGCACGTCAGCACCCAAAAAGGGGTGAGCGGGGCGTTCGTGGCGGCGGCGAGCCCCGCGGGCACCACGTTTTGATACCGGAGTACCGTATTCCGGGTGTTCGTGGTCGCGCTCCTCCTGTTTCTGCTTGCGGCCGTGGCCCTGGTCACGGGCGTGCTCGGGCTGACCGGCACCCTGCCACCCAATCGTTTCTTCGGTGTTCACACCGAAGAGGCCCTGCGCACCGAAGAGGCGTATCGCGTGGCCAACCGCGTCGCCGGGCCCACCTCGGTCGGTGCGGGTCTGCTGCTCGCCGCCGCCGGTGCGATCGCGCTGGTCGCGACCGTATGGGTGGGCTCGGCCGCCGCCGCGGTAGCGCTGGTCGTGGCGCTGTTCACCCTGGGCGCCGGTGTGAACGCGGCGAACGAGGCCATCGCGGGCCTCGCCCCGGCCGAGGCGGGCGGCTGCGGTAGCTCCTGCGGCGCGTGCTCACTGCGCGACGCCTGCCAGCCGGCCGAGTGATCCGCCCGCCGTCCGGTATGACGGCACCGCTCACGGTCGGCTTCGACCTCGATATGACGCTGATCGATTCCCGTCCCGGTATCCGCGCCTGCTATCGGGAATTGTCGCGGCGCACCGGCACGCCGATCGACAGCGATCTGGTCGTCACCCGCCTCGGCCCGCCGCTGGAACACGAGCTGGCCAACTGGTTCCCCGCCGACCGCGTCGCGGCCGTCGCCGATCTGTATCGGGAGATGTATCCGGAGTACGCGATCACCGGCACGGTGGAACTGCCCGGCGCCCGCGCCGCGGCCGCGGCGGTGCGGGCGCTGGGCGGCCGCGTGATCGTGGTCACCGGCAAATACGAGCCGAACGCGAAACTGCATCTGACCCACCTCGACATCCCGGCCGACGCGGTGATCGGCGACCTGTGGGCCGAGCAGAAGGCCCAGGCGCTGCGCGACCACGAGGCGAGCGTGTACGTGGGCGACCATATCGGCGATATGCGCGGCGCCCGCACTGCGGCGGCCTATGCGGTCGGCGTGACCAGCGGTCCGTGTGACGCGGCCGAGCTGCGGGCCGCCGGCGCCGATGTCGTCCTGCGCGACCTCACCGAATTCCCCGGCCTGCTGCACGAACTCGTGAGCTGACCCGGCCGGGCGCCTACCGCCGGTCTGTGTCGCACTCCGGCCCGGGGACCGGACGGGACAGCGGACTGCCGGCCGGGAGGACGTAGAACACGGTGAGCCGCAAGGGTTTTCGAGTGCGGTTGCGGGCCGTGTGAGCGTGAGTGGCGCCGGCGGGCTCGCGGAACATCCGGCCCGGGCGATAGGTGACCGGTACGCAGTCGGTTCCGGGGTGGTCCAGGGCACTGCCGGTGACCAGGACGAACAGGGTGCCGTCGTGATAGTGCCAGCCGCTGTCACCGCCCGGTTCGACGATCGTCTGCCGGAGCAGGAAATCCCGCCCCGCGCACCGGAATCGCAGCAGCACCCGGCTGCGGGTACCCACGGCCGGCGGCGGATTGGGCCGGAAGCGTCCGGGAAGGGGCATATCCCGATGATGCGGCTAGACGATGCCCAACGCCAGCATCGCGTCGGCGACCTGGGTGAAACCGGCGATGTTCGCGCCGGCCACGTAATCGCCCGGGGTGCCGTACTCCTCGGCGGTCTCGAGGCAGCGGTCGTGGATGCCGCGCATGATCGTTTCGAGGCGTTGCTCGGTGTGCTCGAATGTCCACGAATCGCGGGAAGCGTTCTGCTGCATCTCGAGCGCGCTGGTGGCCACGCCACCGGCATTGGCGGCCTTGCCCGGTGCGAAGGTCACGCCCGCGTCGATCAGCAGCCGGAAGGCCTCGGGGGTGCAGGGCATGTTGGCGCCCTCGGCGACGATGGCGCAGCCGTTCTCGATCAGCAGGCGGGCGTCGCTGCCGTTGAGTTCGTTCTGCGTCGCACACGGCAGCGCGATATCGCACGGCACCGCCCAGATCGAGCCCGAGTCCACGAAATATGCCGAGCCGCGGGCGATATCGGGGTATTCGTGGATGCGGCCGCGGCGGTCGTGCTTGATCTCCTTGAGCAGTTCGAGGTCGATCCCCTTGTCGTCGACGATGTAACCGGAGGAGTCGGAACAGGCGACGACGGTGCCGCCCAGCTGGTGCACCTTCTCCACGGCGTAGATCGCGACATTGCCGGAGCCGGAGATCACCACGCGTTTGCCCTCGAAACTGTCGCCGCGCCGGTCGAGAATCTGCTCGGTGAAGAAGACGGTGCCGTATCCGGTCGCCTCGGGGCGGACCTGCGAGCCGCCCCAGCTCAGCCCCTTACCGGTGAGCACGCCGGATTCGTAGCGGTTGGTGATGCGTTTGTACTGGCCGAACAGGTAGCCGATCTCGCGCCCGCCGACGCCGATGTCACCGGCCGGCACATCGGTGTGTTCGCCGATGTGCCGGTACAGCTCGGTCATGAAGGATTGGCAGAAGCGCATCACCTCCGCATCCGAGCGCCCCTTGGGGTCGAAATCCGAGCCGCCCTTGCCGCCGCCGATCGGCATTCCGGTGAGCGAGTTCTTGAAGATCTGCTCGAAGCCGAGGAATTTCACGATGCCCAGATAGACCGACGGATGGAATCGCAGGCCGCCCTTGTAGGGCCCGAGCGCCGAATTGAACTCCACCCGGAAACCGCGATTGATCTGCACCGTCCCGCTGTCGTCGACCCATGGGACACGGAAGATGATCTGCCGCTCCGGTTCGCACAACCGCCGGATCACCGCGGCGTCGACGTACTGGGGATGTTTGGCGACGACCGGCCCGAGGCTGTCCAGCACTTCCCGAACAGCCTGGTGGAACTCCGATTCGCCGGGGTTGCGCTGCAGTACCTCGGCATAGATGTCCTGCAGCTTCTCGTCCAGGGCGGCCATGGACGCACTCCTTCCGGTCGTCGTCGACTGCGCCACCGGCCCGGGCCGGATGGTGCCGGCCCGGGCCGTTCGGCCTCTGTCTTACGTTCTCACGCGCGGACGATGCGGTTTCGACCGGTATGTCCGTTAATCACTGAGTGGTAGCTCAGTTGGTCTTACGGCGGAACAACGAGCGCGACCACAGGTAGCCGACCGCCGCGAAACCGAGGCACCAGGCCACCGCCGCGACGCCGTTACCTCCGATGGCCGTACCCATGAGCAGTCCGCGCAGGGTTTCGGTCAGGGGTGTGAAGGGCTGGTACTGCGCGAACTGGCGGACACCGGCGGGCATCGTGTCGGTGGGGGCCAGGCCGCTGCCGAGGAAGGGAAGGAAGATCAGCGGAGTGGGGGTGTTGCTCGCGCCCTCCGGCGTCTTGGCGGCCAGCCCGAAACCCACTCCGAGCCAGGCCAATCCGAAGATCACCAGGATGATGAGGCCGAAGGCGGCCAGCCACTCCACGATCGTGGCATCGGGCCGGAAGCCGATCAGCACGGCGACCGCGACCATCAGCCCGACGCCGAGCACGCCCTGGATCACGGTTCCGGCGACCTGTCCGGTGAGGATCGAGGAATGTGCCATGGGCATGGTCCGGAACCGGTTCACGATGCCCTTGGTCATATCCGAGGCGATCGCCACCGCGACGCCGACCACCAGATAGGCCGGGATGATGAGCATCATGCCGGGGACCAGATAGTCGATGTAGCTGCCGCCGGTGGCCTTCTCCAGCGCGCCGCCGAAGATGTAATCGAACATCAGCAGCATCACCAGCGGCATGACGAACATGCTGATCGTCATGCCGGGATATCGCTTGGCGTGCACCAGGTTCCGGCGCAGCATGGTGCGGGAGTCGGCGAGGGTGTGCGTGGTCATCGTGCGGTTTCCTTCTCGGGTGCGGTGTGGCCGGTGAGGGTGAGGAAGACGTCGTCGAGATCGGGAGTGTGTACCGAGAGGCTCTCGGGCTCGAGATGGGCGCGGCCGAGCCGGTCCAGCACGTCGCGCAGCGATGCGACGCCGCCGTCGCTGGGCACCGCCAGCGTCGAGTCCGTGGTCGTGCCGCCGAGTAGTCCGGCGGCGCTGCGCAGTTGTTCGTCGTCGCCGAAGGTCAGGCGGATATGTCCGCCCGGCACCAGGCGTTTCAGTTGTTCGGGTGTGCCCTCGGCGACGATCCGGCCGTGGTCGAGTACCGCGATCCGGTGCGCGAGTTGGTCGGCCTCCTCCAGGTACTGGGTGGTGAGGAAGATGGTGACGCCGTCGGCGACCAGTTCGCGGATGATGTCCCACATTCCGCGCCGGCTGCGTGGGTCCAGGCCCACCGTGGGTTCGTCGAGGAAGATGATGCGCGGCTCGCCGACCAGCGTCATCGCCAGGTCGAGCCGGCGTGTCATACCGCCGGAGTAGCTTCCGGCGACCTTGTCGGCGGCGTCGCGCAGGTCGAAGCGGGTCAGCAGGTCCTCGGCGACGCGCCGGCCCTCGCCGCGGGGCAGATGGTGCAGATCCGCCATCAGCAGCAGGTTCTCGCGTCCGGTGAGCAGTTCGTCGACCGCCGAGAACTGGCCGGTCACGCCGATGGCGGTGCGGACGGCATCGGGTTCGGCGACCGGATCGTGGCCACCGACGCGCAGACTGCCGTCGTCGGGCCGGGTCAGGGTGGCGAGGATGTGGACGGTGGTGGTCTTGCCCGCGCCGTTGGGACCGAGCAGCGCGAAGATCCTGCCCTCGGGCACGGTGAGGTCGATACCGTCGAGCACCACGTGGTCGGCGAACGATTTGCGCAGGCCGGTGACCGAGATGGCCGGTGAACTCATGGTCGTCCTTTCATATAAAGATAGCGATGAATGCATGCGTCGACCGAGCCGTGTCCGCGGGTTTCCGGCGGACAAGGGGGGTCGATATCGAATTGTCTTGCAGCCGAATTCATGTCGGCCCGAAGCGGTCGATCAGATGTCGAGATCCTCGATCTGCGGATGCTCGGTCAGATCGCTGATGCGGTCGTACAGCTTGTCGGGAACCCTGCCTTTCAGGTCGGCCGGCGACTCGTAGATGTCCAGGGTGAATTCACCCCAGTCCGGATCGGTGACGCCGAGCATCCGCCGCCAATTGGTCAGATCTTTCAGCCAGTTCGTATCGGTGGGGTACTCGCTCCATTCGGAGCGCTGCCGGTGTAGCACGTATTTGCCCTTGCGCGTGCGGAATACGCGGATCCGCTCGAAACGCGCGTCGCTCATATCACTCGACTCGGTGAGTAGTGCGCCCGAGAACCGCACCTGCCGGGCGCCGTTGTGGCCGACCCGCAGGACGATTTCGTCGTATCCCTGCAGGCGTCCCTCCTCCAGTTCGATGTACCGGCGCAGTGCCGTCACGATCGCACCCGACAGATTGCCGCCGACCAGCTCCTGTGCGCGCTGGAACAGGGGGAGATCGTCATCGGAGACGTACACGGTCTTGTTCGGCATGACCCAACTATACGTAGATGTATACGCACACACAAGACCGTCTTTCCGAGATGGCATGCGGCGGCGGTGAACCGACCGGGGGCGTGCTTCGTATCCCCGCTGAGTGCGTTCGGTCCGGCAGTGCGGCCGGCTTCGGACCGCCCCACGGGAAGGAGCGGCGATGCCGACACGAGTGGTCGACTATCTGGTGCAGGCCGTATCGAACATGGGCGTGCGACATATCTTCGGGGTAGACGGCGCCAATATCGAAGATCTCTACGACGCGGCCTACGACGCCGCGGACCGGATCACCGCGGTGGTGGCCAAACACGAATTCGCCGCCGCCACCATGGCCGACGGATATGCCCGCTCCACCGCGGGTTTCGGCGTGGTCTGCGCGACCTCCGGAGGCGGCGCGATGAATCTGGTTGCCGGACTGGCGGAATCGCACGCCTCGCGGATTCCGGTGCTCGCGCTGGTGGGCCAGGCGCCGACCGATCTGGAAGGGAAAGGCGCGTTTCAGGATTCCAGCGGACGAGCCGGAACCTTCGACGCCGCAGAGCTTTTCGACACGATCTCCCTGTATTGCGCGCGAGTGGAAGCACCCGCCTCGTTACCGGCGCATCTGTCCCGCGCCGTCGCGGCGGCACGGGCGGGCGGTCCGGCGGTCCTGCTCCTGCCGAAAGACGTGCAGCAGGCCGAACTCGACGCCGATCCGTTCGTCGCGCCGCGACCGATGCACGGGCGAGACGATGCCGGTATCGAACGGCTCCTGGAGGGGCTGCGCGCGGCCCGGGCGGTCGGCAAGGTCGTGATCATCGCGGGCGCGCAGGTCGCCCGCGACGATGCCCGCGACGAACTGCGCGATCTGGCGGCGGTTCTCGACGCCGGAGTCGGCGTCGCACCGGACGCCAAGGATGTGTACGACTGCACCGAACACGGCTTCCTCGGGGTCGCCGGAAGTATGGGCCATACGGAACTGGCCGACGCCCTGCGCGGCAGTGCGCTGTGCCTGCTGGTCGGCACCCGGATGCCGGTCACCGCGCGAGCCGGTCTCGAATCGGTACTCGGCGCGTCGACGGCGTCGGTCGGCGGCGAGCCGCCCTACCTCCCCACGGTCCACGCGACCAGTACCGATCTGGCCGCCACCCTCCGCGAACTGACCTCGGAGTTGACGACCGGCGCGGGCCGGGTGCCCCGGGCGGAACCGCGGCGACCGCGCCGGGCGCCCGATCCACTGGCGGTGCCGCCGGCGGACGGGCCGGGGCTGCGGTATCGCGACATCGTCGAAACACTCAACGGCGCAATGCATTCCGATACCGACGTCTTTGCCGACGCGGGCAATACCGGCGCTTCGGTGGTCCATCACCTGCGCCCACCGCGCGACGGCCGCTTCGTCGTCGCCCTCGGCATGGGCGGCATGGGGTACGCCTTCGGCGCCGCCATCGGGTCCTGTTTCGCCCGCCGGCACCGGGCCGACGGTACCGAGCGCCGCACCGTGGTCGTGGCCGGGGACGGCGCTTTCTACATGCACGGCATGGAAATTCACACCGCGATCCACTATGGGCTGCCGGTGACCTTCGTCGTCCTCGACAACTCCGCGCATGGCATGTGCGTAACCCGTGAGCAACTGTTCTACGGAGATCGATACAGCTTCAACAGATTCCGCAAAGCGCATCTGGGAGCCGGTATGGCGGCCATGTTCCCGGATCTGCCCGCCTTCTCGCCGGCGACGCCGGCCGAACTCGCGACAGTGCTGTCGTACTGCCTGGAAACGCCTGGGCCCTCGTTCGTTTCGATCGACTGCGATCCGGACGAGATACCGCCGTTCATCCCCTTCCTGTCCGCATCGAGGAGGAATCCGTGACCATCAGCACCGCACCCGCGCTCAGCGATATCCCCGACCATCCGCATCGGGTCATGCCCGGATTGTTGCGCATCGAGAATTCCGATCGCGAGACGACCACTCCGATAATCATGGATATGCTGCGCTCGGTCTATCCCCACGACCAGGTCTTCGGGCAGTTCTGCCCGGTGCAGGACTACATCGCCGCGCCGCCGCGTGAATTGTACGAATACCTCTCGCACACGCAGAGTTTGGAGGAATGGACCTACAGCCTGCGTGGCTTCGTCGAAACCGCCACCCCGGGACTGTGGGAATCCTACGACCGGCTGGGCAAGGACACCCGGATCTTCACTCGCACCGAGGCCAACCCGGATGCTATGACCGTGGACTACCACTGTGCGTGGGACCAGGGTGACCACCTGTGGATGATCTACCTGATGCGCGTCGTCGACGCCCAGGTGGTGTTGAACAAGCCCGGTTCGGTGGTGCTGTGGACCAATTGCCGCCACCCCTTCTACGACACGAATCCCTATCCCGACAAGGCCCCGGAGGGCCGCAAGGTCTGGGTCGGCGATTTCTGGGAGATGTTCTCCGCCGGACACCGGCTGGAGCTGGACAACCTGAAAGCGATCGCCGAATACCGTGCCGCGCACGGGCTTCCGATCACCCCCGAGTGGATGAAGTGAGAAGGATAGGTACGCCGAAATGGATTTCACCGATCCCGCCCTGCGGCTGGCACCGGTCAGTCTGGTCGATGTGGCCTCCTATCTGCCGGGTGAACCGGTAGGTACCGAATACTTCACGCAATTCTCGCGTTCGGAACGAATGGCGAAGAACGTCATGTTCCGCGCGCCGCACGGCCGCCATCACAAGGGCCGCGACGAAACCGCCGTGGATATGGTCGAACGCGCGGTCGCGCCGTTGATCGACCGGCACGGCGCCGGCACGCTCGCCGATATCGACGTGCTGCTCACCCACACCCAGCTGCCCGACAATCCCGTCATGGGCGCCGGTCCGGAGGTGGCGCGGCGGCTGGGGATGAACCCGAAATGGGTCTTCGATGTGCACAACGGCGGTTGTGCGGCATTCATCCACATGATGATGCTGGCCCGGATGATTCTGCGGACGACCGACGCCCGCACCGCGTTGATCGCGACGACGCAGAACACCGCCGGACCGGTCTTCACGCAGACCGAGATTCGCAAACTCGCGCAGGCGCCGGTGCCGGGCGACGGCTGCGGAGTGGGATTGCTGGTCAAGGACAATAGTGCGCCGATCCTCGACGTGGAATGCCGCACCTTTCCGGAATTCGCCGGGGATATGGATTTCTCCACCGGCTCCGAACGCAAATACTGGGAACCCGGTGAGGGCCAGGGCTGCGTGAGTTTCACCGAATCGAAGGTGACGAAGGTCTTCGCGCGCGGCAACCGGCTGGTCCCCGAACTCGCCCTCGCGGTATGCGACCGCATCGGGGTCAAGGGCCGCGATATCGACACCTTCGTCACCAACCAGCCGAATCGGCTGTTCCTGCGGAACTGGCACGATGCGCTGGAACTGCCCGCCGAACGCCATCCCGATTCCTTCGATCGGTGCGGAAATCTGTTCGCCGCGGGCATTCCCGTGACCCTCGATATCGAGAACCGGGCCGGCCGGTTGCGCAACGGTTCGGTGGTGCTGCTGGCGGCCTTCGCCCATGCCGGGGATTTCGCGGCCGCGGCCGCGGTGCGCTGGGGTGCGGCGTGATGAATTCCTCCGCCGGGGAACCCGTCGTGACGCAGCCGATGCCGCCGGCGCGGTTCGATCTGGCGCTCAGCGAAAACCCCTTTCCGCCACTGCCTTCGGTGCTCGCGGTGGTGAACGAGGCGATGCGCGGCGCCAATCGGTATCCGGAATTTCTGCCGCGGCGGCTTCCGGCCGTGATCGCCGCGCACCTCGGCGTCGATCCCGATCAGGTGGTCGTCGGTGCGGGGGCGACCGGTGTGGTGCTGCAGATCATGCAGGCGGTGTCGGGGCCGGGGCGGCGCATGGTGTTCGCGACCCCGACCTTCGACGGTTATCCGATCATGGCCGCCATGGCGGGCTTGGAAACCGTTGGGATACCGCTGGATTCGCACGGACGGCAACGCCTGTCGGTGATGGCCCGGGCGGTGAACGAGCGCACGGCACTGGTCGCGATCTGCCGCCCGCACAACCCGACCGGAACCGTGGTGCCCGCCGCGGAGTTGAAGGCCTTCCTGTTCGGCGTGCCGCGACATGTTCCGGTGATCCTGGACGAGGCCTATGTGGAATTTCTGGCCGATGCCGAGACCGTCGATCCCCACGAACTCATCGCCCACTATCCCAATCTCCTGGTGTTGCGCACCTTTTCGAAGGCGTACGGACTCGCCGGACTGCGCATCGGGTATGCCTTCGGTGCGCCGGAGCTGATCGCGCGGGTGCGACGGCTGCAACTTCCGTTCGGAATGCCCGACTACGCCGTGGCGGCCGTGCGCGCCTGCTATGCCGCGTCGGCCGAGCTCGCCGCACGCATCGCCGGTATCACCGCCGAACGCGAGTCGATGCGAACTGCGCTGCGGCACAGGGGTTTCGCCGTGCCGTGCAGCCGCGGCAACTTTCTCTACCTGCCGGGGCCCGCGGTGCACGCGACGCTGGCGGACGCGGGGATCGCGGCCAAGGGATATCCCGACGGCAGTGCGCGGATCGCGGTCGGTGATCCGCGTGCCGATGCCGCGGTACTGCACGCCCTCGACGACCGCGCCGAGCCGGTGCCACGCCTCCATCCGCCGTCCGCGCGGGTCGCCGGGGATCGGTGCGCCGACTACCCGGTAGGGGTGGGGCGGTAAATTTTCTAGCAGCGCTAGACAAGCTAGTTATCTCCATCTACTGTTGCTGCATAAGCTAGCAACGCTAGATGATGACTAGGAGTCTTCCCATGCTGACCACATCCGCCCAGGTGCTCGCCGTGCTGGCCGTTCTGACCAACGCCATCGTCTACGGCACCGATGTCGCCGCCGCCCTCATCTTCCGGCCCGTCTACGCCAAACTCGACGACGCGACGATGACCGTCTCGGCCGGATGGGGGCACTACTACGGCGACCGGCGGATGCCGTTCGCCGGTGCCGGCGGTGTGATCAGCACCGTCCTCGCCGTCATCGTCGCGGCCGTCGCGGGAGCCACCGGCGCCGCGGTGGCGGCCGGGATCGCGTTGCTGGCGTTGCTGTCCTGGCTCGGCCTCTACGCGCGGATCGCCAAGCCGATCAACACCGCGCAGACCCAGGCGGCGATGACCGGCGTCATCCCCGCCGACGCCCGTGCGCTGCAGGACAAGTGGGAGAGCATCCTGGGCTACCGGGTCGGCCTGCAGGCCCTCGCCGTCGCCGCCCTGTGCACCACCCTCGCCCTGCTGTGAGGCCGAGAAGCGGGCCGGAACATACGCCGGCCCGCACGGGCCGCACCGAGACCCGGCGCAATCAGCGGTAGCCGTACTTGTGCCAGTTCGACAGCACCCGCTGCTGGATCTCGGCGGGCCAGCCGTTCTCGAAGCTGCCTTTGACCGGGCGCCTGCCGCCGGGATAGAGATCGGCGAGCAGGCAGTTGTAGACGACCTTGCCGGCCTTGAAGCTGTGTGCCTCTTCCTCGGACAGATAGACCGCCAGTTGATCGGATACCGCGGGCGGATAATGGAATTCGCCGCGATCGACATCGGGATGCGAGCGGGTGGCGAAGGCCCAGACCACCTCGTCGAGGGCAGTGATGTCGACATCGTCCTCGACCACCAGGATCTTCGGTGCGTTGACCGAGGTCTTTCCGGTGAAGATCACCGCCGCGATCCGATCGATCAATTCGTGTGATGCCAGTCCGGTGGTCTCGTGCCAGTCCTGGCGTATCGCCAGCGTCAGCCAGTGCACGGCGGCCTCGAAGTTGTACCAGGCCGAGGAGACCGGTAATCCGTTCTCCCGCAACAGATATAGGATTTCCGCCGCGCTCGTGGCGCCGATTATCGTGTGATCCTCCTCGACCGGTGGTCCTGCCGCCACGGTCGGCTGAATGGCGTCGTCCCGGTAGGTGATCGCGGAGACGTGGAACACCTGCTTCGGCGTCGCCTCGGTGGCGTTGTACCCGGGAAACTCGTTGAACGGACCTTCCATCACCGTCTCGTCCAGCGAAATATGGCCCTCGATCACGATTTCCGCGGTGGCGGGAACCATCAGATCGAGCGTTTCCGCGGGGACGACCTTGATCCCCTCGCCGAACAGCGCTCCCAGATAATGACTTTCGTCGGCGCCCTCGGGCAGCGGCATGCCGCCGACCCACGGCAGCGCCGGTTCGACGCCGATGGCGAGCGCGATCGGCATCGGGGCGCCGATCTCGGTCCATTTCGACCGGATGATGCCCAGATGCTGCGGTGCCGGAATCAGGCAGGCCAGGGTGTTGCGGTCGGCGATCATCATGCGATTGATCGACCAGTTCGTCCAGGCCCCGTCCGGGGTGCGCACGATATTCATGCCGTAGGTCTGGATGTAGCGGCCACCGTCGTTACCGTGCAATTTCGGTGTGGGAAAGGCGAACAGATCGATATCGTCGCCCAGCATCACATTCTCCTTGCACGGGGCCTGGGCGCGCTCGACCACGACCGGTTCGATCCCCGGCTTGCTCCGCGCGCTCGCCAGCACATCGACGATCTGCTGACCCGAGGCATCGGCCGGCAGACCGAGCGCGAGCGCGATGCGGGCGAGCGGATGCCGCGGCCCCGACAGCGCACCCGGGGCGCCGAGTACGCGAAAGCCGGTGTCGCGGTAGCCGGTGATATCGGTGAAAAGTGGTGCGGGAGCGCGGAGATCATAGGAGCGCCGGATGATCGCGCCGATTTCCAGATCCCAGTCGACCTCGGTGTCGATGCGCTGAATTTCCCCGATCCGTTCCAGTTCGGCGATGAACTCGCGGAGGCTCTCGAGATGTTTGAGCGGCGTATTCGATTGATTCACAATCGTTTCCTCATACTGTCATTCGCCCCAGCGGGGCATATCCGGTACGTCGATGCCCAGCAGATCCAGCGCTCGGGCGACGGTATGGTCGACGAGTTCATCGATACTGCTGGGACGCAGATAGAAGGCGGGCGCCGGTGGCATCACGATCCCGCCCATTTCGGTCACCGCCGTCATCGCCCGCAGATGGCCGAGCGTCAGCGGTGTTTCGCGCACCAGCAGGACCAGCCGGCGGCGCTCCTTCAAGGTGACATCGGCGGCGCGGGTCAGCAGATTGTCGCCGTTGCTGTAGGCGATGGCCGACAGGGTGCGAATCGAACACGGTGCCACCAGCATTCCCGCGGTTCGAAACGATCCGGAAGCGATCGCGGCGCCGATATCGGACGGCCGGTACACGACATCCGCCATCGCCGCGAGATCCCTGGCGCTCAATTCCGTTTCGTATTGCCGCGTCTGCTGACCGGCCGGGGTGACCACCAGATGGGTCTGCACCCCGGCCTTGCGAGCGAATTCGAGCGCCCGTACGCCGTAGGCGATTCCGGTGGCTCCACTGATCCCGACGACCAGCCGCGTGGGCTGCTCGTCCACTCCTCGTGACACCGCCTCAGCCTCATCGGAGACGGCGTGTGACGGTAGGTCCGAACGTGCCGGTCACCGGACCGAAGACGTCAGCTTCGCGCCGGCGACACGCCGACGGCCACTTATCATGGTCGGGTGGACGAGTCCGTACCTGCCTATAATGCGGTAATTGTCCGTTGTGTACTGAAAACCGCGGCGGACGGCCTCGATATTCACGCGCTGTTGCGCGAATCCGGAGTTCCCGAAAGCGTTTTGACGAGCGAATACGGCATGGTCACCAGCGGCGCCTATTTGCGCCTGTGGGAACGCGCCGAGTTCCGGCAGCCCGCCTCGGACAGCGGATTGCGCATCAGTACGACCTACTACCTCGGTAAGCACGGCATTTTCGATTATCTGTTCAGCACCGCCGCGACCGTCGGCGCGGGCCTGGCCACCGTCCGCCGAGCCGGCACCGCGATGGCGACCAACCACCGCTACACGGTGCGCACCGACGAACTGCGGGGCGAACAAACCCTCGCGCTGGAACTGGTGGAAGGCGACGGCCGCGGTGCCGAGCTCACGGTGCAGGCCTCTTTCGCCAGCACCGTGGCGCGCATCCGGCACGGAAGCGGCCGATCGGTGTCACCGTCGCGAATCACCCTGCGACAGAAGCCGCCCCGATCGCACCGCACCTTCGCCGAAGCCTTCGGGACCGACCGCATCGACTTCGACGCGCCGGCCGACACCCTCACCCTGCGCACGGCCGATCTGAATTCACCGCTGCCGACCGCGGATCCCGCGCTGGCGCAGATCGTCCAGCGCTACGCCACGATGATGGCGACACCGCTGCTGCGCGACCCGACCTGGCCGGATCGAGTGCAGCGCACACTGACCCAGGCGTTGCGCGAACGGGACGCGACACTCGAGGCCGTGGCACGCCGGCTCGCCGTGAGTCCGCGAACACTGCAGCGCCGGCTGGCGGAATCCGGTACGACGTGGCGGCGGGAACTCGATCTGGCGCGGCGGTCCGTCGCCGGCACCGTCGCCGAGACGACGACCCAATCCGCACTGGCGTATCGGCTCGGCTATTCGGACGCGCGGGCATTGCGGCGGGCCGCGCGGCGGTGGAAATCCGATATCGCCGCCGAAACCGCGGTGGAGGGCGATCTCGATTCCCGGCGGACCGGCTGAGGGCCGTCGCTCACACCGTTCCGCGCAGGAACACCTGATTCGTTGTGGTCGAACGGATTTCGACCGATCGGATCTGATCCGGTGGGGCCGATGTGATGCCGTCCGCGGTCACCGTCTGGCCGGGATGTGCCGTCCACTGGGCCACCATCGACTGCGTGCCGTCGGTATGCACCACCCACAGGGCGCCGTCCCAGGTGTAATCCGTATCCGAGGGCGCGTAGTTGCACGACATGTTCACCCGGGTACCGGAACGCAGTTGCGTCAGAGTGAAATTCGCGGTGATCGGAGACGGGATCACCTGATCCATCTGCCGCTCCGTCACCACCTGCTCGGCGGTGGGCGGATTGTTGTGCTGGGTATGGGCGACGGTTATCGGGATGGTGATGGCGACCGCGGCCGCGGCGGCAGCCACCGCACCGGCCAGGGCGAGCCATGGACCGCTGCGGCTGCGCTTGCGCTCGCGCGCGTCGGCCAGGGAGGCGGGGGCTTCCCCCGGCTCGGTGCGGCCGGTTTCCGAGGGCGTCTCGCGGACCGTCGGCGTGCCCGCGGCCCTGTCCCGCTCGGCTGCGCCGGATTCGGCGGCCGGGCCGGTAGCGGGATGCGCTTCGAAGGGCAGCATCCCGGCGCCGTCGGTGGTCGCCTCGCTCGCGCGCACCCGGTTCAGCAGGGCGTCGAAGCCGGCGTCGCCGAAATTGCCGGCATGGTGGGCGGACTCGTCGTCGAGCAGCGAGAGGGCGACGTCATCGGGTACGTGGCTGAGCAGTCCCGGCAGGCCCGACAGATCCGCGACGGCGAGCCGGCATTCGTCGCAGTCGGCCAGATGCGCCTCGTATTCGAGCCGCTGGTCGCGGTCGAGGGCGCCGAGCAGATACGGCGCATCCCAGGTCGCGTAGTCGTCGTGTGACGCGGTGTCGGCCGTCATTTCGTCACCCCCATCTCCTGTAGGGCCGAACGCAACGCTCGCATCCCGTAGTGCATCCGGGATTTGACGGTGCCCTCGGGTATCGCCAGTTCGTTCGCTATCTGCTGTGTCGACAATCCGCGATAATAGGCCCGCACGATCACCTCCCGGTGATCGGAGCTCAGCCGAGCCAGCGCGTCGGTGATCACCCAACTGTCCACTGCGCGTTCCGCCTCATCCGGAGCCGTCTGTTCGGGCGGTGTGTCGGTGCCGTACTCGCGTCGATGCCGCGCACTGCGGAATTCGTCGACCGCGAGATGCCGGGCCACGGTGAACAGCCACGCCCGCGCCGAGGCCGTCGACTGGTCGAGGACCTGCGGCCGTTGCCATGCCCGCAGCAGCGTCTCCTGCACGATATCCTCGGCGCGCCCGGCATCGCCGACCAGGCTGTAGGTGAATCGCCACAGCGTCGGTGCATGCTCGTCGTAGAGCACCCGCAACAACTGCGCCCGGGAGGGCGCCGCGTCGACGGGGGGGATCGCGGAGTCAGACATCGGCGCCGACCGGGCGTATCCGCCGCCTCGGTCGAGGCGAGCGTTGGGGGACCACACTCCGTGGATACGTAATCAATTGCGTTCTAGTTCGATGGGGTGTGTCGCCAGCAGCGACAGCGGCAGCGGCTGCCGGCGCAACACGTGCGCCCACAGATCGGTGCGTCGCGCCAGCGGATCCGACGGCAACGCCGACAACACGATCCAGTCCCCGCGTTCCAGTTCGCCCTCCAGCTGGCCGAAGGTCCACCCGGCGTAGCCGGCGAAGATGCGGATGCCCTCGACCAACGGTGCGATCGAGTCGGGGTCGGAGTCCAGATCGAGCAGCGCCACGCGACCGTCCACGCGGCGCAGCCCGCGGATGCCCTCGATCGAGGCACCGACGCGGACCGTGGTCAGACACAGTGCCGAATCGCGCTTCACCGGCCCGCCCACATACAGGGTGCGGGGTCCGGCCGCGAGATCGGCCCAGCGTGGCA
The DNA here is from genome assembly GCF_963869435.1 of Nocardia violaceofusca NBRC 14427. Lineage (NCBI taxonomy): Bacteria > Bacillati > Actinomycetota > Actinomycetes > Mycobacteriales > Nocardiaceae > Nocardia > Nocardia violaceofusca. Next base: position 45,001 of record NZ_CAWMPM010000006.1, read on the forward strand.
GCACATCCTGCACCGCGGTTTCGCTCGGGCGGTTCAGGACGACACCGAGACTGCCCGCATCGTTGTGTTCGACGATGTAGATCACGGTGCGCCGGAAAGTGGGCTCGACCAGCTCCGTTGCCGAGACCAGCAAGGTGCCGGGCCGCACCGCCTGCTCCTCGTACCGGGATTCGCGTCTCGGGCGGTCGCCGTGTTCCTCTGCGCGTGCCACGGTAGCCATCATCGCACCGTCGCGGGGCGCGCGCTGTGTTTAGTGGCGCGTGATTCGCGGTTGGATTCCGGAGCGGCCGGCTCGACGAGCCCGCCGGCTACTGCGGCAGGCCGAATCGTTCGCGCGCCCATTGCGGCACCATCGCCAGATATCGCGGCCGGGATTCGACGAAGTGATGGACCATCGGGCACAGCGGCAGGATGCCGAAGCCCTGTTCCACCGTCCGGTCGAGCGCACCCTGCACCAGCAGGCGGCCGTAGCCCTGGCCCTCGTACTGCGGGTAGATCTCGGTGTGCACGAAGGCGCGCTCGGAGGCGGTGTCCTGATAGGCGGCCACCCCGGCATGCTGTCCGTCGACCCACAGTTCGAATCGGTCGAACTGTGGGTTGTCTCGAATCTCGGTGTTCTGCTGCGCACCCTGCGTCATCCGCTGAGCCTAGAACGTGCCGATCACCGCGGGCGGGCGGCTCCGCCGACATCCTTGCCCGTGTCGGGAGTGGTTCGAGTTGTCGCACCCGGCACGGGTGGCGACAATGCAGAGGCTCGAGTGGTCGGATGCTCGATGCGACGACGGCCGTCGACCGGCCGGACGGGGAGACGGCGCGGATGGGACGACGGGGACTACCGGTGGCGGCGCGATCGGTGACCGTTGCGGTGCTGACGGTGGTTCTCGCCGCGCTGGCGCCGGTGACCGCGCACGCCGAACCGGGTTTCGGGACGTGCCCGGCCGGCTCCGTCGGCGAGGGGACCCCGGCCCGCTGCGCGTCGATCTCGGTGCCGATGGACTACGCCGCCCCGGACGGCGCGCGAATCGATGTCACCGTCAGCCGGATTCGCGCGAGCGGGCAGCGATACGGGACTCTCTTCGCCAATCCGGGCGGGCCCGGTGCGGACGCTCTCGGCTACTGGGACGCCCGGCTGTCCCAGCTGCCGAAGGATCTGGTCGAGCACTACGACCTGGTGGCCGTGCAGCCGCGCGGCCTGCGCTGGTCGACGCCGCTGACCTGCGGGGCCGAGATCGCACAGGACGCCGACCATGAGCGCGAACCGCTCCGGAAGGCATGTGACACCGCCCAGCCCGGCTATCTGCGGACCATCACCACTGAGGCCACGGCCCGCGATATGGATGCGGTGCGCGCGGCGCTGGGAGTGGACCGCATCGACTTCCTCGCCATCTCCTACGGGACCTATCTGGGCGCGGTCTACGCCTCGCTGTTCCCCGAGCGTGTCGACCGGATGGTGCTGGACTCCAACGTCGACCCGCAGTGGGTGTGGACCGAACAGTTCGCACAACAGCAGCTCGCGGGGAAACAGCGGCTCGACGATCTGTTTGGCTGGATCGCCCAGCACGACAACGTCTACCACCTCGGCGATTCCGCGCTGCGGGTGTACGAGACCTGGGTGCGGCTGGTGTCGGCACAGGGCGGCGGCTGGTACGCCAACCTGACTCCGCCCCCGGTATCGGCGGCCGACCTGCCGCGCGAGCTGCCCGCACCGCTGCCGGCACTGGCGCGCGAGGGCGTGAACGCCGGTGCCGAGGAGATGGGCAAGGCGCAGAATCTGGTGCGCGCGTTGGCCTCCGGCGGTATGTCGGCCCAGGTGCCGTTGGTATCGGCGACGACGGTGGCCGCCTACACCCGCGGTTTCTGGCCGAGCCTGGCGCAGGCGATGGCCGAGGCGAATACGCAGCCCGGTGACCTGCGCCGGATGCGCGCCATCGCGGGCGCGGCGACCACCGACCCGACCGGTCGAGCGGTGTTCGCCGCGATCACCTGCAACGAGAACGCGGTGCCGGCCCGGATGGACGCCATCGGTTCGGCGGCCGCCATCGTCGCCTCCGGCGGCAATGCCCTCGACGCTCGCGCCGATCTGGTGCGCAGCGGATTGGCCTGCGCCGATTGGGATCCCGTGACCACACCGGTGCCGATCGCCGATCACGGCCTGACCACGGCCCCGCTCGTACTGCAGAGTCGCAACGACGCGGTGACCGCCTATCCGGGCGGTCCCGCGATGGCGGCGGCGCTGCACGGCCATCTGATCACCGTCGACGGTGGCGACCACGGGACCTTCGGCCGCGGTAATGCTCCGCTCGACGACGCCGTGGTGCGATATCTGCGTACCGGCGAGGTCGGGATCGATCAGGTAAATCAGGCGCCGATGCCGTGAGTCCGGCCGGACCGTGACGGTCGCGGCGGGATGTCGGGGGCGCCGGGCGGCCGCGGTGGATCTGGTGCACGGCATCTTCGGGGCATGCGCAGTACCGTGAGCGTGTTCGCCTGCTTGCCGACGGATTGGGGTTGCGATGGTGCGTGGGAGGCCCTGGCGAGTGGTGGTAGCACCGGACAAGTTCAAAGGATCGCTGGCGGCGCCCGCGGTGGCGGCGGCGATCGCGGCCGGAATCGCGCGCGAGGCGCCCGACGCCGAAATCCGGCAGGTTCCGGTGGCCGACGGTGGTGACGGAACCGTGGACGCGTTCGTGGCCGCGGGCTGGGAGCGGGTGTGGGTCGATGCGGTCGGGCCCATCGGTACGACGACCACAGCGTGCTATGCGATCCAGGCGAAGACGGCGTTGATCGAACTGGCGGAGGTGGTCGGACTCGTGCGGTTGCCTCGAGGCCGGTCGGCGCCCATGGATGCGACTACCTACGGACTCGGCCGGCTGATTCGGCACGCACTGGACCACGGTTTCCGCGAGATCGTCCTGGGGCTGGGCGGTAGCGCCTCGACCGACGGCGGCGCCGGCATGATGCAAGCGCTGGGACTGCGCATCCTCGATTCCGACGGACACGAATTACCCTGTGGCGCAGTCTCACTCGCGAAGGCGCATACCGTCGACTGCTCCGGTCTGCATCCCGCGATCCGTGACACCACGTTCGTCCTCGCGAGCGACGTCGACAACCCGCTGCTCGGACCACACGGCGCCGCAGCGGTTTTCGCGCCGCAGAAGGGCGCCTCGCCGCAGCAGTGCGAAGAGCTCGAGCGTGGCCTCAGCCGTTGGGCCGGCGTGGTCGAGCGGTGCGCCGCCACACACACCTCGGCCTCCGGCCATCCGGACGCATCCCGTACCGCGCCGCTGGGGTATGCCGAGCGTCCCGGGGCGGGCGCGGCGGGTGGGACCGGATTCGCGGCGATGTCGATGCTCGGGGCGCGGCCGCGGTCCGGGATCGAGGTGATTCTCGAGTTGATCGATTTCGCCGGACAGGTCCGGGACGCGGACTTGGTGGTGACCGGCGAAGGGGCGATGGACGAACAGACATTGCGCGGCAAGGCGCCCGCCGGAGTCGCGGCCGCCGCCGCGGGCGTGCCGGTGGTCGCCGTAGCCGGCCGCTGCACCCTGACCCCGGAGCGACTGCGCGCCGCCGGCTTCGCCCGCTGCTACCCCCTGAGCGACCTCGAACCCGATCCGGAGCGATCCATCGCCGAAGCCGCGCCCCTGCTCGAAGAACTCGGTGCCCGCATAGCGCGCGACTACCTGATGTGACGGGCTCTTCGAGATTCCGGAAGGTCATGTGTCAGCGACCCAATTGGAAGCACAGCCCCCGGCCGCTCGGCGGCACCGGTAGCGGCGGCCAACCGCCCGTTGACCTGGCTCAGCACTCCTCTATCGCCCTAAGGCTGCTGTAGCCTCAGGGCAATCGACTGTGGAGGGGAGTGCTATGGCAAGCCGTACTATGTCGGCCGCACTGCTGAGCGCTGCGGCGCTGGTGGGCGTGACGGTGGCGGGATGTTCGTCCGACTCCGACGCAAAGCCGCAGACTGCGACGACAACGCATGCCGAAGGCGTTGCCACGACGACGCCCGCAGTTGCGTCGAATACCAGTTGGAATCCGTGTTCCCTTCCGGATGCCGACATTGCAGCAGCGGGCCTGAATCCCGCCAAACGTCACACCGACACCGACAAGTACGCGCAGAAGTTCCCTGGTTGGGATGTTTGCGGGTGGGATAGCGGCGGATGGATACGGCTCCAGGTGTTTTCCACCAGCGTTCATACTTTCGATGAGGTAAAGAACAACACCACGTTGTTCAGCAACCCACGTTCGGTGAACATCGGTGGACGCGATGCCGTCATGCTCGATCGAACCGCAATCCCCGATGGTTGCGTGATCCTTTTCGATGTACCCCATAACCCGATCGAGTTTGAAATCAACCCCTCACTCGCTGCGGACTCGACGGGTGACGCATGCGCCGAATTGACCCGCATCGCAGGAATACTCGTCAAGGACCTGCCGACAGGAAAGTAGGGGGCCGTGTCCGATCTGGCAACGTTGCAGCAGCTTGGGGCTCAAGTCGAGCAGGGCAATCTGAGGCTGAAGGTCCACAGAAGCCAGCTCGAAGCTGCGATCAAAGGGCTGCAGGACCTTATTGATCAGATTAATGATCTGAGTCTTCACGTCGAAACTGTCGCGCAAGTAACAGGTTTCGGTGGCTTCCAGATGGGTTTGGACCTCGCCGAGAAGTTCACTCGAAAGGGCAGCGGGGAGGGAAGCATCCGACAGCGCATCAAGGAAGCTATCGACGAATTGAAGTCAGCTCAAGATGTTATCCGGAAGGCCGCCGAAGCATACGCCGAAACAGACGACGCTTACCGGAAAGAGTACGAAGGGTTCCAATTCTGATCAGGCGTGGCTGGTCACGATCGGTGGAAGCGTCCTGCCTTCAAACTTGCGTTAAACGCGTCCCATTCGTCAGGTGCGAAGACCAGAGCGGGACCGGTCGGATTCTTCGAATCACGAACGCCGACAGCGCCGTTGGTGAGCCATGCGACCTCTACGCATTGAGAATTGGATTCGCTGTAGCTGCTCTTGCGCCATTGCGGGCCGGATAAATCAACACTCACCGTCGTGCTCCCTTGCTACCTGCCGTAGCAGGTTTCGCGTGCTCGTCTCGTCCAGCGCGGTCTGCCGGATGACCTCGACCAGTTCATGGTACTTCCGCACGTCGTCCTCATTTTCAAGGTAGATATCACTGCTCATACCCCCGTCGAGGTAGACCACGGGCGGCTCCACGGCCTGTCCATCGGTGTTCGTTCCGAATTCGATGATGACGAACTGGCTCGGCACGATCCCCAGGGCAATCCGCCGTGGTACGGATGGACACGGATCGTGACATTCGGCCGTTTGCCGGCCTCGGCCAGTTCTCGTAGCTGTCCGCTCATCACGCGATGTGTGCCGACGACCTGGCGCAGGGCGGATTCACTCAGCAGGACCTCCAGTCGGACAGGGTTCGCCTTCCTGGTCAGGATCTTCTGCCGCTTCAAGCGCACCGCGACCCGGCGGTCGACTTCTTCCTGTGTGTAGCCGGGATAGGAGCCGATTAGGGCCCGCGCGTAGTCGGCGGTTTGAAGCAGCCCCGGCACCACGGCTTGGTATGTGATCAGGCTCCGCGCTGCCGCTTCCATTCCGACATACATGTTGAAGGCGTTGCTGAACATGCCACCGAGCGCCGTGATGTCCGGGTCGTCCGCGGCCTTCGCGGCAAGGCCGATAGCCCTACCGGTCTCATCGACGTCCACGTCGTAAAGCTCGCACAGTTCGCGGACATCCTGTTTGCGAAGCTTTTGAGGTCGCCCGGTCTCCATCCGCTGCAATGCCGCCGTGCTGAGCTGAACCTCGTGTGCGGCCTGTGCGATGGTCAGCCCGGCCTCGAGGCGACGCTCGCGAAGGAACCTCCCCAGTTGGCGGCGGAGCAACGTGGCGGATTGGCTTCCTGACATGCGACTTCCCCTCCCCGATTGAGCGAGATCATTCGCGAACCTGAGCAGAGCGTGCCACAGTTCTGAATGTGTTCGTGGGAAATTGAGTCAACTGGTTTGAACATTCAACACGGCATTTCAAAGCCCCGCTTGTTGTGCTGTGCTGTAGCAGTTCAACAGTCGGGTCGCGGCTCCGCGTAGGCGATCGAGCAACCGCGAAGCGCCGCGGTTGCCCGCAGCTGAAGAAGTCCGTCCGTTCGATTCTGATTCCGTTCTGTCCCAACCTATTCCGCACACAGCGGCACTATCGGTGAGGTTCATCATGCCTGTCGTATCCCCATGGTTGCCATCGACCGACATCAGCCAACGGCGGCGGTCGGCACGCTGTCGACGGCCACGCATGAGGAGGTGGTAGCAAAGTGTCCAGCTTCGACGCCCCATGGATTCTTCTGTCCCAGTGTGGGATCGGCAGCTTCTCGCCGGATGCGCAGCGTTTGGTCGGCGTGGCGTGCCCATCCTGGCTGTGCTCCGGTCTTGTTCCGCTGGTCGACGGAAAGATCGCCGAACATCACGTTCGGGAGGGTGAACGTTGCCCGTGGTCCGGTACGCGCGTTGTCGATGATCGTTCAGCCTTCGCTACCAGGAACGACGGCGGTGCTCGATGAGCTTTCCGGAGTGTGTCGCGAACCTGTCAGGCTCGCCCGTTCCGACCGAACCCGATGTCACGGTGTCCGTCTATCTCACCTCATCGAGCCGGCATGCTCTGACATTCGTCGCATGCGAATCGGCGGCGCGGCGGTTCGCGGACCACTGGCAACGGTACGGCGGTTGTGCGGCAGTCGAATTCACTGCGCCGGACGAGAGCTACGGACGCCTGCCCTGTGAGCGATTGTGGGTGATTCCGTGATCGGCCTGGTGTTGGTCCGCCTCGGTATCGGTACCAGCGTCGGAGCGGCAAGCACGTTGTGGCAGAACGCCATTACGAACAGTGATACGTCGCCGCGAACCGCGTCGACGGCAAGAGCGATGGAGGCGGGATGGTTGACATGATCGGATCGTCGGCTGACATGCCAGTGAGCCGGTCCGGTGCGGTACGGCCGGCCTTCCGGCCGAAGGCCGTCGGGTTGGTGCGGACGGAATTGTCCGGCATCGACACCGCAGCTCATGCGCTCGACATCCAGTGCTACGCCGACTATCTCGGCTATCGGTGGATCTTCACTGTTCGCCCGCCGCACGGCACCCGTGATCCAGTCGGCTACACCCTCGGCATTGCCGCCAGCATGGAGGCCGCCGCGATCGTCGTGGTCGACGCGACTCATGTCGACCACCGGACCGATATCGGCACCGCCGGTTTCGATCTATTGACCATGACGCCGCCTCGGCTGTGGCGAGCCGGTGCACTGGAACCGGTCGTCCTGCAAGCGGTTCCTTTGAACGATTGCACCTGGGAACCCACTCAGCTGGAACGCGACTGCGCTCGCCGCCTGTGGAATACCCACCGCGATTGCCTTCCGGACTGCCGGGCGCGCCTCGCCGCCGGAGCAGCCCTGTCCGCGCGGGATGAGGTGGACTGACCATGTTCGTGATGACGACAGCGCTGATGATCATCGTCTGCGGCATCCTCATCGGCTTCGGCTGCTGGTTGCCGCCGCGCGCGGGCGGGTTGACCGTTGCCGCACTCCAACGACGCTTGGCAGTCGAAAGCTACTGCCGAGAACTCGGTTCCCAATGGCCTGCCAGGACGGAGGTGGAGCTCGATCGTGAGCGTGTGCTGGCCCGATTGCACACGTTCGCCGCACCGCAGAGCACGCGTCGCCGAGATGTGCACCACCCGCTCCCGGGGTGATTCATCGACGCATATCCCGGCGGCGAACCGCGGTCAGGAAGTAGTGCTCGGGGTGGTCGGGGCCGATAGCGTTTCCGGCGATCGCGAGGGGGAGATACACGTCGAACAGCCAGATGGCCAGCAGTCGGCCGAACGAGGGATATGTGCCGGTGTCCGGACGCAGTGCGACCAACCCGAACAGCGCCTTACCGACGGTGGTGTGAACTATCGCTTGCACCACCACACGGTCGACGAGCGAGGCGATCAACCAGCCGAGGATGACGAGCCCGACATTCAGCCCGAGGTGTCCTCGATCGCCGGCGTATAGCGCCGCAAGTGAAAAGTTCGGACTCGTGAGTACGCCCAAGGCCAGACCACAGGCGAGATGAACGGTCACATCCAGCGTGAACGCCGATACCCGCCGCAGTGTTCGAGGCGAGGGATAGCGCGGGTCGGAGATGGAGCCGTGTCGAATCGATTCCGGCGCTCGACTTTCGGGCTGTTCCATCATCACCCGGCCGTTCCGCTCGACCATCACGAATCCGCTCGTATGTCGGTCGGCTTCGGCCCGCGCCTCGCGGAAAGTGAATCGCGGAGGCTGTCGCGACGGTGAATAGTATGCGTACCGGAGATCGCCGCCACCGGGCCGGGAGACGACACCGTACTTTCGTGGGTCGCCGGCGAACCAGACCTCGACGGTCTTGTGCCCGACCATTTTTCCGATGTCTTTTCGCCACGTGTTGAGGAGCAGTGCGGATACCGGCTGCCGTTGCGGGTCGAGCAATTCCACCCACTCGTATCGCCCCGTGGATATGTAATTGATCGGCCATACCGTCCAGGCATGGCGCTTCAGCGACCGCTTGCGGCGCCGGTGAATCCACACCATCCCGCCACCGACGGTGATCCCGACCGTGAACAACACCACCGACGCCATCATCGCCACCTTCAAAGCCGCGCGCACCGGTGGGGAGGGTGCGCTGTCAGCGAGGGCGACCAGCATCAGAGTAAGGGGCGCGCAGGCCACACCTACGAGCAGTAGGAGCCAGCGCGGCCACCCCATCCGCCGCATCGCACGGCGGGTCTCGGGGCAGTGGATCGCAGCCGGAGGCTTCGTCGTCGTCGAAAAGGTCATCGCAGTCTCACAAATCCAGCGATGACAGGGGAGGAGTTGGGCGCGAATCTCTGATCTCCAACGACTGTGCGATCGAGAACATCATGGGCAGGAATTCCTCCCCCTTCTGCGTGAACGAGGTCGACAACTGCACAACGGCGAGTGCGGTACCGTCCCCGGAGGGCACAACTGCCTCGATCTGGTACACGCTCGCATCGCCCTCGATTTCTTGTTCCTGTCCGTGCCATTCCGGCGCCGGTAATCGCAGGATTCGGTCCGACAACAGAGCGTTCTTGCCGGCGAAATCGACGACCTCGCTGTGCATGTACTCCTCCGCTCGTCCCCGAGTGACGAGATAGTCGGCAAGTGCCAGCCTCGGGTTCTTGGGCTCGCCATATCGGACGGCGCTGAGGACCAGCGTCGACGTGACATCCGAGCCGTCTGCCGCATGGTGCTTTCCGAGACCGCAGTAGACGGCCCCGAGCCCGCCGAGTCCTCGCAGGAAGACCCGAAGCGCCTGCAACATCCTGGGGGCCGCGGAGGAGATTTGTCCCGGTCCGGCGTCCGTGAACAATTCCTCGGCCCGGGCAACGGTCCCGTCGATATCGCGCAGGGGCAGCGGTATGAATCCCTGGGGGATCCGGACTTCGACGTCGAGCGATGTCTCACCGAACAGTGTTTCGGCCATCGGTCAGTCGTCCCCACCGAATGGTGCGACCAACGACGAGACCACCTTCTTGGACCGGACGAACAGATCGATCGCTTCTGCGGTGGAAACCGTAACGTGGGTACCGTCGGCCACCCCCGTCGCTTTGAAAACGGTGGCCGCGACCTGATTCATCCCCAGCGCCGACGTAACGCTGTTCGGAACGCCGGGAACTTTGCCCAGAAGATCGGTGGCGGAGCCTATTCCCTTCGACAACAGACCGGGCTCGTGGGTGGCTGCCTCGTACATGGCCCGGCCCACCCGCTCACCCATACCGACCGACTCGGCGGCGTGCCGCCCCGCGGACACCGCCGTGACCGCTTCGGCCGCGGCGTCGCCGGCACGGAGAGCACCCCACCCCACCTTGCCCGCCGCCACCACCGACCCACCCGCCGGCGCGAGTCCCAGTGCGTCCAAGCCGACGGTCTTCCATGCATCGAATTCACCGTTCATCAGGCCGGCTCGAACTTTCGGATCGGTCAGGTCGAGAGCGAGCAGCCCTGCCGACGCGATCGCCCCCACCGCGAATCCGATGGCATCGATCGGTGGCGGGGTGATGAGCGCGATCAGGCCACCGATAGCCGCGACGGCGGAGAGTATTTGATGCAATCCTTCTCGGTGTTCGTCGAGAAACTTTCCGACCGCTTTTACTGCGTCGCAAATCTTGTCCCAGATGCTTTCGTCCGGTGGGCTCGGAGCGAAATCCTTTGCCGCTGTGTCCAATTCGGAGGCGATTCGCCGAGCCATTTTGTCATGCTCGGTTTCGAGATCGCGAGCGCGCTGGATGATCGCATCGATCTGTCCCTGACAGTTGTCCACCGCGGTGCTCGCCGAGCGGACCTGCGCGGTCGCCGCGTCCAAACGGGATTGGGCGGCGGCCAACTGCTCGGCGTCGGAGAAGCGTGTATTCGCCAGACCGAGGTCGGGATTGGATTGTGCCTGTTGAAGCGCGGTGACCGCGCGGGCGTGTTCTCCCCGCGCCACGGCGGCCTCGGTCTCCAGCCCGCGCGCGGTCTCCTGATAGCCGACGAGGCCGTTGTGCCACTCGTCGAGCAGACCCACAGCACGTGTGAGTGAGGACTGTGCGTAGCCGAGGTCTTGGGCCAGGGTGGAGTCGAAATGCGCGCGAAACGCGTCGCCTCCCTGTCCCTTCCACACGTCATCGTTGCTGTTGCGCAGCCGATTCAACAGATCGTTGGTTTCCGTCACGGCGATGGCGGCCGTGTCGATCTGCCCGCGCAGGCCCGAGACGTCGTCCGGAGCGCCGGGGACCGGGTTGAAACCCAAGTTGGGATAAGGATTTTGCGCTTTCATGCCTTCTGCCCCTCGGCCGTAACCGCGTTCCCAACCTCGGTCAGCACCTGGGCAAGGGCGTCGTCGGTCTGTTGATAGGTGTCGCGGCATCGGTCGATTCCGTCCGCCGTTCCCCGCGCCGCCTCACCGATGCGCTGGATACCGTAATGCCAGCGCCGCTGGAAACTGTCGGCCGCGTCGTCGAGTTCCTTCGTCCCGATACTGCTGTGGCCCCCGGCGGCCATTTTCGCCATCGCATCGTTGAGCACTTGCTCGGAAGCGCGCAGCGACTGCACCGCCTTGCTCAACGCGTCGATGTCCACCTGCAAAACGCCCGCCACGACACTCCTTCTCGCGCTGATTCTCGAACCCACTCGAGGCCTCGTTCACAGATTTGGACGTCACCGACGGCCGGCCGGTTCCCCTAGGCAAGGATTCCGTCGACGCCTCTCCAGTGTCGCGTGCAGGTTGGCGACCGGGCCGGTACGACGCTCCGGTGTCATCACGGTCGAGCCGGAGTGCACCTACGCGCGATCGGCTGGGCATGGCGCGGACACCTGGGATAAAGTCTCCGCAGCAGGGGGTTTCACGCGTCCTCATGCAGCGGCGAGTCGGAGGGGGACAGTCATGCGAGCGAAAGTCGAGCGTCGTACCGGTGCGCGGCCAACGGTCTGGCGAGGCCTCTCACGCGAGGTCGCGCAGGCGCGTGTTTTCGTAGCAGCCGGCATCCACAGGGCGCAGCCGTGACTCCCCCACCGGAACCGTCGAGCTATCTGGACCAAGGTAGTGGCGACTTCCTGCGGCGGCTCGACGCCATGAGCAACAGCTTCTATGCGGGGATGGTGTCGGGTTCGAATACGCAGGCGTGGGATGCCGATCAGCTCGCGTTGCAGCAGCAGATCAATGTGCTGGCCGGTCAATTGCGTATCGATGTCGATCCGCAGTCGATTACCGGTGGGGACAACTTCGAGCACCTGACGTTGGAGCAGATTCGCGATCTGACCTATCAGATCAAACCCGATGTCGTGCACGCGGTTTCGGAGGCGTGGAGCAATATCGGGTCGGGTATGGCCGATGGTGCGGACACGGCTCGCAAGAAGGTCGTCCAGGACGCGATCGCCAACGGCTGGCAGGGGGCTGCCGGTCAGAAGGCGGCCCAGACGTTCGGGCGTGTTCTGGACTCTGTCGCCGATATCGGCAAGTCGGCGTCGATGGTCGCGATGAAGATTGCCTTTGCGCAGCGCGGTAGCGACGAGACTTTCCGGATGCTGACTCCGTTGTTGCAGGCGATGGTGCCCACGGGAACAGGGCCGATTCTGCCTCCGGGATCGCCGACGTTGGGGCCGGCGGCCGCGCCGACGGGACCGCAACTTCCGATCCTCGCGGAGCAGCAAGATAAGGACTCCCAGAAAGAGGAAGCACGGCAGGCGGCTCTGCAGGTGCTCCGGAATGTGTACTCACCCGGCATTCGTGGTGGGGATCAGGCGGTGCCGGTGCTGCCCACGGTCTATCCGGCGGCCGCTCCGGGCGGCCCGGTTGGTCCGGCAGGCCCGGGGCCGGTTTCGCCGGTGCCTGGTCCATCGAATTCCGGTGGCGGTGACCAGAATCCGAGACCCGGCGAGGTGAATCCGGGCTCCGATCCGAACACCGGGACCGATGGGAACCAATCGCAGGGGACGCAGCCGAGTTCCGCAACTCCGAGTAGCGGGCAGAACCCCTCCAGCACAACAAGTTCAAGCGTGCCGAACGCCGCCTCCACGACTGCCGCCGGTTTCGACCCGAGCGGTGGGCTGGGCGGTGGGACTTCCGGTTCCGGACTGGGCGGCGGTCTTCACGGTTCCGGATCGGGTGGTGGTTCCCACGGTTCCGGACTGGGCGGCCTGTCCGGTTCGGGCGGTGGTACTGCGCGTCCGGGACTCGGATCGTCGATACCCGGTGGCCCCGTTGCATCACCGGCGGCTGCCTCTTTGGGGGGAATGCGTGCTCCGAGTCAGCCGGGCGCCGCCGGTACGCCGGGCATGTCACCCGGCGCGGGTGGCAAGGGCAAGTCCGAGGAGGACAAGGACCGACAGTCCGCGGAGTATCTGCGCGGGCAGCACCTCGAGGAATGGATCGAGGACGGGCGGAGGGTATTGCCCGCCTACGGCGCCATCGGGGATGAGTCGTCGCAGCAGCAACCACCCGCAGCCCGATCGGCGAATCCGCCCGATCGCGGCCGAGCGCCGGGAGAGTATCGGTGATTCACTGGCAGTTGACCAGTGCCCAGTACGAGGCGGCACTGTTCGCGATGGAGCGCGACCGCCTGCCGTACCCGACCTGGAATACGTTGCGTGCCATCGACGAAGCGGATCTGATTCGCCGGCGCCGGGAAGCCATCGACAGCCTGCGCCCGCGCGTGGACGACGATTTCGCGCGCCTCATCGGCACCCTCACCGAACCTCAGGTCCGGTTGCATGTCCACGGCCGCCTCGGCGCCGACCCCGACAACCCCGATGTACAACTGCGCGGCTACGCCGGTTTCGGACCTTCCAGCGCAGCGGTCGCCATTCAGGACCCCGATCCGGAACCCGGTGCGAGCGGCGATGTTTCGGTCACTCTGTGCACACATGTCCAGGCCTTGGACCTGCTCGCACGCATGCTTCCCGAACTTCCGCCCGGCCGCCACGAACTGGGTGGCCTGAAGTTCGAACTCGACCTCGAGCCCGAGTCTCTCGGGTGGCAACGCCGGCCAACACTCCGGGAACGTATGAACACATTCCTGGCCCGCCCCCGCAGCGGCTGGGGCGAAGTCCTGTGTTACCCAGGACGATTCCTCGACAATCGCACCGACGGCGTCCAGGGCTTCGTGTGGATGGACTTCCCAGGTGACGGCCGCTACTACGTCCACCAAGACCCAGCCGGCTACACCATCCAACCCATGAACCACGACGGGTTCGTCAACCACGCCCGCGTCCTCGCGCGCCGAGTACGAGAACTCGGGACACGACCCGCACACGCCTGAGAACCGGCGCCGAAATCCACGGTCCGACCCCACAACAGCTGACCAGCCCTCACGCGAACGCGGTCTCGAACAGTCCGTCGCGGCGCCGTTCACCCCACTGTTCGAGCGGGCGCAGGGCCGCGGCCAATGCGACGCCCGCGGGAGTGAGCGAATATTCCACTCGCGGCGGGATTTCGGGAAACACCTCGCGGCGGACCACGCCGTGGGATTCCAGATGGCGGAGATTCTCGGTGAGCACCTTCTCGCTCACCCCGGGCAGCAGGGCGCGGATGCGGCCGAAGCGCTGCGGGCCCTCGCCCAGCACCCACATCAGGTGGAGTTTCCACTTGCCGCCGACCACGTCGATGGCCACCGACATCCCGCAGACCGAGTGTTCTGTGTCACAGTCGTCCGCCATCTCATCCTCCTGAGCTTTTTCCGAACCTCGAGGTAAGCAACCGCACGTCGACGTGCGTTATTGCCCCGGACCCGGATCCCGGTGACGATCGAATCCGGCGCCGATCGGAAGAACTTCGAAACAGCTTCGAAACAGCAAGGAGTACACCATGTCCGAACGTTCCTCCGTCACGGTGATCGGGCTGGGCCCGATGGGCCGGGCGATCGTGCGCGCACTGCTGGCCGCGGGCACCGAGGTGACGGTCTGGAATCGCAGCGCCGACAAGGCCGAGGCGATGGCGGAACTGGGCGCCCGTCGCGCCGAGTCGGTGGCCGACGCCCTGGACCGCAACGAGGTGATCGTGCTGAGCCTGACCCACTACGCCGCCATGTACGACATCCTCGGCCTGGCTCCGGAAGGGTTGCGGGACAAGGTGATCGTGAACCTGTCCTCCGATTCCCCGGAACGCACCCGCGCGGGCGCCGAATGGGTGCGCTCGCACGGGGCGCGGTTCCTGTCCGGCGGATTCATGTCGGCCGGCGACAACATCACCCATCCGGCGTCCTACATCTTCTACAGCGGCCCGCGCGAGGTGTTCGACGCACATGCCGACCTGCTGCGCCCGCTCAGCGCACCGGAGTACCTCGGCGCCGACGACGGGCTGGCGCAGCTGTTCTACCAGGCCCTGCTCACGCTGTTCCATCCCTGGCTGATCGGCTACAACCAGGCCCTGGCCGTGATCGAGCGCGCCGGCCACGACGCCGACCGCTTCCTGCCGTTCGCGCAGCGTTCCGCCGAGGCGTTCCCCTTCTTCATGGCCGAATACGCCGCCGCCGCGAAGTCCGGCGGCTGGGGTGACGAGGCCGCCGCCCGCATGATGGTGGCGGGTGCGACCCACGTCGTCGAGACCAGCGAGGAGGTGGGGGTGGAGGCCACGCTCTCGCACACCGTGCGCGAGCTGTGGGAGAAGGTGGCCGGCGCCGGAGTGCCGATGTATCGGCTACTGCGCGACGGGGCCTGAGCGAACGCTCAACGGGTGCAGAGGAATTCGATCGCCGCCGCGTATCCCCGGATGCCCATTCCGGCGATCACCGCGGTGGCGATCGGCGAGATGTAGGAGTGGTGCCGGAATTCCTCGCGCGCGTGCACATTCGAGATGTGCACCTCCACGATCGGCACCTCGGGAATCACCAGGGCGTCGCGCAGGGCCACCGAGGTGTGGGTCAGGCCGCCGGGATTGATCACGATCCCGGCTTCCACCCCGCGGGCCGCATGAATCCGATCGATCAGCGCCCCTTCGGAATTGGACTGATAGGCGGTGATCTCGCGATCGAAGCGGGCGGCGGTCGCCCGGCACAGCTCGACCACGTCGTCGAGCGTGTCCGAGCCGTAGACCTCGGGCTGGCGGGTGCCGAGCATATTCAGATTCGGGCCGTTGAGCACGAGAATCGGTGCCATGACCGGTACCCTAGCCCGGTCACAGGCCGCGCGGCCCCTCGGCTCGCAGGTCGTCCACCTTGCGCATCGCCGTCCGCAGTTCCGCCAACCACTCCTCGGCGTGCTTACCGGCCAATTTCACCGTCCACGCGAGTGCGTCGGCGCGGGAGCGGGCGACCCCGGCGTCGACGAGCGTGTCGAGCACCTTGCGTTCGGGCTGGCGCAGCCGCGTCATCACCGGAACCGACAGATGGGTGAACAGGGTGCGTTCCCCGTTGACCGATACGCCCCACGCCACATTGCGGCCGTAGCGTGCCTGGGCCTCCTGGGCGATCTGCATGCGGGCCGGTCGCGTCGACTCGCGGAAGCGCGCGATCAGTCCGTCCACCGTCGCGGGTGACGGTTCGGAGCCGGCTGCGTCCTCGTCGCCGGATTCGGGGGCCGGCAGCGCCAGTTCGCCGATCACCACGATCTCGTCGCGGTCGATCTCGATGGTCGCCGGACCGCTGAACCACTCGCTCGGCAACCTTCCGGCGAACCAGTCCGGAGCGTCGGCGGCGTCGGGGAGATCCGCCTGTTGCCAGCCGCCCGGCCGCCCGAATCCACGTCCGTGTCCGTGTCTCATGATGTTTCCTCACTGCGAGAGTTTCGCTGTAACTGTGATTACAAGATTACACCGCAAGGTGGCTCGTCAGGTT
Organism: Nocardia violaceofusca NBRC 14427; assembly: GCF_963869435.1. Taxonomy (NCBI): domain Bacteria; kingdom Bacillati; phylum Actinomycetota; class Actinomycetes; order Mycobacteriales; family Nocardiaceae; genus Nocardia; species Nocardia violaceofusca. The sequence continues at coordinate 61,351 of NZ_CAWMPM010000006.1, forward strand.
TCGCTGTCGGAGGAAAGGGGAAGGTCCGAACACGTCCGCGGATTTCGCCGACCGGCTGCAACGGATGTCGGGGATCGGGCACTATTGTGGTCGCTGAGCATGGAAGATGCGGTCGGTGCCTAGGTGGGACCGCGGGCAACTCCTTCGGGTACCGTTGGTCTTGTTGCTGGAGTGACAAGAGTGAAGAGTGGGCGACATGGATGTGTGGGGATCCCGCCGCTTTCGCGTTCGGGGCGCAGTGGCACTGGCCGCAATTGCTGCCGTAGCGATCGTGATGGGGTCGTGCGATTTTCACAGCACGCCGAGCGGACCCGAAGGGGTCGTCGAGCATTTCACCCAGCTAATGGATGATCGCGATGCCGCCGGCGCCGCCGCACTGACCTCGTACCCCTCCGGTGCCGAGAGCACCCTGAAGTCCATGTTCGACGGACTCCAGCCCGGTAAGCCCGATTACAAGCTGGTTCAGTTCATCAGCCTCGACGGCGATTCGGCGATGTTCAACCTCAAAGCCGCCTGGAATTTCGGCCCGGGTAAGGACTGGAGTTACGACCTGCAGGGTAATATCCGCAAGCTGGCTATCGGCTGGCGGATTTCCTGGGACCCCACCGTCGTCATGCCGCAACTGGACTCCAAGCGCTCGGTGAAACTGGTCCGCACCGAGGCGACGCCGCCGCCCAAGGTCAACGACAACGACGGCCAGCCGCTGCTGACCCAGCAGACCATCAACGTCATCAAGGTGGACCCCACCAAGACGGGCGATCTCGTCGGTACCACCAACGCCCTGGCCGATGCCATCGCGCCGGTCGCCCCGCTCATCACCGGTGCCTCGCTGATGCAGCAGCTGGCGGGCGCACAGGGTAAGCCGATCACCGCGGTGAGCCTGCGCGAGGACGATTTCGCGATTCTCGAGCCGCGGATGGCCTCGATTCCCGGCGTGGTGATGGAGAAGCAGCCGAGGCTGATCGTCGCCGACCGGCGGGTGTGGTCGCCGATGACCGAGGCGCTGCAGAAGGTGTGGCAGGAGAACCGGGATCAGCACGCCGGCTGGGGTGTGCAGCTGTTCGAACCCGACGGCAAGATGGTCACCCAGCTCGCCGGATATCAGGGACCGCCCGGACCGGACATCGCCTCCACGATGGACCAGAAGCTGCAGCGCGCGGCCGAGGACGCCGTGGTGAGTGTGGGTACGGCCGCATCGATCGTGGCGATTCAGCCCTCCACCGGAGCGGTCGTCGCGGCCGCCCAGAACAACTACGCCAGTGCTCAGGGCGCGCCCGCCTTCACCGCGACCTATCCGGTCGGCGGTGCGATGGACCTGTTCAAGGCGGTCGCCTCGATTCAGAAGAAGAAGGCGCCGCAGGACGTTTCGGTGCAGGATGCGGCCGAGGCGGCGGCCATGCTGGGCGTCGGTATCGGATTCAAGGTTCCCGGGCTGGACGAGACCACGGGCCGGCTGCCGATCGGTGGTCGCGGCGTCGAGCAGGTCAAACAGGGCGCCAACGATCCGATTCTGGCGAGCCCGTTCGGAATGGCGATCGCCGCCGCCACGATCGCGCGCGGATCGGTGGCGCCGCCGATGATCGAGATCGGCCGGCCCGGCACCACCGAGGCCAAGCTGGAACCGCTGCCTGGCGATGTGGTCGACAAACTGCGCGGCATGCTGCGCGACGCGACCGCCAGTCCACAGGAGGTGACGGTCGCCCGCTACGCCGGGGTCACGGCCTTCACGGCGAACGCCGGTTCGGACGGGTGGCTGATCGCCAATGCCGGTGACCTGGCCTTCGCCATTCACATCGATGATGTCGACAGCGGTGACGCCACCTCCCGGATGGCCGCGCGCATGCTGCAGTCGCTGGCCACGCCGGACGACAAGAAGTAGCCGTCGAGAAGCGGTCCGCGGGTCAGTTCACGGATGCGCCGGTGACGCGAATGCGCCGGGCGGCGAGGGTCCACACCGCGCGCCAGCCCAGCAGGAAGACCGCGAGGACCGTCGCCGCGACGATGACGAAGCTGACCGCGGTGCCCTGACCGCTGATCACCCGCAGCACCATGCCGCCGATCAACGTCGACAACCACACCGCCACGCCGGTCGGCCACACCGCCGATCCGTCGAAATGCGCGAACGCCGCCGACAGTCGCCCGCGGCCGGCAAGAGTCAGGGCAATCACCCAGCCGATCAGCAGACCGGCGCCGAACGGCCAGACCGTGCGCAGCAGACCCGCCGCCACCGCCTCGTCGTGGCTGCGCCGGCCGATCGCGCAGAACACGATCACCAGCACGACATCGATCAGCAGCGGCAGCCATTTCCTCACGATCGCCAGGGTAGTGACAGCGCTACGGCAGCCGGAGTCCGGGACCGCTCAGGTCTGCGGCTCGCCGTCGGGTCGCTTGTCGCCGCCTTCGGCGCGTCGGGGTTCGGCGAGCAGGGCCGAGCGCTGCTCGAATTCCTCCTCGAACTGCGCATCACCGAGCTGCGGATTGCGGAAGCGGAAGGCGAAGACGATCCAGCCGATGATCGCGACGAGAATGAAACTCACCATGCGGTAGACGAAGGCGGCGGCCACCGCCTGTGCGGCCGGCAGTCCCGCGGCGGCGGTGAGGCTGTAGATGAGGGTGGCGTCGACGTAGACGATGCCACCGGGTGCGAACGGAATCGTGCCGACCGCCTTGCCCACGCTGAACGCGATCAGCAGGCCCGCCCAGCGCGGATCGGCGCCGACCGCGTAACAGGCCGCACCGAGGCAGGCCACGTCGCCGAGCCGATGCACGACCGCCCAGAACGCGACCCACGCGGCGTCGCGCCGGTTCAGGTCCACCGATTCCAGCTGGCGCAGCACCTCGTCGACGTGGGCCAGACCGGAATCGGCCGGATGGCGGCGGATCCGGTTGACCAGCCGCACCCCGCGGCGGACCAGCGCCTGCAGCGCACCGGGATTACCGGAGACGTATTTGCCCGCCCACACCAGCAGCGCCACCGCGCCCAGCATGAGGACCAGCTTCCACGGGCCGACGCGATTGCCGACCAGCAGCGCGCCGCCGACACCGAGCAGCAGCATTCCGCTCGTCGCGACCACGCCCGACATCAGCAGCTGCCAGGAGGCGACGATCGCGCTCGCACCCCAGCGGCGGGTCTGGCGATAGGTGAAAGCGGTGGAGAACACCTGGCCGGCGGGCAGCGACACCGACATCGCGGTGGCTCCGTAGACGACCGAGACCGAGGCGCGTTGCGAGACGTCGACCCCGCCGGCGCGCAGCAGGCGCTTCTGGATGCGGCCGAATCCGCTCATCGACAACGCCTGCATCCAGATGCACAGCGCGACCCAGCCCCAGTGGATCTCCGTGAGGTTGCGCCAGGAATCGTGCAGGCGCGGCCACAGGTATACGCCCTCGGCGATCAGCAACGCCGACAGGGCAACGCCGAGGACCCATTTCAACCAGCGGAACCTGCGCCGCGCGGGCCGCGCCGGTTCGCCGCCGGGTTCAGCGTGGGCCGTCACGACGCCCAGCCTAGTGGGGCGGGGCCCGAAGGCGGCAGCGGACGCGTAACCACGCAGGGCCCGGCCCCACTGGGCGCATCGGCTCGGCCTAGTGGGGCCGGGCCCGAAGGCGGCAGCGGACGCGTGGTCCCGGGTCAACCGGCCGTGACGGCGCGGGACGGGGTGTCCGGCGGCTGCACGCGCGCGGCGCCGATGCGGTCGATCCGCGCACGGCCCCACGCACCGAGCGGTTCGAGTGCGGTGTTCAGCGATCGGCCCAGGTCGGTGAGGCGGTACTCGACCCGCGGCGGCACCTCGGGGTGGGCCTGCCGGTCGATCAGACCGTCCTCCTCGAGTTCGCGCAACTGCTGGATCAGCATCTTCTCCGAAACTCCCGGCAGGCCGCGCCGCAGTTCCCCGAATCGCCGGACGCCGTAGTTCTCGAGTTCCCAGAGGATCAGCCCTTTCCATTTACCGCTGACGACATCCATCGCGGCGTCGATCCCACAGAAGTACGGACCGAATCTTTTCGCGCCCATCCACCCTCGCTACCTGTTCACCTACCTGTTGGTGGGTACCGCACCGAATAGTAGGTACTTGTCCCGACAACTCGCGGTGACCAGGGTGGATGACGGCGCGCCCAGCATCCACCCGAGCAAGAGGAGTTTCTCGATGACCGCGAACGAACACACCGCCGTTGCCGTGCTGGGCCTCGGCCCGATGGGCCGGGCCGTCGCCGCCGTCCTGACCCGGAGCGGCAATCCCACCACCGTCTGGAATCGCACACCCGGCAAGGACACCGAACTCGTCGCGCTCGGTGCCGTGAGCAGTGCCGATGCCGCCGCCGCGATCGATGCCGCCGAGGTCGTGCTGACCGTGCTCAGCGACCATCCCTCGGTGCACCAGGTTCTCGACCCGGTGGCGGATCGGTTGCGCGGCAAGGCGCTGATCAATCTCACCAGCACCGCTCCGGACGATTCACGCGAGCTCGGCCGATGGGCGGCGGCCCACGGGATCGACTTCCTGGACGGCGGCATCATGGCGGTGCCGCCGATGATCGGCGGACCCGGTGCGTCGATCCTCTACAGCGGGTCCGCCACCGTCTTCGAGCGATTCCGGCCGGACCTCGAAAAGCTCGCCACCGCAGAGTATTTCGGCGACGATGCCGGTACCGCCGCACTGCTCGACTTCGCCCTGCTGGCCGGCATGTACGCCGTGTTCACCGGCTTCTTCCACGGCACCGCCATGGTCCGCTCGGCCGGAGTCACCGCGACGGAGTTCGCGCCGCGCGCGGCCGCGTACGTCACCGCGATGGCGGGGTTGATTCCGGCCTATGCCGCGGTGATCGAGAGCGGCGACTACGCCGACGAGGCGCAACCGGCGCGATTCCACAAACCCGCCTTCGACGCGATCGTGCGCGCGAGCCGCGATGCCGGGGTGGCGCTCGATATCGTCGCGCCGATCAAGAACCTGATCGATCGGATGATCGCCGACGGCCGGGCGGAGTCGGGACTGGAGCGGATCGTGGAGGAACTGGCGGGTTCCGGCAAGGTCTAGCCGGAGCCGGTCAGCCCAGGGCCTTCGGCCACGCGAGCCTGGTCTTGCGGCGGCGACCGCGCAACTGCACCTCGTCGCCGGAGATCCACTGCTTCTGTTCGTCGTCGTCGGCGAAGTACAGGGCGCTGCCCGAGGCCAGGACGCGGCCCGGATGTTCCTTCGCCAATTCGGTGAGCCGCGAGGCCTCGTTCACCGGATCGCCGATCACCGTGTACTCGAAGCGATTCGCGGCGCCGATATTGCCGGCGACGGCGAGGCCGGCCGAGACCCCGATGCCGATATCCAGGCCCTGCACCTCACGCAGCGCCTCCCGCAGATCGCGGGCCGCGGCCAGCGCGGCGGTCGGCGCGTCCGGACGGTCCAGGGGCGCACCGAAGATCGCCAGCGCGGCGTCGCCGACGAACTTGTTGATCAGGCCGTTGTGCCGGTCGACCACGTCGACCACCACCCGGAAGAATTCGTTGAGCAGGCTGACCACCTCGGTGGGCGGATGCTCGGCGGCGGTGGCTGTGGAGCCGACCATATCGACGAACAGCACGGCCACGAACCGGGTTTCACCACCCAGTTCGGTGCCGTACTCCAGCGCTCTGCGGGCCACTTCCTCGCCGACGTGCTGGCCGAACAGTTCCTGCAGTTCGCGGCGCTGCGCGGCCTCTTCCATCATGCGGTTGAAACCGACCTGCAGCAGGCCGATCTCACTGCCGTCGAAGACCTCGACCTGCACATCGCGCGCACCGGCCTGGACCCGGTTGATCGCGCGGGACAGCTGACGCACCGGATCGGAGATGCTCGCCCCGGTGAGCATCGACAGCGCCAGCGCCTGCATGATCACCACGCCACACAGCAGCAGAATCGAGATGGCCAGCGACTGCGCCGAGAAGTGCACCTGCGAGGTGATCTGGGTGACGCACAGCAGCACGATCGCGATGGTCGGCGCGAACGTACCCATACCCCACGTCATCGCCATGCGGGTGCCGACACCGGGGGTGAGGGTGTGATCGAAGGTGCCGGTGGTCAGCGCGTGCGCGGCGACCGGCCGCAGAATCCGCTCACCCAGCATGTATGTGAAGCCGAACACGATGGTGGCGGCCATACATTCGGTGACGATCACCGCACCCGCGAGCTCGGGAGTTTCCACGATGATCCGCGCGGCCAGCACCGCACCGCCCACCAGCCACAACAGCAGGTGCAGGATGGACTGCCGCAGCGGTGCGTGCAGGGCCGCCATCTGTTCCTGGCGACTGGGCGGCCCGCCGCGCATCTGCCAGCGCATCACCGGGCGCAGCATCAACGCCGAGGCGGTGACGCTCAGGAATCCGCCGATCGAAAAGACCAGCGCCGGAAGCAGCAGACCGGCGCGGCGCAATCCGTTCGGCGTGCCCTCGGGCGCGGGCAGCCCGTACTGGATGAACGCGTAGACCAGGACCGCACCGAAGGCATTGGCCGCCAGCATGGATGCGAGGTACAGCGGCCAGCGCGTTCGCATGGTCTGTTTGACCGCTTCCAGAGGCGCTGACACGTTGACCAATCTAGCGGGGCGCGGCGTAGGTCACCGGATTCGGGCGGAGCGGACACGTGCCGGTTGCGTCCCCGGCCGATAGGCTCGCGGCGTGAGTGGGGACAGCAAGACCTCCGGGAATCCGGCCGAGCCTGCCCCGGCGGGCGTCGCATCGGCGGCTACGGGCCGTACCGCATCCGGTCGCGGGCGCGAGCGCACCGCCGCCGACTCGGTGCATCCACTGGTGCGCCAGGGCGCCGAATGGTGCTGGCGACTGTTGATCATCCTGGTGGCGGTGCTGGCGGTCGCCTATCTGGCGCACAAGCTGACCACGGTCGTCATTCCGGTCGCGATCGCCCTGCTCGCGGCGGCGCTGCTCTCGCCGCTGGTGGATCTGCTGCAACGCCTCGGAATGCCGCGCGGTATCGGCGTATTCGTGGCGCTCGTCGGATCGCTGGGCTTGCTGGCGGGGATCTTCACCTTCGTCATCGAGCAGTTCATCACCGGTGTGCCGCAGCTGACCGACGAATTCAAGACCAGCATCCATACCGTGCAGGACTGGCTGATCAACGGGCCGCTGCATCTGAGCAACGATCAGATCCGCAACGGCGGCAATACGATCATCAAAACGCTGGAGGCCAATCAGGATTCGCTGACCAGCGGCGCGCTGACCACCGCCGCCGCGATCGGCGAATTCCTCACCGGCGCCTTCCTGACGCTGTTCATCCTGATCTTCTTCCTCTACGGCGGCGACCAGATCTGGAATTTCGTGACCCGGATCGTGCCCACCCCGCAACGCGAACGGGTGCGCACGGCCGGGCGGCTCGGCTTCGGCACGCTGATCGGATTCGTGCGCGCCACCGTCGTGGTGGCGGCTGTCGACGCCATCGGCATCGGCGCCGGGCTGGCGATTCTGAGTGTGCCGCTGGCCCTTCCGCTGGCATCGCTGGTGTTCATCGGCGCCTTCGTCCCGATCGTCGGCTCCCTGCTCGCGGGGTTCATCGCGGTCTTCCTGGCCTTGATGACGAAGGGTTTCGTCACCGCGCTGATCGTGCTCGGCATCACGGTGGCGGTGATGCAGCTGGAAGGCCATGTGCTGCAACCGTTGTTGCTGGGCCGCGCGGTGCGCATCCATCCGCTCGCGGTGGTGCTGGCGATCACGGCCGGCGTGGTGCTGGCCGGTATCGCGGGCGGTCTGCTGGCGGTGCCGTTCGTCGCGGTGATGAACACCGCGATCCGCTCGCTGCTGGCCGGCAGCCCGGAAGAGCTGTATCAGGAACTCAATACCGGCGAACCGGGGGAGCCGATGTTCCACGCCGATCCCGACCGGCCCGATCTGGATCGGTATCGACCGGCCGAATCGCGGTCCGATGCGGGCGGCGGTGAGGCGGACGAAGACTGAGTCCGTGGGCGCCGCGCCGCCCGCCGACTCGACCGTGCCCGGACCGACGGCCGCGACCGCGCCGCTGTGGCGGGCTGCACAGGTGTTTCGTCTGGTCACGATGCTCTATGCGGTGGGCCAGCGTTCGCCTCGGTGTCGTCCTACCAGCGGCAGCCGCTGAGCTGGGTGCTGATCGGCATTCTGGTGTTCTGGTCGGTCGTCTCGGCGCTGTGGCTCTCGCGCTGGTCGGTCACCGGGTGGGAGCGCCGTGCGGTGGTGATCGGTGATCTGGCGGTCGCCGTCGGGTTGATGGCGGCGACCCGGCTGGTCGCCGACTACCCCTGGTATCACGGGACGGCACCGAATGGGAATTCCGGATTCCATGCGACGGGGAGCACCGATGAGCGCATCGGAAGACGCGGCGGGCGACCAGGCTGAGCGTCAGCCACCGCACGGTCGAGAACCATGTGCAGGCGACTCTGCGCAAACTGCAGCTCGGCAACCGGGTCGAACTCACCCGATACGCCATCGAACAGGGCCTCGAACAGGGGCCGGATCAGGGATTGCCCTGATGTGCTCGGGCGGCGGCGTCGGTAGCCTCGTGGACATGGGTGGTGAGACCGTTTCCGCCCCGGGGTCCGCGGGAACCGGGGGAGCCGTGGGTGACCGTGACCTGCGAGTATCGGATACCGAGCGCGAACATGTCGGAACCCTGCTGCAGCGCGCGGTCGGGTTGGGCATGCTGTCGCTGGGCGAGTTCAGCGAGCGCATGGATACCGCGCTGGCCGCCAAGACGCGCGGCGAACTCAACGCCGTCCTGATCGACCTGCCCGGGATTCGCCTTGCGGGACAACCGAATCCCACTCAGCCGACCGCCGCGACCGGGTCGGCTCCGACATGGCGGTGGGGTGCCCCTGGTGGACGCACCGACGCGGAAACCGCGATTCGTCCGCGGCTGTCCGGCGTCACCCGCAAGGGCCCGTGGCAGGTGCCGCCGTCGCTGTACGTCAACAGCTACCTCTCCGGCGTCACCCTGGATTTCACCCAGGCCGTGATGTCGACCCAGGTGGTCGAGATCCGGGTCGACGATTTCTGCAGCTCGCTGACCATGATCCTGCCCGGTGAGGCGACCGTCGACCTCAACGGCGTGGAGCTGATCGGCTCCAGCGCCAACAACAAGGTGCGGACCGGCCCGCCGATCGGACCGCTGCACGTCATCGTGCACGGGCGCAGCCGGTTCAGCTCGATCACCGCGAAACATCCGTTCGGCGTGCAGTGGAAGAAGCTGATGTCGGGATTCTGATCGCTACTCGACGACCTCGCCGAGTCCGATCATGTTGCCCTCGCTGTCGCGGAACCACGCACCCCGTTCCGCACGTCCCTTACTCGGGTAGTTCCCCTCGATCTCCATGATCCCGCCGACCGTGCCCGGATACTCCTCGAACACGACGCCGCGCTCCCGCAGGGCGGCCACGGTGGCCTCGATATCGTCGACGTAGAACGCCAGCTGGGTGAAGGAACCGTCGGCCGCTCCGGCCGACGCGAACAGGCAGAACACTCCTGCCGCCCCCTCGTAGCGCAGTCCGCCCGGCCGTTCTTCCACGGGGTTCAGCCCGAGTTTTTCGGCGTACCAACGCCGTGCTCGTTCCAGATCCTGTGTGGGTACCCGTGCCTCGATCCGCGCGGAGTTCAGCATGGGGGCATGGTAGAGCCTCGGGCGCGGGCTGGTACGGGAACCTCCGGCCCGCGCGCGGGGATCAGTCCCGGTTCTGGCGGCGCAGCAGTTCGTTGACGCTCACCGTGCGGCCGCTGGTGCGGTGCTTACCCTCGTCGTCGGGATCGGCCGGTTCCGGCTCGGGGCGGCGGCGGGACGAGCGGAGGTCCGCCATCCACTGTTCGATGTTGTTGCGGTTGTCTCCGCCCGGTCCAGCGGGGTGGTCGGCCGGATCTCCGGAGGCATCGGATTCGGCTGCGGGCGTGGGATTTTCGCGCTCCGGCGCCGTCGACGCCGCGGTTTCCCCGGCATCGGACGTGGTCTGCTGCGGACCGTGCGACATCGCCGAGTCGAGGTCTCCTCGGGGCTCCGGAGGGGGAGCGTTGTGGCCGCCGGCCGGTGGCCGGTTTCCCGGATTCGCGGGTTCGTGCAGTTCCTGGGTCGCCTCCGCGTCCTTCGGCTCCCGGGGCAGACCGGGGGGTAAACTGCCGCGCCCGGATTCCGGTGTCCGCGTAGGCGAATGGCGCATGCCGTCGGGCGGGATCCGCCGCGGCGGCTGCACGGCGGGCGGGCGTCCTTCGGGGGCGACGCGCTGCGTCCGGTCGGCCCCCTGCTGGGGGCGTCCGGCCGGTTCGGCCCATCCGGAGCCGTGCCCGGTCGGTGCGGACGCACCAGGGGCGCCCTGCGGACTCGCGGTGTGTCCGGAGCCGTCGGGAGCGGCGGGCGGTCCGCTGTGGCCGGGGCGTCCGGCGTCCGGCGTCTGCCCGGGTCCCTGGGCGGGCGGCTGTCCCGGGTGGTACGGCGGGGCGTCCGGACGATAGAGCTGGGCGCGGACCGACGGATGCGGCGGCAGCTTCGACGGTTTCGGCGGCAGGACCCGCGGCGTGGTGCCGACCGGTGCGGTCGGCGGCACCGAATCGGTGGCATCGGGGGCGGTGTCCGGGGCGGGCACGGTCCGAGGCGGCATACCGGGGCGCACGACCTGCGGCGGCCGCACCACGCCACGGTTCGGCGCGGTATCCGAACCGGGCAGCGAAACCGAGGGCGGTGCCGAAGGTGCTTGCGGCACATGGGGTTCGGGAGTGCCGGCACGATCCGCCGGTCCGGCGCTCTGCGGATAGCCCGGATTCGACACTCCCGGCGGCGTGCTGGTGGCGCGCGGCGGGACCGGTCCGGGATTCGCCGCGGGGCGCCCCGGCGTCGAGGCCGGTTCGGACGTTCCCGCGCCACGGCCCGCCTCGTCCCCGGCGGAGGGACCGGCGCCGATGACACCGGAACCGCCGGATGCGCGCGGCGGCTGCGGGCGGGCCGGCGGGGGCAGCACCCGGGAGGAACGGATGCCCGGCGTTTGCGGCGAGGTTGACGAGCGACCACCCTCCAGACCCGCCGGAGCGGCGTCGGCGGAGCCCGAGGCGGCAGGCGGTGCCTGATTCGCGGTGCCATCCGAGGCGTCGTCGCCGTGGTCGTCGGGCGAGGCATTGCCCGAATCGGCCGACGGCGCATCTGCGCCGGAGTCCGACCGGCGGAAGCCGAAACGCTTGCGCTTCGGGGACTTCTCGGTCTTGCCCGGCTTCTCGGTCTTGTCCGGCTGCTCCGATGCGGACGAGTCGGACTTCTGGGTCCCGGCGTCCGAGGAAGCAACGGATTCCGCCGCCCGCCGTTCCGCCGGCTCGCCGGTCCGCGTCGTGGGCCCCCCACTCCGCGACGCCGACGGCTCGGAGCCCTCGGCCCGGGTCGGTTCGGAACTCTCGGCGCGAGACCGGTCGGTGCCCTTGGCTCGTGACTGCGCGGGGCTCTCGGCCCGCGGCGCCGTGGGGCTCTTGGCGCGAGTCGCGCGCGCGGAGGTGCCTGCCGCGGACGGATCGATGCGATCCAGCTGCTCGGTCGGTGCCTCCGGATCGACACGCAGGAACTTCAACCGCCGCGGCTTGCGCGGACCCTTCGGCGTGCCGTCGGGCAGCTGCGGCAGCTGCATGGTCACGGGATCGGTTACCGGTGTGGTCTTGACCAGGTCGACGACCTCGCCGGTGCCGGGACGCTCGTCGTCGAGAATGGGTTCGCCCAGGCCGATGCGCTGCTGAATGCGCTTCATCCAGGCCGGGGCCCACCAGCAGTCGTCGCCCAGCAGTTTCATGGTCGCGGGAACGAGCAGCATGCGCAGCACGGTGGCGTCGATGAACAGCGCGGCCATCATGCCGTAGGCGATGTACTGCATCATCACCAGATCGGAGAAGGCGAACGCACCGACGACCACGAGCAGGATCAGCGCCGCCGCGGTGATGATGCGACCGGTCTGCGCGGTTCCGCTGCGCACCGACTCGGTGGTGCTCGCGCCCTGGGCGCGTGTTTCCACCATGCGGGAGAGCAGGAAGACCTCGTAGTCGGTGGACAGGCCGTAGATCACCGCCATGATCAGCACCAGCACCGGCGACATGATCGGCTGCGGCGTGAAATTGAGCAGTCCGGCGCCGTGGCCGTCGACGAAGATCCAGGTCAGAATGCCGAGCGTGGACCCGAGCCCCAGGGCGCTCATCAGCGCCGCCTTGATCGGCAGCACCAGCGATCCGAAGGTCAGGAACATCAGCAACGTCGTCACGAAGACGACCAGCACGATCATCAGCGGCATGCGATCCAGCAGCGAATCGATGCTGTCCTGCATCAGCACCGGCTGCCCGCCGACCATCAGATCCACGTCGTCGGGGACGTGGATCGAGCGCAGGTAGGCGATCGTGTCCTCGACGTTGGCGTCCGGCGCCATGGTCGCCTCGGACACCCAGACGTCGGAGCCGTTCGGCGGGATGCCCGGGGTACCGAACGGATCGGTGAGCCCGGGGGCGCCGCTGGCCTCGTCGAGAATGGCCTTGATCTCACTGGTGTTCTGGGTGGTGATGACCAGCTGGATCGGGTCGGTCTGGCGCAGCGGGAAGATCTCGTCGAACTTCTCCTGCGCCATGCGGGTCGGATTGTCCGGCGGCAGATAGGTTTCGCTGATACCGCCGAACTTCAGGTTCTTCACCGGAATGATCAGCAGCAGCAGGATGATGCACAGCGGCACCGCCACCTTCAGCGGATGCTTCATCACCCACTGCGTGGTGCGGCCCCAGAAACCGTTCTCCACCTCTTCGGCGGTCTTGGTCTTGCGGAACCGCTTGAATCCCAGTGCATCCACGCGCGGTCCGAGAATGGACAGCAGCGCGGGCAGGATGGTGAGCGAGGCCAGCGCGGCCAGCAGTACGGTCGCGATGGTGCCGTAGGCCACCGACTTCAGGAAGCCCTGCGGGAACAGCAGCATGCCGGCGCTGGCGGCGATGATCATGGTCGCCGAGAAGGTGACCGTGCGTCCGGCGGTCATCACCGATCGGCGCACGGCCTGGCGGGTGGTGTAGCCCTCGGCCAATTCCTCGCGGAACCGGCTGACTATGAAGAGTCCGTAGTCGATCGCCAAACCCAGGCCGATCATCGAGACCACGGCCCCGACGAACGAGTTCACCTCGGTGACGTGGGTGATCGCCATGACGATCCCGTTGGCGCCGAGGACGGTGAGCCCGCCGATGATCAGCGGCAGGGCCGCGGCGACGATACCGCCGAAGATGAAGAACAGCAGGATCGCGACGGCCGGAATGGCCAGCATCTCCATGCGCTTCTGGTCGGAGGCGATGGTGTCGTTCAGCTCTCCTGCGACCGGCTGCATGCCCGCGAGCTGGACGTCGACGCCCGGAATGTAGAAGGCGTTCTTGACCGCGCGGTAGTTGTTCATCGTGGTCGTGTCGTCGTCGCCCTTGATGGCGACGGACGCGAACGCGTACTTCTTGTCCTTGCTACCGGTGGCCGACGCGCTCCAATCGCCGGTCTCGGTCTTCCAGTACGCGACGTTGACCTTGCTGATCTGGTCCGGATGTTCCCGGGGCAGGCTGTTGAGATTGTCGGTGATCTTCCGCCCGAACTCCGGATCGTCGATGGTCTTACCGTCGGGCGCGGTGTAGAGCGCGATCACATCGGACATGTGATCGCGGCCGTAGACCTCGTCCTTGAGCACCGCGGCCTGCGAGGACTCCGCTCCGGGGTCGAACCAGCCGCTGGAGCTCAGGTGGTTTTCCAGACCGAATCCGTACGCCCCCAGGGCGAGAAGTGCGGCCACCGCTACACCCAGCACGGTGTAGCGGAACTTGTGGACCAGCTCGCCCCAGCGGGTGAACACTAAGCGACTCCTTGAGCGGGGCGGGAGGTGAGCAGTGCGGACAGCGGCCGGAAGGGCTGCAGCCAGGCTCCCTCGTCGGGCAGCGAGTCGAGGCTGACCCGGGGCAGCGGTTCACGGAACACGCCCGGGATGTCCTCGAGGTCGACGAAATCGAGGATATCGGACGTGACAGCCCAACTCGCGTGCTCGCGGAATCCGAGCACCTGGACCGGAACCCCGGTCGCCGCGACCTCCTCGAGCGGTTCGCGGAAGGCCTGACCGTCCGCGGAGGCCACCATGATCCCCGCGAGACCGGCTCCGCCACGGCGTAACTGGATATGTGCCAGCATGTCGCTGTCGACGTCGGAATCCTCATCGATCTTCGGTTTCGCGAAGACGGCGTAGCCGACGTTGCGTAGCGCCTCGACCCACGGACGCACCACATCGGCGGTCCCGGGGGCGATATTGGTGAAGACGGTGGCCTCGGGTTCGATGCGCTGCGTGCTGCCGGCCGACAGCTCGGCGGTGCGGGCCAGCAGCCAGCGGCCGAGTGCGTCGAAGCGCGGCCGGTAGGCCGCGGTGGGACGGCCGCCGAGGATGGCGCCCAGGCCCATATCCAGATTCGGCGCGTCCCACACCAGCAGCACCCGTCGCACCCCGGTGGGTTCGGCGACCGGCGTCGCGGGGGTCGCCGCACCGGCGACGACGTCCGAGTCGTCGCCGCGCACTGTTCCGGCAACCTCGTCGGCCGCCTGGGCCATCTCCCTGAGACTCATAGCTAGATCTTCCCCCAAATGAACTCGGTGATGGCGCTTCCGGCTCGATGCGCCTTGCTCTCGAACTTCGTCACCGGGCGTTCGAGGCCGATCACCGTATCGGTTCCGGGGTGTTCCGCATCGCCGCCGGTGGCCTCGTTCAGGCCTACGAGCTGCGGTTCTCCCGCGCCCACCTCGGCGATGTGTTCGGCGTAGCCGGCATGGTCGGTGGCCACGTGCAGAATTCCGCCGCGCTGCAGGCGGCTGGCGATCAGGGTCATCGTCGCGGGCTGCAGCAGTCGGCGCTTGTGGTGGCGCGCCTTCGGCCAGGGGTCCGGGAAGAAGACTCGCACACCTGCTAGCGAATCCTTGGCAATCATGTGCTCGAGGACGTCGACGGCATCGCCGCGCAGCAGCCGGATGTTCTCGATGCCTTCCCGCTCGATCCGCTGCACGAGCTGGGCGAGGCCGGGTTTGTACACCTCGATGCCGATCAGGTCGAACTGCGGCTCGGCCTGGGCCATCGCCGCGGTCGCGGTCCCCGTGCCACAGCCGATCTCGATGATCAGCGGCGCGGTCCGGCCGAACCAGGCGGCGGCGTCGAGCGGTTCGTCGCTCACCTCGCGGCCGATGCGTGGCCACATCCGCTCCCAGGATTGCTGCTGGGTCGCGGTCAGCGCGCCACGACGCGAGCGGAAGCTCGTTACCCGTGGGTAGAGGCGGGAAGGCTCACGCTGGGGGCCAGGGCCTTCGTGGTTACGCAAGCTGCCGCCTCCGGCCCCGTCGCTACCAGCTGTATCTTCGCGCTGTTCGCGGGGGCCTTCGTGGTTACGCAAGCTGCCGCCTCCGGCCCCGTCGCTACCAGCGGTGTCGTTCGCGGCGTCGTTCACGGCGTCCATTGTCCAGTATTCGATGATCAGGGCCGCAATCGACCGCGTCGAGGAGGGAAATCCCGGGTCAGGCCGTGTTGCCGAGAGGTGTGGAGCCCGGCGTCAGGCGGCGAGCGGCTGCTCGTCGGGTAGTCGCGGTTCGCTCTGCTTGCCCAGCGGCAGGCCCAGGAGCATCCGGCCCGCGGTACCGGCCAGCTCGACCAGTCCGCGCCAGCGCGACGGGGACGCCACGACCGACCAGACGGTCCGCGTGTCGGTGTCGGCGTCGGTGACCGGGAGGCCGGCGATGCGGTCGGCCAGCCAGTCCAGAGTCAGGGGCGTAGCCAGCGGTAAGAGCGTGAAGTGGTCGCTCAGCCGGTCGCGCAGGTAGCCGACGGCGGCGCCGCCCGCGCGATAGCGCTCGACCTGCGCATCGATACACGACACGTCGATGATGCGATCGTGCAGCGGCTGGATCACCAGGATCGGACAGTGCGGGGTGTGCTGTCCGAGGCGCATATCGTCGAACATGTCGCACATCGCGGGGGTGCTCAGCACCTCCTCCAGTGGCCGGTCGAGGTATTTGCTCACGTCCTGGCCGGCCAGCCGGGCCAGCGCCACGATCGGCGGCAGCTGGGCGGCGCGCTCGAGCAGTCGTTCCCCGGCGGTGCTGATGCGGCCGTCGAGAACCTCCCCCAGCGCCGGATACACCTGGCGCAGCGCCGAGATCACGATCGCCGGGAAGCCGGCGTAGCGGCCGCCGTTCAGCCGGATGAACACCTCACCCGGGTCGCCGACCGGCGCGCCGAGTACCGCGCCGGCGATGGTCAGTTCGGGCGCATACGTGGGAGCCATCTCGACCAGCCACGATCCGGCCATCCCACCCCCGGAATAGCCCCACACCACGACCGGTGTGTCGATACCGAGCCCCAGCGGGCGGAAGTGCATGGCGGCGCGAATGCCGTCGAGGGAGCGGTAGCCGGGTTCACGGGGCGCGCCGAAACGGCCGTCCGGCCCCTCGTGATCGGCGATGCTCACCGCCCAGCCGCGCCGCAGCGCGTTGGCGACGAGCAGCAGTTCGAGCTGGGTGATCGAGCCCGGGACGACGGCCCCGCGGCGCAGGGCGTAGGAGGGTGCGCATCGCTCGCTGACGGCGTCGATCGCCGATTCGAAGGCCAGCAGCGGGCGGCGTTCGCCCGGTTCGGCATCGGCGGGCAACAATACGGTGGTTACCGCGACCTCCGCACGACCGTGCAGGTCGTTGCTGCGGTACAGCAGTTGCCATGCCGTCACGCGCTGCGGAATCAGGCCCAGCAGCGCGATCCGCACGGGACGGCTGCGCAGGACGGTTCCGGGTGCGTGCGTGGCGATGTCGGCGGGTGCGCGATAGAAGGGGTCCTGCGACGGCGGCAGCGGCCGATCGTTCTTCGTCGCGACGGCGGTGCCGTCGTCACCGATGACGTCCACACTGACGCTCATCGCAACCTCCTTCGGATCCACGGGACCGGCGCACAGGCGCACGGCCGACCGGGTTCCACACCGCCGAGGCCGCGCACCGGCGGTGCCGCCGGCGGCTTCAGCGTAGGTGATCGAATCCGCGACCCGTTAGTCCGACACTGTCGAATTATGCTGTGACACAAGCACAACCACCGTTTTGCCGGAAACATTCCCAATTCCGCCGTCAGTACCGCTCACCGGTGGCGTCCGTCGCGGTGTGCGCCATCGTCGCCGGTCACGGGCTCGGGCAAGCCGTTTCGTGTGATCGATGACACATCTCGGTGTGGCACAACGGCGATCGGACGTGCCGGTGAATCCGCGGTCGATGCCGACAACGGGCGTGTCTTCTGACAGAATTTGCCGCTGGAAGGGGGTATCACCTGTGTCGAGAGCCACTGCAACCAGCGCTTCGCCGGGCTTCGTGAACGACCACGGCGGGCCCACACCGGAACTCGAGCAACTCATCGCCACGGTGCGGATCGGCGCCGGGTCCGCGCCGGGAATCGCCGATCAGCTGGCGAGTGCGGCCGTGGTCTTCCGGCGGCCGCTGCGGATTCAGGTCACCGGCCGGGCCGGTGCCGGAAAATCGACCCTGTTGCGGGCATTGGCCCTGATGTCGGCCGAGGAGACCGCGCCGGTGGATCAGCCGGGCGTGCCGGATCCGGTGCTCGACGCCGATCTCGTCGTCTATGTCCTCGCGGGTTCGCTGCAGGCCGCCGATCGCCGCGTTCTCGAATCCTTGCGGCCCGACACCACGATGGTCGTACTCAACAAGGCCGATGCCGTGGGCTCGCGCTGGGGCGATGCGGTGGTGGCCGCCGATCAGGCGGCGCACGGGCTGGGTGTACCGGTCGCCCCGATGGTCGCCGAACTCGCGGTCCGCACCCGTGCGGGCACACCGAGCGACGACGATCTGCGCACGCTGCGCCGCCATGCGGCAGGTGGTGGCGCCGAGCTCACGCTCTCCCCGGAACTGTTCGTCGACCGATCGGCCGGGCCCGACGTGGCCGATCGCCGGGCGCTGCTGGAGCGCTGGGGCCTGCACGGGGTGAGCTGCGCGCTGGTGGCACTGCGCTACGAACCGGAGCTGGGACCGCAGCAGTTGCTGCAGTTGCTGCATGCCGTGAGCGGGATCGATCCGGTGCACGCGCGCCTGCATCAGCGCTACGAGCAGATCGCGGCCCTGCGTGGCGGCGATCTGCTCGACGATCTGGCTCGCATCGCCGCGCGCGCGATCCCGCAGGGTGACGGCGGGCGCGCCCGCGACCTGATCGAGGATTATCTGGCCGGGGACGAGGCGCTGTGGACCGCGCTGCAGGCCGGTCTGGCCCGCCCGGAGGCCCGCCATCTCGCGGCCGGATATCCGTCCGCGACGCCGGCGGACGCCGACGACGCGCTGGTCCGCGCTCAGCGCTGGCGCGCGGTGGCGGCCAGCGATATGCCGGCCGCCGCCCGCCGCGCCGCGATCCGGTTGCACAACGGATATATGCGGATGTGGGAGCGGATGAGCAGTGCCGGACTGTGAGGTACCCGGTGCGCCGGTCGAGCTGAACGGCCGGCGGGCGGGCGTCACCGCCGGTGTGGATCCCGAGGTGCTGGCCGTCGTCGAGCGGTGGAATCCGCAGGGCGGCGCGCTGCTGCGCGCGGTTCCGGCCGAATCGGGCCCGAATTCCGCCGCGCCGCACGGATCTACGGCTGCGGACTCGGAACCTGGTGTGGCACAGCCTGTTCCGGTGACCGTCATCGGTCCGGACGACGCCAACACCACGCTGCTGCGCACCGAACTGTCCCGCTTCGAACCGCGCGTGGCACTCACCGATCCGGTCACCGACCCGGCAACCCTGCTCGCCGCCACCGATTTCGGCCCCGGCAGCGGTCCGGCGGTGGCGCTGGTGCTGGTGGATCCCGGCGCCGCGGTCGGCGCCGCACTGCTCGACCCGGTGGCGCGCTTGCAGGCGGTGGGAACGCGAATCCTGTTCGCCATGAACGGAGTTCACGCTCATCCCGACTGGCGCTCGGTACTGGATCGCGATACCGCCATGCTGGCCCGGGCACTCGGCGCCGAGCCCGAGATCCTCCCGGTCTCGGCGCGGCTGGCCGTCGCGGGCCGAGGCAACGGCGATGCCGCGCTGCTGGATCGCTCCGGCCTGGCCGCACTGCACGCCCAGCTCAGTGCCGCGGTCGGGGTCCGGGGCGGCCCCGACCACCTGGCCGGCGTCACCGCACGGGTGCTCGCCGATACCCGTGCCCGGGTACTGGGCCAGATCGAGGCACTGCGCTCGGGCAGTACGGTCGCCGCCCTGCGCGCCGAACGCACCGCCGCGCTGGCCGGTCGCGACGGTGGCCGCGCGCAGGCCCTGGCCGCTCTGCGCAACCGGCTGCAGCTGGCCCGGGTCGATCTGACGCACGAGGTGGGCCTGCGCGTCCGCACCGTCAATGCCACCGCCCGTGCCGATCTGGACCGCCTCGACCGCCGCTCGGTGCGGGGCTATCCCGAGCTTCTGCAGGCGGCGGTGAATCAGGCCACCGCCGAATTGGACGCCGTGGTGCGCCACCGCCTGATCGAACTCGCCCGCCAGATCGAGGCCGTGGCAGGTTCGGAACCGCAGCCCGCGTTCGCCTCGCCGCCGACTCCGCCGACCGATCCCGCACCCCGGGTCGGCCCCGATCCGGAGCGCCGCCATCGCGGTGTCGAGGATCGATTGATGATCGCCCTGGGCGCATCGGCGGGTTTCGGCCTCGGCCGCTTGATCGTTGCGCCGTTGTCGCTGGTGCCGGCGTTGGATTATGCGACCGTGCCGGTCACCCTGGCCCTCGGCGCGGGAGTCGCGTGGTGGGTGGTGCAGGCCCGGGGGCATCTGGCCGATCGGGCACATCTGCGGCAATGGGTGACCGATGTGCTGGTCAACGTGAAGGCCCAGCTCGAGCAGCGGGTGGCGACGGCCCTGGTGGAGGCCGAGTCCGAGCTGACCGAACAGGTGGTGCGCGTGAGCACCGCGCGCATGGTGGAGGCCGATCGCCGGGTCGCGGAGCTGGAGGCGCAACTGCGCCGCACCGCATCCGAACAGCCCGCTCGAGTGGCCGCCTGCGAACGCGATCTGGCGATCCTGGAGGCCGCGGTCGCCGGGTGATTCCGCCCGGTCGCGGTTTGCTCATCCCGCACAGCGGGGGTGCCGCCGAGGTGGGAAGGTTTCGGCCGGGTCCCGAGTGAGCAACCCCATGCCGTACCGACCGTCACATCGCGTTAACCTCTTTACTTAAGGAATCCGGGTGTCCGTCTCGTTCTCGTACGCCGCCCAGCCGGGGCGCGCTGTTCGGTGAGCCGGCGGATGTCCACAGCCAACGGCGGCCTTCCTGGTGTTGAAAGCTGTTTCGGCAGCTTTCCGGCCCGCCGCTCATCTCAGGAGAGTTTTCATGACCTCAGCGACCATTCCTGGTCTTCACGGATCCGATGGCACCGCGCCGACCAAGCATGCCGGACTGCTCGCCTGGGTGCAGGAGGTCGCAGAGCTCACCCAGCCGGAGCGGGTCGTGTGGGCCGACGGCTCCGATGAGGAATGGGACCGGCTGACCACCCAACTGGTCGAGGCCGGCACCTTCCAGAAGCTCAACGAGCACAAGAAGCCGAATTCCTTCCTCGCGCTGTCGGACCCCTCCGACGTCGCCCGCGTCGAGTCGCGCACCTTCATCTGTTCGCGCACCGAGGCCGACGCCGGCCCGACCAACAACTGGGTCGACCCGAACGAGATGCGCGCCACCATGACCGAGCTGTACCGCGGCAGCATGAAGGGCCGCACCATGTACGTGGTGCCGTTCTGCATGGGCCCGCTGGGCGCCGCGGATCCGAAGCTGGGCGTCGAGCTCACCGATTCCGAATACGTCGTGGTGTCGATGCGCGTGATGACCCGCATGGGCAAGGCCGCGCTGGAGAAGCTGGGCACCGATCGCCCGTTCGTGAAGGCGCTGCATTCGGTGGGCGCGCCGCTGGCCGAGGGCCAGGCCGATGTCCCCTGGCCGTGCAACGACACCAAGTACATCACCCACTTCCCCGAGGATCGCGAGATCTGGTCCTACGGTTCGGGCTACGGCGGCAACGCGCTGCTGGGCAAGAAGTGCTACTCGCTGCGCATCGCCTCGGCGATGGCGCACGACGAGGGCTGGCTGGCCGAGCACATGCTGATCCTCAAGCTCATCTCCCCGGAGAACAAGAACTACTACGTCGCCGCCGCGTTCCCGAGCGCCTGCGGTAAGACGAACCTGGCGATGCTGCAGCCGACCGTCCCGGGCTGGCGCGCGGAGACGCTGGGTGACGACATCGCGTGGATGCGCTTCGGCGAGGACGGCCGCCTGTACGCGGTGAACCCGGAGTTCGGCTTCTTCGGCGTCGCCCCCGGCACCAACCACAAGTCGAATCCGAATGCGATGTCGACGCTCGAGGCCGGTAACACCGTCTACACCAACGTCGCCCTGACCGACGACCGCGACGTCTGGTGGGAGGGACTCGAGGGCGAGCCCGACCACCTGATCGACTGGAAGGGTAACGACTGGTACCTGCGCGAGACCGAAACCCTTGCCGCACACCCGAACTCGCGTTACTGCACGCCGATGTCGCAGTGCCCGACGCTCGCCCCGGAATGGGACGACCCGCAGGGCGTGCCGATCTCGGCGATCCTGTTCGGTGGCCGCCGCAAGACCACGATCCCGCTGGTGACCGAGTCCTTCGATTGGCAGCACGGCGTCTTCATGGGCGCCACGATGTCGTCCGAGCAGACCGCCGCGGCCGAGGGCAAGGTCGGCAACGTGCGCCGCGATCCGATGGCCATGCTGCCGTTCATGGGCTACCACGTCGGTGACTACATGAACCACTGGATCAACCTGGGCAAGAACGCCGACGCCACCAAGTTGCCGAAGATCTTCTACGTCAACTGGTTCCGTCGCGGCGACGACGGCCGCTTCCTGTGGCCCGGATTCGGCGAGAACTCCCGCGTGCTGGAGTGGATCGTCAACCGGATCGAGGGCAAGGCCCAGGCCGAGGCCACCGCGATCGGCAATGTGCCCACGGCCGGCGATCTGGACCTCGAGGGTCTGGACGTCGATCCCGCCGACGTCGACGCCTCGCTGAAGGTCGACCTCGACGAGTGGCGCAAGGAGATCCCGCTGATCGAGGAGTGGTTCGAATTCGTCGGCGAGAAGCTGCCGTCCGGCGTGCGTGACGAATTCGAGGCGCTCAAGCAGCGTCTGGGCTAGTCGGAGGGCCGGCCGGGGGACGGCCGGTCCCCACGAACGCCGAAAGCGAGCCGCCCGCACCGTCTTTGCGACGGGGCGGGCGGTTTCGTCATTTCCGCCGTTCCGCGTGCGGAATGGCGCGCTTGTCCTATTCTGAATGTGTTCTGCATCTCACGAATACTCCCCGCGGTTGCGGGGAATTAACTACTCGGCTGAACTGACTGCTTGCAGGTGCTCGTGGATTCCGTTGTCTGGCCGACCGGTCGGGGTATGTGGGAGGTGGGTGTGGGCATGACCGAACTCGGGTTCGATGCTGTCTCGGGATTAGCCGGCGCGCGATGGGCCGATCCGGAGGTGGATTTCGCGCCGACAGCGGCGAGTACGCCGCTGCAGCGTGCCGCAGCCCGGTTGCAGGCCGTACTGCCGCCCGGGTGGCAGGTCGAGATAGACCTGGCGGCACCGCGCCCGCACGGAGATCCGCAGCCGGTGCTGCGAGTCCGCTTGTCCGAGAACTGATTCGGCGCGTCTTCCCCTGCGTCACGTACTACGCGCAGCGGACATCCCGGACCGATCGCCCAGTCGCGAGGCGCGAAATACTACCTCGCGGTTCGCTTTTCGCAAAACGCACTATTGCGTTTCCTGCGATTGCAGAGCATGCTTAGAGCAAACATTTGTCGGACGATTTTACAGATGCAATCGCAGGGGAGTCCGAATCATGGCGGTGCAAGTGGTCGGCCGATCGCTGATGACCAGCGATCAGACCCCACATCAGGCAAGGTCCGTCGGTACCGGGGGCTGGGTGGTGTCCTTCCTGCCCGGCCGGACCTTGACGCTCGAACAGGCGGCGGCGGCGCTGCAGGCGGCCGAGGCGGTGGCGGCGGTCCGCTCACTCGCCAACTGCGTCGGCCTGACCCCGCTGGAAACCGTCGGCCTGGCCATGCAGGAGCCGCCGTGGAGTGAGCCCGCTCGGCGCACCCGGCGGCGGGGGTGGCTGGAGTAGATCCCGATGCGGCCTCAGCGCAGGGGTTTGGCCGCGACGACGACCAGATTGCTGACCAGGAGTTCCCGCACGCCCGGTAGGCGCGTCACCCACCACGCCCAGCGCGGGTGGTAGCGGGGGAAGGTGGCGAGGATCTGGGCCCGGCCCCCGGTTTCGCGCGCCCATCGCAGCCCGTCGGCGGCGGTGACGGCGAACAGGGAGCGGCCGAAGCGGTTCTTGGGCTGCTTTCCGGTGCGCCGGGTGTAGCGCCGCGCCGCGTATTCACCGCCGAGGTAGTGCCACGGTCCCGTTTCGTGGCCGCCGAACGGTCCGAGCCACACCGTGTAGGACAGCACCATCAGGCCGCCAGGTTTGGTGATGCGCAGCATCTCGTCGGCCATCACCCACGGCTGCGGCACATGTTCGGCGACATTCGACGACAGGCAGATGTCGACGGCGTCGTCGCGGATCGGCAGCGCCATCCCGGATCCGCGCACCGCGCCGGCGACGGTGAGCCCGGCGGCGTGCATCTCGGTGGGATCGGGTTCGATCGGCAGATAGCGCGCGCCCGCCGCCGCGAATTCGTCCGCGAAGTACCCCGGACCCCCGCCCACGTCGACGACCACGGTGCCGCGGAGGTCCCGTCCGGTCAGATCCCGATAGAAGTCGGCTACGAGGTCGGCGGTGTCGGTGGCGATACCGCCGTAGAACCGGGCCGGGTCGGTTTGTTCGAAGCGGAAACTGCCCAACAGGCGCAGTGAACGGCGAAGGGTGGCCCGGCGCGCGAAGCGGGGACGCGGTCCGGTTGCGTCGGATCGAAGCATGGCCGCGCCAGTCTATGCGGCCACCGCGGCGACCCGGAACGGCCGTCGGCCGCTATGGTGGAGCCCACTGTCGTCCGACGTGAACGATCTGGAGAACTGCCGTGCCCGAAACCGGCCCCCGCGAGCGCGCTGCGATGGCGCAGCTCTGTGGGCCCGGCGGCGAGAACGAGATGCGGCCGGGTGCGGACGTACGCGAAGTCCTGCTGCTGTGCTGGCGCGACACCGGACATCCCCAGGGTGGGGGAAGCGAGCGGTACCTGGAGCGGGTGGGTGCGCAGTTGGCGGCGCGCGGGGTGAAGGTGACGCTGCGGACCGCGCACTATCCGGGTGCGGCGCGCCGGGAACGCATCGACGGCATCGAGGTCAGCCGCGCGGGCGGGCGTTTCACGGTCTACCCGCGAGCGCTGGCCGCCATCGCGGCCGGGCGGCTGGGGTTCGGCCCGCTGCGCGGGTTGCGGCCGGATGCGGTGATCGACACCCAGAACGGCATTCCGTTCTTCGCCCGGACGGTCTCCGGCGCGCCGTCGGTGGTCCTGGTGCATCACGGCCACCGTGAGCAGTGGCCGGTGGCGGGCCGGGTGGTCGGGAGGATCGGGTGGTGGATCGAATCGCGACTGTCGCCCCGGATCCATCGGCGCGATCAGTATCTGACGGTATCGCTGCCCTCCGCGGAGGAACTCGCCTCGCTCGGGGTGGACGCGACGCGAATCGCGGTGGTGCGCAACGGCGCCGAGCCCGTGCCCGCGCAGTCCCCGACCGGCGCCGCGACGACCCGCACCCCGTATCCGAGCATCGTCGTGCTGTCGAGGCTGGTGCCGCACAAGCAGATCGAGGACGCACTGGACGTGGTCGCGGGTCTGCGTGACCGGCTCCCCGGCCTGCGCCTGGATGTGATCGGTGACGGCTGGTGGGCCGCCAACCTGAAGAAGCGTGCGCACAGCTCGGGCATCGCCGACGCGGTCGATTTCCACGGTTACGTCGACGAAGCGCGCAAGCACGAATTGCTCTCCCGCGCTTGGGTTCAGGTACTGCCCTCCCGCAAGGAAGGGTGGGGCCTGGCGGTCATCGAGGCGGCGCAGCACGGTGTCCCGACCATCGGCTACCGCAGTTCCCGGGGGCTCACCGATTCGATCGTCGACGGTGTGACCGGGGTGCTGGTGGACGACGCCACCCAGCTGACCGACACCGTGGGTGAACTACTCGCCGACCCCGAGGGACGAACGGTGATGGGAGAGAAGGCGCGTGCGCGAGCTCGCGAGTTCTCCTGGGAGCAGACGGGCAACGGCGTGAGCGAAGTTTTGGCCGCCGCCGCTCGGGGACGATTCGTCTCGGGACTGGTCACGGGGCGTGCGACGGTGGCGGCAGCGACCTCGGCGCCGCTGCGAGACGACCGGGTGGCCCCGACCCTTCGCTGATCGGCGAGCGATCATCTCCGGCACGGCCCGGCTGTCGATCGGTGCGCTTCATCGCCCACGTCGCCGGTCGACCAGGGCGGCCGCGAGCCCGGTCAGGAGCAGAGCCGCCCACAGCAGGTGCGCGGCGACGACCACGGCACGGTCGGTGGCGGTGGCCCGGGCCACATCTCGTGCGCCCGGTACGCGATAGAGCGTCAGATCGGCGTCGGAGTACACCGGCTGCAGCCGGCTCAGCGTGGTTCTCGCATCGCCGACCGCTCCCGGCGTGCGGTGTTCGACGAGTATCCAGCCGACGCCCTGGGCGGCGAGGTCGGCGGGGTCCGCGCCTCGGAGCAGCAGGTTCTCCACCCGCTGGGCCCGTGCGCCCTCACCCGCCACCACCTGCCCCCGGACGGGCAGCACACCCGTCTGCAGAACGTCCGACCGCAGCATGCGGGGCGCGGGATCCAGCACCGGAACCCTTCCGCTGTAAGGGAATACGCGGAAGATCCCGGCGGGCAACACGGCGACGTCGCCGGGGCCGTCGACCACCGCGGCCACCCGCTGCCACGCGGGCGGGTAGTGCACCGGTCGCAGCGCACCACCCACTCCCCAGGCCAGGTCGGGCAAGGTGAGGATCAGCGCGGCGATGAAGAGCACAGCGATAAGTGGTTGCACGGCAAGGGTATTCGGCCGCAGCGCGGTGCTGTCGGTGTGCGAGGGCTCGTCACCGGCGGCAGGAGATGTCAGCGCCGCGGGCGCGTCCGTGTGAACCGTGTCGGTGTGCGGCGCAGGTTGCCGCGCGAATTCCGGTGTACCGCGGCGGCGGAAGGAGGCGAGAGCGCGGCATCCCGCCGCAGCGCACAGGGCATATGCGGGCATCGCAAGGGCGACATACTTCTGGGTGTCGCGCAGCAAACCGGCACCGGGGATGCGCTCGATCAGGGATTCGCCGATCGAGAGACCCCATCCCGTCGCGCCCAGGGCCGGCAACAGGATGCAGATCGCGGCCAGCACCAGCAGCATTCGCCGTGGATAGCGCGTGGAGCGTTCGCCCGGCGCCGCGACCGCCCGCACCCCCGACAGGACGATCGCCAGCAGCACCAGGGTCGACAGCACCGCGAAAAGTGTTGTCCGAGAGCCGGGTACCGCCGCGCCGTTCCAGATTCCCCCTAGTCCGGCCAGGCTCCCCAGGGTGCCGAGCCCCGGCTCGGCCCGCGCGGCGAAGGCCGCCACGCCTGCCGGATCGGACGGTTCGGCCCCGCTGCCGGACAGCGCGGTGGCCACCAGCCACGGACCGGCGCTCACCAGCCACAGCGCCACCGCGCCGACCACATTGCGCCGCCCCACCGTGAGGATCGCCAGCAGACCCGCCAGCAGCGAACCGGTCGGCGTCAAACCCGCCGCGGCGAGTACGCCGCCCAGCATCGCCCACGGCACGGCGGTACGCACCCACCCCGGCCTCGCCCGGCCGCCGAACGCCTGTTCGGAGGTGTCTGTCCGCGGCCCGCGGTCGGCATCGGCCCCCGCCGTCGTGCTGCCCGCATCGTCCGGCCCGGACGCCGTGTCACCGTGCGATGTACGCGTCGCCGGATGAGCCTGTCCGGCGCCCGACCGCAACCGCTGCCCGAGGACAACCGTCCAGGGCAGCGCCGCATAGCCGGCGAGCAGGCTCCAATGTCCCTGCAGAAGGCGTTCGGCCACATAGGGATTCCAGATCGCCACCGTCGCGGCGACCAGCTGAGGCGCCAGGGACACCCGCAGCAGGCTGTGCGCGAGCCGGGCCGCGCCCCATCCGGCGGCCGCGAGCGCCAGCACCAGAATCGCCTTGACGACGATCCCTCCGTCCACCACCACCGACAGTGCGGCGAGCAATCCGTCCTGCGGAACAGCCCTCGGCGCCGCGTCGCCCAGCCCCAGAGCCGCATCGGTCGCGTAGGACCGCGGCGTGCTCACTCCGTCGCGCAGCAGCAGATATCCCGGCCCCGAGAGCGGACCGACGACGATCAGGGCGAGCGCGAGACTGTAGGCCAGGGGAACGATCCGGGCCCACATCGGCGCGGCGCTCGCCGGACGCAGCTGCGAGCTTCTGGTGTCGTCGCCGTGTTCTCGAGCCCCGGTCACGCTGAGTCACCCTACGTCGGCCGGAATGCCGGCCGTGGACGCCCGCCCGGGCACGCCCGCCTGGCTCCCTACACTTGCCCGCCGATCTGGTGCAGCAACGTCACATCGTCGAACACCGCCCGCGCTCCCGCGATCTTCCCGTCGCGAATCGTGTACAGGCCGAGCTGGGTGTACTCCACCGGCCGGTGGGTCGCGGGGACGCCGCGCAGCTCCGCGGAGTGGGTGCCGCGGATGGTGATGTGGGCCCAGACCCGGTCGTCCTCGCCGATCAGTTCGTCCACGGTGAAGGTGGCGTCCGGGAGCGCACGGAAATAGTCCAGCAGGAATGTCCGGTAGTCCGCCACGGTGAACCGGGCACGGCCGGTGCGGTCGGCGAGGGTCGGAAACGTGCAGTCCGGCGTGAAAAAATATGGTCTCACTGAGACGGTGTCAACGTGGCGAGACGGGGTTGTGCGATGGATCGATGCGCCGAATGCGGTTACGAGTACCGGCCGGACGAGGCACCGCGGGCCGCGACCGCGATCCTCGCCGGTGTCACCGAGCTGGCCGCCACGCTGAACGACTGCCCCGACGCGCGGCGCCGCCGGCTTCCGGAGCTGTGGTCGCCGTTGGAATACGGCTGCCACGTCCGGGACGTACTGCTCGTGCAGCGCGAACGCGTACTGCTGGCGCGTCGCACCGACCGCCCGGCCCTCGTCACCATGGGCCGGGACGAACGCGCCGATCACGACGGCTATGCCGAGCAGGATCCCGTCGACGTGGCTCAGGAACTGCTCGTCTCGGCGCGACTGCTCGCGAATGTTCTCGACCGCCTCGACGCCGACGACTGGAACCGGCGGGTTCTGTACAACTACCCCGATCGCGTCGAGCGCGAACTGCGCTGGGTGGCGGTCCACACCGTCCACGAGGTCCGCCATCACCTGCTCGACGTGCGGCGCCAGCTGGGGGACGAGGACTGAAACACTGGCTCGACGGCACCGCCGGTCGCGTACCGGCAGGCCTCGGCTGCGCCGGGTGGCGCGGAGGTGGGAGCATGGCGGGATGCCTGCCCTGCGCCGTCTACCCGTGGTCGCGGATATGACCCTGGTGACCGCTGGGGCCATGACCGCCAATATCGCCGGCTATCTGCTGCAACTGCTGGCCGGACGCTGGCTGGGTGTGGCCGGCTACAGCGCCTTCGCGAGTCTGCTGGCCGTGCAGTTGCTCGCCGCGGTGCCGGCGTTGGCGCTGCAGAACGTGGTCGCGCGGGAGTTGGTGCGTGGCGCCGCGGTGGCGACGGTGCGCGGCCTGACCCGGCGCTGCACGACGATCGTGGCGGTCGTCGTGCTCGCGCTCATACCCGCCGTCGCGGCGCTGTTGCACGTGAGCGCGGTCGCCGCGGGCGGGGCGCTGATCGCCGCGCCGGTCCTGGTGTTGCTGTCCGGCGAGCAGGGAATCCTGCAGGGAACGAACCGATTCCGTTCGCTCGCAATAGTTCTCGGCGGTTCGGCGATCGCCCGGGTCGCTCCGGCGCTGATCGCGCTGGCCATCGGCGCGGGTGCCGCGGCCGCGCTCTGGGGCGCCGCTCTCGGCTTGCTGGTCGCTACCACGGCGGCGAATCGGATCTCCCGGATCGCGCACTCGGCGCCGGATGCGGGTTCGAACCCGCTGCCACCGAACGCGACCGAAGTCGCCCGGGCCCCCGTCGAGGTCCGGAGCACCGGTGCGCGGATCGGCGCGGCACGGGCCGCCGATGTGACCGCGGTCCTGCGCGCGGCCCAGGTCCAGGCTGCCCTGATGGCGCTGTCGTCCGCGGATCTGATCATCGCCCGCATCGTTCTCGACGAGGCGGACGCCAGCCGCTACGCCCTCGGCGCGATCGCCACCAAGATCGCGTTCTGGCTCCCGCAGGCCGTCGGCGTCGTGCTGTATCCGCGGATGGCGCAACCGCAGCATTCCGTGCGCGCGCTGCGGTCCGCACTCGGCGTGCTGGCGGCGGTCGGCCTGGTCGCCGTGGCCGGCGCGGCCGTGCTGGCGCCGCTGGCCCCGCTGTTCGCCGGTCGTGACTACGCGCCGATCCAGGATCTGCTGTGGTTGTTCGCGCTGGCCGGCGCGCTGTTGGCGGTGCTGCAGGGAGCCCTGCTGTCGGCCATCGCCGCCGACCGCACCGCACCGGCCGCCGTCATCTGGGCCGGATTGGCGGTCGAAGTGGGCGTCGCCGTGCCGTTCGTGCGCAGCCTGCCGGCGTTGATCGCGCTGGCCACCGCCATCGTCGCGATCGTGACCACGCTGGTGGTCACCGTGGTGGTCCGGACTGTGCGCCGCGATCCGGGTGCTACGAATATCGCTGTGGGAGAGAAGCTTTCGCCGTTACCTACCGAGTGACGACGGGAGGCGACTCACTCGCCCGGTGTCTCCGCTTCGGTGAGCTCCTCGGCGGAGATGTCTTCGGCGGCGCGCTGGTACGCATCGGCCGCGCGGGCGAAGTAGTCGAACAGCAGTTCTCGCTGTTCGGGGGTGTAGCCGCGCACGATGTCGCCGATCCGGCGACGGGCCGGGGCCAGGGCGCTGTCGAGGCCGGCGGGCCGGTCCACCGGTTCGACGATGACCTTGCGCCGGTCGGCCGGATCCGGCGCCCGGCGCACGTAGCCGCCCTGTTCCAGGCGATCGATCAGGCGGGTGGTGGGTCCGGTGGTGAGCCCGGTGCGGGCGCCGAGTTCGCCGGGCGTCATCGCCCCGCTCAGCTCCAGGATATTGAGCGCGTAGAGGTCGGTGGCGCCGAGCCCGACCGCTTTCGCACCCGCTTGGGCATGCAGCACAACGGAACTCAGATAGCGGCGAAAGACCTGGCGGGGGTCGTGGTGGCGACTCGTCGTTGACACGGGACACACCTCTCTCGTAATCTCTTCCTCAACGAAGAGACTTCTCCAAAGAAGTAAAATCTTCTAAGCAGAGAATATCACGAGAGGCCCTGCTCATGACCGCCACCACCGACACCACCGCCATCCGCGCTCTCATCGAGCGCAGCCGCGACGCCTGGAACCGCGGCGACGGCGCCGCCTACGGCGCCTGTTTCACCGCCGACGCCACCGACGTCACCTATCTGGGCACCGTTTACCACGGTGGCACCGAGATCGGCGGCGCGCATCAGGCGCTGTTCGACAGTTTCCTCAAGGGCACCCGGCTCACCGTCGACATCATCGAGATCCGCCGCTACGGCAGCGATACCGCCGTCGTCGTCACCCGCGGGGAATCGTCGAAGGGGCAGCCGAAGAAGCTGGGCAAGCTGGCCACCTACACCGTGGTCCGCGAAGCCGACGGCGAATGGCGGATCGCGGCGGTGCAGAAGACCCAGCGCAAAACCATCATGGAGGCGCTGACCTTCCGCATGCAGCCCGCCGCCCGGCCGGCCGCCGGATAGCGGCCCCGCGAAACGCCAGTGGCTCCCCGGTCCGACAACCGGGGAGCCACTGTGCGACCGGAGAACCTACCGGTTCTCGCTGATCACCGGTTCTTGCTGATGTCGATCTGCTGCGTCGGCGCTTCCGAGAACGGCTGACCCGACTTGTCGCTCGGCTGGGTGGTCTGCGGCTTCTTGACCAGCCGGCCCGGCTTCGAGGAGCCGTCGCCGCCGCGCAGGCCCAGGATCAGACCGGCGATCAGCGAGATCACGCCCAGCACACCGAGGATGATCGGCAGCGTGCGGCTGTAGAGCGAGATCTGGTCCATGTACTTGCGGGCCTCGTCGGCCTGCGAGCGGACGGTGTCCGGATCGAAGGTCAGCGTGGTGTTGATCGCGGTGACCTCGGGCTTGTCCGCGCTGCGCGCGTAGTACTGGTGCAGCTGCTCGGAGCCGTTCACGACGGTGCCGGTCTCCGGCTCGACCCACACGTCGCGGGTGTTGGTGTAGTAGCGGTTCATCGTGACGTCGCCGTCGCCCTGCACGCCCCACTTGGCGGCCGGGAAGGTGAGCCGGTTGGTCGGCGCGGAGGTGACCTTGGACAGATCGGTCGGCGGCACCTGCTGGCGGAAGTGGTAGACCTTCAGATCGTTGATCTCGGTCTCTTCCACGAACTTCATATCGAACGACTTGCGGGCGTTGATGTCGAAGTACGGGTACGTGGTCTTCTCGGTGCCGATCGGGAAGCGGTACTGGAGACCGGTGTGCTGCACCGGATCCGGGACGCTGTTGCCCTTGCTGTCGACGGTGGTCGCGATCGAGCCGTTGGGGTCGTCGTCGATCGGCTGACCGGTCTTGCGGTTGATGGTGACGCGGTCGATGATCGCGGACAGCAGGCCGGTGTCACCGGTCTTGTCCTTGCGGCGCAGTGTCTGACCGGCCTGGATCGTCATATTGGTCTTACCCGACGGATCCTCGACGGTGAGGAAGCGCTGTGAGATGAGCCCGACGTTCTTGTCGATCTGGACCGGGCCCTCACCGGAGGTGAGCGATTTCGCGTCCAGCACCTCGCTCGGGGCGTTCGGCTTGTTGGATGCGATGGTGGTGATCTCGAGGTCGAGGGGAGTTTTGGCCAACTGGCTCACCCCGTAGGTCGGAATCAGTATCGCTGCGACGATCAACAGCGCACCGAGTCCCACGAGCAGGCAGGCCACCGTCCTCTTGGTACCGGCACTGAGTGCCATGCAAACTCTCCTCGTCGTCGAACAAGCCTCGTCCGGGTGCGCTCATAACCGGGTGCGGTCATAACACAAGCACTCGTGAGCCCCGACACTAACAGTCCGGCACCTTAACCCGGCGAGCTGAGTGCGGAAAACACCCCGGAGAAGTACGGGCGTCCGGCGAGGCGCGGTCCACGGTCGGGCCGCGGGGAGCCGCACGCGGCCGCGGCGAATCCGGCAGGGCACACTGGATCGCGATGACCGCAACCCCCGAAATCGCCACATCCAGCACCGACGTGCCGGCTGCCCCGGCGTCGCGCCCCGCTCCGGCGGTCCCCGGAACCCGGAAATTCGTTCCCGCACTGGAGGGTCTGCGCGGACTGGCCGCACTCGGTGTGGTGCTGACCCATGTGGCCTTCCAGACCGGCGCCGCGGGAACGCCGGTGATCGGGCGGGTGTGGGAGCGGTTCGATATGGCCGTAGCCGTGTTCTTCGGCCTCTCCGGCTTCCTGCTGTGGCGTCCGCACGCCGCCGCGGCGCGCGGGCTGGGCACCGCGCCGCGGGCCGGGCGCTATCTGCTGCACCGGGCCGCTCGCATCCTGCCCGCCTACTGGGTCGTGGTCTGCGTGGCGCTCACCCTGCTGCCGTCCGCGGCGCATTCGGCCGGGCTGCGGGTGTGGGGGGCGAATCTGGCGTTGGTGCAGGTCTTCGTCCCGCTGACCCTGACCGACGGGCTCACCCAGATGTGGAGTCTGTCGGTGGAGGTGGCCTTCTATCTGGTGTTGCCGCCGCTGGCCTGGGCGCTGGCCGGGTTGCGCGGCTCGGCGGCGCGGCAGCGGGTGTTCGCGGTGACCGCGATCGGAGTGCTGTGCCTGGGCTGGAATTTTCTGCCGGTGCCCACCCCGGACGCCATCCACGCCGACAACTGGCTGCCCGGCTATCTGCCCTGGTTCGCGGCGGGCATGGTGCTGGCCGAACTGGCCGAGATCCTGGGCGCGCGGTCGCGGGACGGGGACGCGGCGCCGCGGTGGCAGCGGTGGTTCGGCGACCGCCGGCTGATGTGGCCGGTCGCCGCGATCGCGTTCGCGCTGTCGGCCACCGACCTGGCCGGGCCCGCCGGACTGGCTCGCGCCGCGGCGTGGCAGTACGCGATGAAAATGGGTCTAGGGGCCTTGATCGGTTTCGGCCTGCTCGCCCCGCTCGTGGTCGGTGTCGCGCGGCACCGCTTTCTGCAGAGCCGCCTGGCGCTGACGATCGGACGCTGGTCCTACGGCATCTTCATCTGGCATCTGGTGGTCCTGGCGATGATGTTCCCGATCTTCGGATTCATCCCGTTCAACGGCGGGTTCCTGCATGTGCTGGCGTTGACGGTCGCCTTCACGATTCCGCTGGCCGCCGCGAGTTACGCGCTGGTCGAAGAGCCGGTGCGGCAGTGGGTCAAACGCCGGTTCGGATAGCGGAACCCGCTCGCCCCCACGGTTTCCGCGCGGGCAGTGCGGCGACGCCCACGGCGACGACCGCCACCAGCGCCGGGACCTGCGCCCACAGCGAGCCACCCATATAGACCTCTCCCGACCGCCACGGCCCGGTGGAGAGCGCGGCTTCGCCCAGAATCGTGCCGGCCCCGGCCAGCACGGCGAGGACGAGCGGCGCCTGCGGCAGCACCCGTACCGCGACGACACCGATCGCGGCGCACACCGCCCCGATCGGGCCGGCGATGAGGAAGGCGGCGATCAGCACACCGGCGGCGCCCAGCCACCAGCTGTTCCAGGTCCGAGGCGGTGGGTCGTAGGAAACGGCCGGGGAGGCCGGTGCCCGGACGGCGGTCACGGGATTGTCGGTGTGATCGTCGGATGTGCTCGAAGCACCGTCCGGCCGGGGTGTCGTGCCGCCGCCGATTCCGTGCGCGAGCGCACCGTCGGCCGACGTCGTCGGTGCACCGTCCGCCGGGACGGGCGAGTCGGCAGCCGACAGGGCGGTGCCGCCGGGTGTTCCGCCTTCTGCGGGGAGCGGCGTGGTGTCGTCCTGCGGCAGTTCGTCCGCGCGGTGGTTTCGTTTGTGCCCCAACCGTTTACGCAGACGCCCGGGTACCGGCAGGGCCAGCAGCACCAGGGGGATCAGCAGGAGCAGACCGCCGAAGATGGCCAGGCGATACCAGCGGTCGATCGGGAATCCCACGGTCACCGGGCCGTGCGCATCCGCGGGAATTACCCAGCCCTGCTTCCATCCGTCGACTACGACGGGCCGCAACGTGTGGCCGTCTCCGGTGTGCGCGGTCCAGCCGACATTGGTACTGAGCGGCAGCACCAGCAGGCGATCGCCGGGCGGCGCGTCGATGCCGGCCGGGCGATCGGCGCCTCCGGTCGACTCCGGCGCGGGGCGGTCGACGGCAGTCCCGCCCTCGCCGGTTGCTTCGTCACCGTCGTGGGCCGGTCGCGTCGCGTCGCCACCGTCCGTAGCCGGTGTCGCGGGCGTGGCAGCCTCGAAAGCCGTATTGTCCAAACGCAATTCGTCGACCGAGAACAGTTCGGTCGGAGCGACCGCGACGTCGACGGAACCGGCCGGAAGGTCGACCGTGGCACCGCCGTACGCGGTGTCGCCGGGCGCGCACACCGTGGCGGAAACCGGCTTCCCCGTGCGCAATTCATCGGCCGTCGCCGTCACGCTGGTGTGCAGCACCCGCCCCGCGACCGCGAGGGTCGGGCCGTGGTCGCAGTCCACCGTCACCGGCCGGTCGCCGGGTGCGGGCGCCGGATAGTCCGGTCCGAGTACGGACACTTCCGCCAGGCCCGGCGGCTGCTCCTGGGTGAAACCGAGTGCGGTGCGGTCCAGCACCGGCTTCCAGGTATCGATGCTGATCTCGATGTGGTCGGTGACGTGCGGATACAGCTCCAGCCGGACCGGAGTGGGCGGTGCGGACATCGGCGCGGGGGTGTCGGTCGACTTCGGCTGCGGGGCGGGTGCGTCCCGCGGCGGTGTGGCGGTCGGCGAGGTGCGGCCCGGGGACTCGGCCGTCGCCTCCGGATCGCGTCCCTTCGGCGCGGGCGGAATCTCGCGCACCTGGGGCCCGTCACCGAGATTCACCGCGATCGAGGTCGGCCGCGCGGGCAGTGCGCCCATCGGCGGGGTCACCTCGAGGCCGGTGACCAGTTCCGGGCGCGGCAGCGCAACGGTCAGCGTCGGTTTGGCGCCGGTGCGATTGCGCACGGTCTCCTCGGGGGCGATCCAGCTGGTGCGCGGATCGCCGTCGGTCGCCGCGAAGGCCGAACCGCGCAGATCGCCGACATCGGCCTTGCCCCGGGCGATGGGCCGCTCCGGATCGGTCAGCAGACTTTCCAGCGCCGGGCCCTGCCGGGTGCGCAGGGTCAGCCGCGGTGCGACCGTCACCGGGGCCGGGACATCGAGAGTGCGTTCGAAGGCGCCCGGTTCCTCGGCGGGCAGTGCGAGTCCCTTACTGCAGCGCACGCGATCCGGCGCATCGAAACATCCACTGCGACCGGGGAATTCCTGTCCCAGATTCCAGCCGCGCACCGGCGTACCGGCCGGAACGGACGGCAGCACCGTGCGGTGGCGAATGGTCACCGGCGTCGGCGCGTCACGGTTCGAATAGTCGAACAGCTGCACCTCGCTGATGCCGAATTGCCCACCGCCGGTACCGTTCTCGGTACGGGTCGCCGTGATGGTGAGCCAGTCGGTGCGCCCAGGCGGCAGCGAAACCGACACCGGCGCACCGGGTTCCGATATCCGCGCGGCCACCGTGCCGTTGGCGGTGCGCACCTCGATCCACTTCACCGGATCGCCGATCGCGGCGGGACTCGTGGTCACCTGGAGAGCCCCCGCCTGGATCGGATGGTCGAGGCCGAGCCGGAGCCATTGTCCGACAGCGTGTTCGGCACTGGTGCTCAACCACGCGGTACTCGGGTCGCCGTCGAAGGCGGCCGCGGTCGAACTTCCCGGGGCCGCACCGCCGAGCTGAGTGGCATCGGCCGCGGAACTGGAGGCCGTGACGGTGGCGCCGGACCACTGCCCCTCCACCGGCTGCGCGCCGGGTACGGGGTAGTCGGGGACCAGGTTGTGGGTGCGGCGGGCGTCGGTGCGCGCGCGCAGCGCCGAATTGTGGTTGTCCACCCGCCCGAAATCGGCCTCGCGATCCATCGGGGTATCGGTGATCGTGGTCGCGGAGGGGGTCAGTCCGGCGCGTGCGGCATCGGCGGCCAGCAGGGTGGGTCCGTTCGCGCCGGATCCGTTGCGACGCAGCCGTTCCAGCACTTCCGGACCGCCTTGAACGACCGGCACGGAATTCAGCGGCACGGTCCGCGCCCCGGGGAAGCTCGCGGGTGCGCCGGGACCACTGCGGATGTCGGCCGGTTGCCCGCTGTCGCCGTCGCTCACCCGGTAGATCTCGATCGCGGGATACGTCGGGCGCAGATCACCGTCGGCGACCAATCCGTCGCCGTGGCCCACCTCGATCGGGTTGCCGAATTCGGCGACCTTGGTGATCCCGGGCGAGCCCTCGATCGCCTCGTGCGCCAGCATCGGACGGGTGGAGCGGGAGGTGTCGGGGTCGAGATCGTTGCGCAGCAACAGAATTCCGATGCCCTGATCGATCAGTGTCGGGGCGAGCCCCGTGGAGGGCCGGCCGTCGGCGATCAGCCGCTGCACCGAATCCATCGCCCGGATCGCCCCCGGCGGTGTGAGGGGCACGGCATCGCGCACCGCCCACGGCGTGCGGGCCAGGGCTTGCAGCGGTTCGTCGCGGGTCAGTCCCCAGATCTGGCTGCCGAACGGCGCTCCGGGCACCACCAGCGCCCGGGTGTCGGAGGCATTGTGCGCCAACCAGTCCGCGGTCTGCTGCCAGTAGGCCGGCACCTTGTCGTAGGCGCCGCGCGGGGCGAGCTTGCCGGTCCATGCCAGCGAGGTCGACAGGGCCAGTGCCGCCAGCAGCAGCGCCGCCACGGCGACCATCCGGTTGCGTTCCGGATGTGCGAAGGCGCTGCGCCACACCGGCATCGGCACCGAGGCGGGTAGCGGCACCCGGCGCAGCAGATGAGCGAGCCCGATCACCAGCGGGATCCGGATCAACGGTTCCAGCTTGTGCACATTGCGCAGCGGGGCGCCACCGGAATCCAGGAAGATCCGCACCGATTCGGCGAACGGCCCGCCGAGCTGTCCGGCGTATCCGGCGCAGATGCCGACCAGGCCGGCGATCAGAACGAGCGTGAACCGTCCGCGTCCCGGCATGGAGCGCAGCGCCAGCCCGGCCATTCCGGCCGCCGCGAGCGCTCCGGACGCCAGTACCGCCGCGGGCTGGGTGACCAGCACCGCGCCCGCGATCCGCTCCGGTGAGACGTACGGCGTCCAGCTGTCGGTGCCGCGCAACACCTCACCGAGCGACGCCCACTGGGTGGTCACCCCGGAGGATTCGATGTAGTCCAGGAACGGCGGGCTCACCTTGCCGAGCACCAGCAGCGGCACCACCCACCAGAAGGTGCCGAGAATCAACAGCGGAATCCACGCCCGGGTGAAGCGCCACCAGGTGCGATTCGGCCGATACGACGCCCACCACAGTGCCGCGGGCAGAAAGGCGGCCACCGTCGCGACCGCGTTGACCGAGCCCATCAGCGCCAGCGCGAGGGCGCTCGCCGCGGGCGAGGTCGCACCCCGCATCGAGACCGAGTCGGCGGTCGGCCGGTGCGGCAGCAGTCGCCGCCATCCGGAGCGGACGGCACGGACCCGCGGCAGCCCGACGACGCCCAGCGCGGCCGGGGCGAGCAGCACCCACGGGGCCAGCATCATCGGCAGGGTTTCCGAGGAGATGGATCCGAGCGTGGTCAGCACCCGCGGCGAGAGCGCGAACGCGACCGCCGCGACCACCCGGGAACCGCGGGTGCCGATGCCCAGCACCTCGCACAGCCGGACGATGCCCCAGAAGCCGGCGAGAATCAGCAGCGCCCACCAGATCCGCTGGCTCACCCACGCCGGAAGGCCCAGCACATGGCCCAGTGAGAAGAAGGCGCCGTGCGGGAAGAAATATCCGTACGCCTGGTTCTGCACCTGGCCCATCGGCGCCTGACTGCTCCACAGATGGGCGGCGCGCTGCAGGAATCCGACCGGATTCTGGGCGAGATCGTATTTGGTGTCGGCGACGGTATTGCCGGGTGCCTGCAGAAAGGTCAGCAGGAAGGCGGCGAGAACGGTACCGGCGAACCAACGCCGGCCCAGTGGTGCGGTGGCCGAGGAAGGGGAGTCGGCGGAGGGGGCAGCGGCGGGCGCAGCGTCAGCGCGCGCCGTACTCAACGTTGTTCAGCAGCGACGACGACGCGTCGCCACTGCGATCCACCTCGGGCCGCGAATTCTGCGCTGTCGCCGTCACGACGACGAACACCGCGATCACGCCGAGCAGCGCTCCGGCGACGGCGCTCGCAACCCCCGGGACGGCAAACTTCATCGCGTACTCCCAACATCGACACAGGCGTCTTGCGAGCCAACCTACAACATGGGCGCGCCGCAGGCGGCACGCAGCACGGCAACCCGCCGGTCGGCCGACCTTCTCCGCGCCCTGCGAGCAGTCTTGATCAGCTCGGCTGGTCCGGTACCGCGCAGGCCAGCCCGTTCAACAGGGTGCGCAGTTTGGCCGTCGTCTCGTCGAGTTCGGTGCGGGGGTCGGACGCCGCC
This sequence comes from Nocardia violaceofusca NBRC 14427, assembly GCF_963869435.1. Taxonomy (NCBI): domain Bacteria; kingdom Bacillati; phylum Actinomycetota; class Actinomycetes; order Mycobacteriales; family Nocardiaceae; genus Nocardia; species Nocardia violaceofusca. The sequence goes on from NZ_CAWMPM010000006.1 coordinate 100,096, forward strand.
ACGATGCCGCCGCCACCGTAGGCCTGCACGGTGCGCCCGTCCGCGGACACGTCGGCGCATCGGATAGCGACCACCCATTCACCGTCGCCGCGGGCATCGCACCAGCCCACCGCGCCGCCGTAGAACCCGCGCGGCTCCTCGTGTTCGGTGATGGTTCGCAGGGCGAGGTCGGTGGGGGTCCCGCAGACCGCGGGCGTGGGATGCAGCAGCAGCGCCAGGTCGAGCGCGGTGGTGGCGGGGTCGCGCAGCCGGCCGGTGACGGGTGTCGCCAGATGCCAGACCTCGGCGGTGTTGATCAGCTCTGGGCCCTCGGGGATCGCGAGTTCGGCGCAGACCGGGGTGAGTTGTTCGCGGATCCACTCGATGACGAAGGCGTGCTCGTCGCGATTCTTGGTACTGGACAACAACTCCCGCGACCGTTCGGCATCGACGGCGGGATCGGCGTGCCGGGGCAGTGTCCCGGCCAGCGGACGCAGCGTGACGGTGTCGCCGTGCCGGGCGACCAGCACCTCCGGTGTGGCGCCGACCAGATGTGCGCCGACCCGGCCGGCCGGTGTCAGATCGACGGCGAAGACGTTGGCCTGGGGATGGCGAACCAGCAGGTGCGCGGCGATCACCTCGGGTTCGAGCGGCTGCCGCGCCTCGGCGATCAACGAGCGCGCGGCGACCACCTTGCGTAACGGCTGCGCCGGATCCGACAGCTGCTCCACCAGTTTCGTCACCCGGGCCACATGCTCGGCCGGGCTGGGAATCTCCGCGACGACCCGGACCTCGGGCAGCGGTGGCACCGCGGCCGGACGCCACGGGCCCGCGCTGTGTTGCGCCTGTTCCGGTTCACACAGCGCGGCCGCATCGCCCGGATCGAACGGGATCGCGCCGACGATCAGTTCCGCCGCACCCGCACGCAGGGCCGCCGCCGCCCGCCGCGCATCGTCGAATGCGCGCCGGATGCCGGTCGTACGGACCACGCCCCCCGGTTGTGCGAGCAGAAAGCCGTCCATAGTTTCCCGACGATAGTCGTGTCCGGTACGGGCGGCGCCCGGGCAGCGACGCAGATCTCATGTGGGCAGACTCATGTGAAGGGGAGCGGCACCGTCATAGCCGACCGGCGAGATCGCTGACCGGAATCGGTTCCTTTCCCGGCGGTACCAGCAGAATCGGCCGGTGGCAGTGTTTCAGCACCGCCTCCGCGACACTCGAATGCAGCAGGGCGCGGATGCCGGTGGAGCCTCGCGTACCGGCGACGATGATGTCGACATTCAGCTCGTCGGCCACGTCGACGATCGCATTCCAGATGGTCGAGGTGCATTCGGCGGTGCGTGGCTCCGCATTCAGTCCCGCCAATTTCGCCAGCCGTACGCCCTCGGCATTGATCTGTTTGGCGTCGACGTAGGCGATATCCTCGATCTCCTCGTCCGGAAGCCATTCCGGCTGCATCACCCCGGAAAGTCCGGACAGCCGCGCGGCCTGGCGCACCATCGGCTCCCACGCCGTGAGCACGACCGCCCTGGGCGCGGACAGAAACCGCCCCGCATATTCCACGGCCCGCTTCGCATTCTCGGATCCGTCGTACGCGATGAGCATCAAGTCGCAAGTCATGACGACCTCCCGGACCTCCGTGCCGTGAGTGTGTGGGCGTCCCGCGACTACCCGCGACCCGAGACTACTCGCGCGATCAGCGTCGATGCGGGATGTCGATCGGTATTCGCCGATTCGATTCGAAACCGTTCTGTTCCGTCCCCGCATTTCGGTCCGGACCGGATGCGACCATTCGGTCCGGACCGATCGGACTGTGTGCTGAACCTCACTCGTGGCTGACAATTCGCGCGTGATTCACCGAATCACGTGTAACTGCTGTGATTTCCGGTATTCACTGGAACAACCGACGAACGGAGCCGGGGTACGGCGCCGGGAGATGGACAGTGAGTGAGGTGCATCGTGCGATTGAAAGAGATTGCTACGCCACAGGATTGGGCGGACACCTATCGGGAGCTGTTCGGATTACCCTATGTGCGCGTCACCTCACCCGGATATGTGGTGTTACCGCTGGGCGACTCGGTCGCCGCGGTGAATACGCCGGAACCGCTCGGTGCGCTGGTACTCGGTGAATTGACCGTGCGCGGCATTCCGGGACCGGTGCTGGTGCGCGAACATCCGCCGCGTCGAACGTTCATCGCGGTATTCGACGGTTATCCGGACGGGGATCGGACTCTGCGATTGCAGCGCCACGGCGTCGATATCGGATCCCATCGCAGCAATGTCATTCTGCCCACCGGATTCGGGCGGCACACCCACGAGGGCCGGTGGTGGGCGCGCGCACCTCAGCGCGACGAATCGCTGCCGCTGCTCTCGGAGGTGGTGGCAGCGGTGGAGCGCATCGCCGCGTGAGCCGGGCGCGCCGTGGATCCCGGGTCGGTGTCAGGCGAGCGCGATCAAGCAGGCCGCCGCCGAGGCCAGGACCAGGCACGGCATCGGATACGGCAGATGCGCGTACCAGCGTGCCCGCACGATGGTGATCACCGCGCCGACGAAATACAGCACCAGGCCGATGGCCGCGGCCAGGCCGACCGCCGGGAACACCAGCCCCGCCAGCAGCCCCAGTGCGCCCGCTGCCTTGATCGCCGCCAACGGCCTCAGCGCCCAGTCCGGTACCCCGTAGCTGCGCATATTGCCGCGCACCCACTCCGGGGCGACGATGTCGACGACGGTCGTCCCGAAGATCACCACGGCGGCGACGATCGTGACGGTCACATATGCGGTGTGCATGACACCCTCCTGCTCGTTCGGCGCCCTGATCTGCGATCGTGAAGAAGTGGGTTCGAGCCCACGGCGCGGGCGAACAGGGCGAATCCGTCCCACATCCGGTTCGACGTGCGGGGGCCGAGAAAGGTGACCGGTGCGCGATCGGGACGAGCTGGCGCGGCGCTTCGAAGAACACCGCGAGCTGCTGCGCGCTATCGCCTACCGCATGCTGGGCTCACTGGGCGAGGCCGAGGACGCGGTGCAGGAAGCCTGGTTGCGCCTCGATCGGGCCACGGGGACGACCGAGACGAAGCATGGCGGGCGAGGCACGGCGGAAGGGGGCGCGGGGGGCAAGCGGGCCGCGGATGACGATGCGGCGGACGGGCTCGGGATCGACAATCTCGCGGCGTGGCTCACCACCGTCGTCTCGCGAATCTGCTTGGACCAGTTGCGTTCCCGAGCCGCGCGGCGAGAGGAGCTCGTCGGCCCCGCGGCCGGATCCGTCGCGCTCGACTTCGCCGGTGCGGGCCCTCGGCCGGTCGTCTTCTCCGAGCCGGAAGCCGAAGCGGTACTGGCGGATTCGGTCGGCCGCGCGCTGCTGGTGGTGTTGCGCACGCTGAGCCCGGACGAGCGTGTCGCCTTCGTACTGCACGACATGTTCGCCGTCCCGTTCGACGAGATCGCCCCGATCGTGGGCCGCACCGCGGCGACGACGAAGAAGCTGGCCAGTCGCGCCCGCCACCGCGTGCGCGGCGACACCGCGACGCCCGCGGCCGAACTCGACGGGCATCGCGAGGTGGTCACCGCATTCCTGTCGGCGGCGCGGGCCGGCGACCTCGGCGCCCTGCTCGCGGTCCTCGCACCCGATGTCGTGCGCACCGCGGACCCGGCGATTCTGCCGCCCGGTATCGCGTCCGTCGTGCGGGGTGCGGCGGCGGTGGCCGAGGAAACGGTGCTGCTGCGCAGTCGTTCCCGGGTCGCGGGCCTCGCCCTGGTCGACGGTCGGCTGGGACTGGTCGTGGCACCGCACGGGAAACTGGCGGCGGTCCTCCTGCTCACCGTGCGCGAGGACCGGGTGGCCGCCTACGACGTCGTCGCCGACCCGGGCCGATTGGGCGCCCTGACGATCGCGGTCCCGCCGCCCGCGCGCTGACTGTCGGTGCGGATACGGATTCGACCGATTCGCCGCCGCCCGGAATTCGCCGCGATCGGCAACCGGCTTCCGAATTACCGGCCCGTTCGATACGGGCCGGCGTCGTTTCGTCATACGCGCCCAGCGGCGGCGCGGATCAGCGTTCCAGGATGGCGACCACGCCCTGGCCGCCGGCGGCGCAGATGGAGATCAGCGCGCGTCCGGAACCCTTCTCCGCCAACTGCTTCGCGGTCTGGGCGATGATGCGCCCACCGGTCGCGGCGAACGGGTGCCCCGCCGCCAGCGAGGAGCCGTTGACATTGAGCTTGGTGCGGTCGATCGCCCCGAGGGCGCCGTCCAGGCCCAGCCGCTCCTTGCAGTACTGGTCGGATTCCCACGCCTGCAGGGTGGCCAGCACGACCGAGGCGAACGCCTCGTGGATCTCGTAGTAGTCGAAATCCTGCAGGGTGAGGCCGTTGCGGGCGAGCAGGCGCGGCACCGCGTAGGTCGGCGCCATCAGCAGGCCGTCCGGACCCCAGACGTAGTCGACCGCCGCCACTTCGCTGTCGACCAGGTAGGCCAGCGGCTTCAGGTTGCGCTCGGCGGCCCACTCCTCGCTGCCCAGCAGCACCGCGGAGGCGCCGTCGGTGAGCGGGGTGGAGTTGCCGGCGGTCATGGTGGCATCGCCGAGCTTGTTGCCGAACACCGGCTTCAGGGTGGCCAGCTTCTCCAGCGAGGAGTTCGGGCGCAGGTTGTCGTCGCGGGTCAGGCCCAGGAACGGAGTGACCAGGTCGTCGAAGAAGCCGCGGTCGTAGGCGGCGGCCATGTTCTTGTGCGAGAGGTAGGCCAGTTCGTCCTGCGCCTCGCGGGCGATGCCGAACTCCTTGGCGGTGATCGCCGCGTGGTCACCCATCGACAGCCCGGTGCGGGGCTCGGCGTTGCGCGGGATCTCGATGCCGACCATGCTCGGGCGCAGCCGGCCGACGAGCTTGACGTAATCCTTGTTGTTGCGCGCCCGGTTGGCGTCGAGCATCCATTCGCGCATGGACTCGCTCACACCGATCGGCGCGTCGGAGGTGGTGTCGGTGCCGCCGCCGATACCGGCCTCGATCCGGCCCAGCGCGATGGCGTCGCCGACGGTGACGATCGACTGCAGGCCGGTGCCGCAGGCCAGCTGCAGATCGTGCGCGGGGGTGTACGGCGAGAGTTCGCTGCCCAGCACGCTCTCGCGGACCATGCCGTGCTCGCCGACCCGCTTGAGCACCGCGCCGCCGACGACCATGCCGAGCCGCTCGCCCTGCAGCCCGAATCGGCTGACCAGGCCGTTCAGCGCGGAGGTGAACATGTCCTGGTTCGAAGCGTGGGCGTAACGGCCGTCGGAGCGAGCGAACGGGATGCGGTTACCGCCGAGGACGGCGACGGGCTTGGCCTGCTTGGCCTTGTCGGCCCGGCTGCTCGATGGTGCGGTCTTCGCCGAACGGGCTTTGGTAGTCACTCGAGTCTCCACTGTCTCGTCGGGTTTTCTGGGTCCGGAGCCGGGAATGCCGCATATTGGGGACGAAGTCGGTAACCCGGCCGACTGTACTGCTGGCGGTTCCGTCGGTTTACATTAAACTTACTCTGGAGTAAGTTAATTGTCGACACCGTACCCCGGAGATGTGGGCTACAACGCGCGGGGTAGTGGGGAAAACGGATACGGCAGACGTCCAGATCGTCCACATACGACACAAGGAGAAGGTAGGAACAGTGGCAGCCAGCAAGAGCAAGGGCGCTCCCAACCTTTACGGTTCGTTCGTCAATTCCGCCCCCGGCGCTTTCCTGGCCGGCAAATTGGGCCTGCCGAAGCCGGAGAAGCTGCGTCGCTACGCCCCCGGCGAGCCGGCGTTGCCGGGCCCCGTCCTGCTCGGCGGTAAGGGCCGCGTCGCCGACGCCGCGCGCACCCTGCTGTCGGACTACACCTTCGTCGACGCCCCCACCCAGGGCGTGAAGGTCGGTGCGCTGGTCTTCGACGCCACCGGCATCGCCACCGTCGAGGAACTGTCGCAGCTGTTCGAGTTCTTCCAGCCGGCCATGCGCTCGATCGCCCCCTCCGGCCGCGTGCTGGTGGTCGGTACCACGCCGGAGCTCGCGGGCAGCGTCGACGCGCAGATCGCGCAGCGCGCGCTGGAGGGCTTCTCCCGCAGCGTGGGTAAGGAACTTCTGCGCGGCGCCACCGCCAACCTGGTCTACCTGCACCCGGAGGCCGCCGCGGCCGCCACCGGTCTGGAGTCGACCCTGCGCTTCATCCTGTCCGCCAAGTCGGCGTTCGTCGACGGCCAGGTCTTCCGGGTCGGCAAGGACGACAACGCCGCCGCCGGCATCGACTGGACCAAGCCGCTCGACGGCAAGGTCGCCGTGGTCACCGGCGCCGCCCGCGGTATCGGCGCGACCATCGCCGAGGTGTTCGCCCGCGACGGCGCCACCGTGATCGTCGCCGACATCCCGGCCGCCGGCGAAGCGCTGTCGCAGACCGCCAACAAGGTCGGTGGCACCGCGCTCGCGGTCGACGTCACCGCCGCCGATGCCGCGGACAAGATCGCCGAATTCGCCACCGAACGCTTCGGCGGCGTCGACATCATCGTCCACAACGCCGGCATCACCCGCGACAAGCTGCTCGCGAACATGGACGCCGCGCGCTGGGACGCCGTGCTCAACGTCAATCTCGCCGCGCCGCACCGCATCACCGAGGGCCTGGTGGCCAAGGGTGCGCTGAAGGAGGGCGGCCGGGTGATCGACGTGTCCTCGATCGCCGGTATCGCCGGCAACCGCGGCCAGACCAACTACGGCGCCTCGAAGGCCGGTGTCATCGGCATGGTGAAGGCCGAGGCGCCCAAGCTGGCCGAGAAGGGCATCACCATCAACGCCGTCGCCCCCGGTTTCATCGAGACCGCGATGACCGCCGCCATTCCGGTCGGCACCCGCGAGGCGGGCCGGCTGCTCAGCTCCCTGCTGCAGGGCGGGCAGACCGTGGACGTCGCCGAGACCATCGCCTACTTCGCCAGCCCGGCCTCGAATGCGGTGAACGGCAACATCGTTCGCGTCTGCGGCCAGGCCATGATCGGAGCCTGACGTGGCCACTCAGACCATCTCGCTGAACGAGCCGCCCAAAACCGGCAGCCTGTATCTGAAGGCCGCCCTGGGTGCCGTTCCGCTGCCGTTGGTGTCGGCGCGTAAGTCCGAGATCCCGGATCGCGCGGTCGAGTGGAACGGCGTCCGCGTCGATCCCGACCACCTCGCCGCCTACTGCCACGCGACCGGGCTGCGCTTCGGCGACTCCCTGCCGCTGACCTATCCGTTCGTGCTCACCTTTCCCGTGGTGATGCAGCTGGTGGTGGCCCGGGACTTCCCGTTCGTCGCCGTCGGCGCGGTGCACGCGGAGAATCTGATCGAGCGCACCCGCGAGATCTCGGTCAGCGAACCGCTCGACATCCGCGCCCACGTGGAGAATCTGCGCGAGCACCCGAAGGGTCTGCTGGTCGATGCGATCAGCGAGATCAGCGTGGGTCGGGAACTGGTGTGGCGGCAGGTCACCACCTTCCTGCACCAGCAGCGCACCTCGATGTCCGGTGGCCCGAAGGCCGCGCCGCCCCCGGACGAGGTGCCGCCGCCGCCGCTGCGCACGCTGAAGGTCGACCAGGCGATGATCCATCGCTACGCGGCCGCCTCCGGCGACCGCAACCCGATCCACATGTCGGCGCTCGGGGCGAAGGCCTTCGGCTTCCCCCGGTCGATCGCCCACGGCATGTGGTCGGCCGCCGCGATCCTCGGCGTCATCGAGGGCCGGGTGCCCGCGAAGACGGCCTACGCGGTGAAATTCGGCAAGCCGATCCTGCTGCCGTCCACGGTCAACGTCTACGCCGACCAGACCGCCGAGGGCTGGGATCTGTCGCTGAAACATCCGAAGAAGGGCTACCCTCATCTGACCGCGACGCTGCACTGAGCAGCGAACGGCACACGAACAGCCGCCCACCTTCTCGGCGGCCGCATATCGGATCGCATGGGGGATTCGATATGTGGCGAAGGCGAAAAGGTGGGCGGCTGTTGTCGATTTGAGCCGGCGATCGGCGGCCCGATCAGCAACTGCAGTCGCAGCCGCAGCAATCGCAGTCACAGTCGCCGCAACCATTGCAACAGCTGCAGCAATCGCCACAGCCTTCGCAGTCGCCGCAGTCGCAGCAATCGCAATCGCAGTCGCACCGCTGCAGCCAGGCATCCCGATGTTCGCCGCTGCACGGCCGCCGATGCCCGGCACAGCAGGCGTACCCGGTGCAGTACACCCCGCAGATGATCCCGACTCCCTGCCAGAAGGTGGGCCGTCGCGGGGGCTCGTGCGGTGGCTCGTCCGAGGGTGGATACGGATCGCTCGGCGGTCGATCACCGAACGGCGGCGGAATGTCGTGGGGCTGCACCGTTGCGGCTGCCCACGACCGAATGTGCCCGGCCGCCACCGGGTAGCCCAGCAACCGTGCCGTCGCGCTGGTATCGGCGTCGCGGGAAAGGGTTGCGCCACTACGCTTTCCGCAACTGCAGGCGGATGTCGCGGTGCCGCACGCAACGGCCGCGGTTCGGCCCAGCTTGCGGACGACGCCGCGAAGCGGATCCAGCAACAGCCAGCGGACGGTGGGAACGTGCGCGAGCTTCGCTTGGTGCAGGGCACGGCGTATTTCGGCGTCGGACTCACGCAGCAGACCGTGTGCCCCCTCGGCGCTCACTCCGGTGGCGAGCAGCGGATTGAAGCGATTCCGGCGGCGGTCGTCGTCGAGATCCTCGATGGCGTCGGCAAGGTGGGCGATGCGCCCGAAATGCCAGCCGACCTCTCGCAGGGCAGTGACGTTCTCCGGGCGGTCCGCCAGAACGGCACTGTGGGCGAAAAGTTCGGCGGCACACGTCTGTGTCGGCTCGGTAAGCGTGGCGAGCAGCTGCAGCGGCGTGGAATCGGCTGTCCGCGAACGGATCCGCACTGTCTGCTCGAGTTCTGCCTGACGGCCGATCGCGGCGATCAGCGGTTCGATGTCCAGGTCGATGTCGGCGGCGTTCGCGCGGGCCGAGGCGAACCAGCGATCGGCCACCTTCCGCATGGGCCGCCGGGCGAGCGGACCCGCGTCGCCGTCGTCGGCGTGGTCGCGAATCTTGGCCGCTCCCAGCAACAGTGACGCTGTCGTCGCCAGCCGCACCCCGGGAGATCCGGCCGCGGCGACCGAAGCACGGTGCATGCCGCGCAGCGCACACGGCCCGGCCGCGGTCCGCGCGGCCGCACCGGTCTGTGCTTCGGTGAGCACATTCAGCACGATCGCGTCGGTATTGGTCGCGGTGCGGGCCAACTGGCCGTGCCCGTCGCGCAGGCCCAGGCACAGTCCGCACATATGCGTGCGCCAATCTGCCGCATCCAGGCCGTATTTCGCCGCGCTGTGCGCGCACGGCGTGAGAAGTCCGAACAATTCCGCCCCGTAGAACCCCGGCCGCATCGGCAATCCGGCCATCTGTGCACTGCGCACTCTGGCAGGTGCCGACAGCGCCGCGCAAGTCGGACCGCGCGATTCGCCGGTGTCTACTCGGCCTTCTTCTTACCGGCCAGACCGCGCCAGGCCAGATTGTCGAGCAGGTCGACCGCGCTGGCGACATCGACCTCACCGCTGGCGATCCGGTCGGCGATCGCCTCGCCCGCACCGATCACGGCCACCGCGACGATATCGAAATCCGTTCCGGGCTCGGCATATTTGGCACTCGACTCGAGCAGTTTCGCGGTCAGTTCGATGATGCGCTCGCGACTGTTCGCGATCTCGGAGGCGAACGGCTGCTGCCCGAGGGCCTGCCGGTACAGCACCGACCACGACAGCCGGTTGTTGTCGACATAGGACAGGAACGCCTCGAGCCCGGCGCGCAGCTGCTCGTGCGGCGTCAGCTTGGGATTGCCGGCCACCGCGACGGCCTCGATGAAGCGTGCGCTCTCGCGCTGAATGCAGGCCCGGAACAGTTCGTCCTTGGAGCCGTAGTACAAATACAGCATCGGCTTGGAGATCTTGGCCTCGGCCGCGATGGCATCCATCGACGTGTCGTGATATCCCTTTCGGGAGAAGACCTCGACGGCGGCGTCCAGCATCTGCTGCTCACGAACCGCCCTGGGAAGCCGCTTCGTTCCGCCTGCCATCCACCACTCCTAGCCCATATCGAAACCCCTATCTTACTCCAAGGTAAGTTTCCGAGGGCAACGAATTGCCACCGATTCGCTGAAGCCGGGCTCAGCAGGGGAGCTGGATGCCTTTGTACTCGGCCACCCGCAGGACCGAATCGTCGACCTGCTTCATGGTCAGTTTCCCGTCGCGAACTTCCTGTTCGAGCCGGTCCAGCACCGAGCTGACGGCGTCGGTGCTGATCCACAGCGCTTCGTCGGCACCGGCCTCCAGGGCGGTGGCGACGGCCTCCTCGATGCCCATCCGCGCCGTGATGGCCGCCATGCCGCTCAGGTCGTCGGTGAAGATCGGGCCGTTGTAGGGCTTGGCGTTGTAACCGGTGCCCTGGCGCAGCAGTGCCATCGCCTCCGGGCTGATGCTCGCCGGAACGTTGGGCGAGGTCAGACCGGGAACGTCGAGATGACCGACCATCACCGCGGCGCCGGAGTCGATCAGGTTCCGGAACGGCACCAGATCCACCTGCTGCATCTGATCCAGCGGGGGCGTGCGCACCGCGCCGGTGTGAGAATCGCCCGATCCGTGTCCGTGGCCGGGGAAGTGCTTCATCACCGCGCCGACACCGGCATCGTGCATGGCCCGGATGTAGGCGCCGGCGTATTCGGTGACGACCTGCGGATCCTGGGAGTAGGAGCGGTCGCCGATCACCGCGTCGTCGGGCTCGTCGCTGACATCCACGTCGGGCGCGAAGTCGACGGTGATGCCCAACTTCTTCATGGCCTGCCCGCGGGTGAGGCTCTGTTGGTAGTACTCGTCGGTCGACATGGTCTGCGCGGCGACCCGGGCCGAGGGCGCCTGCCCGATCAGATTCTGCAACCGCGACACCCGGCCGCCTTCTTCGTCGATGGTCACCATGAGCGGCGTGCGCGCGGCGGCCTTCACCTGCTCGAGGCCCTGACCGGACAGCATGGATTGATCGGTCCAGCTGCCGACGAAGATGCCGCCCACCTGTTCCCCGCGCACCACCTGTTCGGCGTCGGCGGTGTTCTTGACGCCCACGGTGACCAGCTGTGCCAGCTTCTGCCGGGTGGTGAACTGCGCGAGATAGCCTGCGGCGCAGTCCTGCTGGTTACCGGTCGTGGTGGTCGCGGCGGTGCCGCCGGCCGCATTCGTCGTGCCCGGTGCGGTGCTGGGGCTGGTCGTGGTGGTGGAGCCGCCACCACCGGAGCACCCCGCGAGGGCGACTGCGGCTACTGCGAGAACGATCCCGGCGACGTTGCGCATGGACCGACCGTAGCCGTTCCGGTCGCCGGAACCTACCCGTGGTCGCTATCCGCACCCCTGCCCCGGGAACCGCACCCCGGGCGAGCGTCGCCGAGCCTCGCTCCGACCGCTACGGCCACCCTTTCGCGGGCTCGGCGAACACCTGCCGCGGTAATACCTCAGTTATTGAATTGTGATATCAGTCATTCTGCGGTCGTCGTGCGCGATCGCCTTCGGAACAGCGGCGGACCGAATAAAAGATCAATAACCAGCTATTTCCAGACGGCAGTAGAAACGGAATGCTGACGGTTGCCCGCAGTCGGACGAGTCGATAGCTACAGCTGCGATTGGTAATCTCTCGGTAACCTGACGGTCGGTAGTCGGTTGTCGAAGATTCATGATTCGGTCCCGCCCTGTTGCAGGCCAGGATCGCTATCCATTGCATTCGGCTATTGATTCGCTACCGATAACCGCGGAAATCTTCCGCTCCATCAACGAACCGATAGCGGAGGGCTGAGTCGATATGCGTATCAGCGCAATCGCGCGCGGCGCGGGATTCATTCTCGCGGTGGTCGTCGGGGTGGGTGCGCTCGGCGCCGCCCCGGCCGTCGCCACATCCGATCTCGACCGGTATCTCGACCTGCCTCTGGTCAATCGCGATGCCGGCCGGTCGCCCGGTGGCGTGCACCCGGAATTGCCCTACGACCACGCCGAACTGGGCCGCCTGCTCGACGAGGCCCGCGCCGAGGGTGTGGCGCCGACCCGGTACGCCGCACTGCTGTACCAGTACTGGCTCGTGGACGCGACCGAGAAGGCCGGTATCGAGTTGCGCCGCTGGGATCCGCGCACCGGCGTCGAGGCCAACCGCGACAATCTGATCAAGTCCTATCGCTACTACGAGAATCTGCAACTCGGCCACCGCGAATTGCAGTGGGCCGGAATGGGCGGCCAGGTCGGCGCCGACTTCGGCGGCGGACTCGTCGACGCCGAACTGATGGGCAACCTCTACGACCTGCCCGGTATCGCCGACGCCGCACACACCGTGCTCGGCGCCGTGCAGCGGGCGGCCGGACCGCAGGCGGTCGCGATGCTGCCGGACGGGCTGCGCGCGCTGGCCGACGCGGCGCCGACCATCACCCCCGAGGACCTGCAATGGATTCTGGGCATGATCCTGGTGATGCAGAAGAACATCTTCTCCGACCTGATGCCGATGCACGACGCCTACGTCACCGGTGGCCTCGCCGCGCTGGCGGAATTCGAGCGGGCCGGACTGTTCGGCGCCGACATCATGGACGCCTGGCGCGATGTGGCCTCGGGCGCGCACGATCGGATCGCCGCCGGCAATGCGGCCCTGCTGCGCCGGGAACAGCAGTGGGCGATCGGCGCGCAGTGGGACCAGGTGCGCAACTACAAGGGGCCGGTCGGCGCGGCGATCACCTACCTCAGCGGCGCCGCCGGTTCGCCGTCGGTGGCCGGTGTCGTGCCGCCGCGCGAATTCCGGCCCGTGCGTGTGCCTTTCACCGGCGCCGACGGCCGCCCGATGATTCTCGGCCTGCCGCTGCCGAGCTGGAACTGGTCGGTCCTCGACGACCGCTGGGACTACATCACCACCGAACTGCTGCCCAAATACACCTGGCAGGTCGAAAACAACTGGCCCGCACTGGAAGCCGCACTGCGAACCCCGTACGAGGTGCAGCTGGAATCCCATCGGCCGCTGCTGAACATCCCGCAGCTGCTGAGTTCGGCGGCACAGGAAATGACGGTCACGCCGGCGGATCCGGTGCAGGCGTCCGGCGGAACACAGGAGGGCCGATGAGGAAGTACACACTGGCGGCGATGACCACCCTCGCGGTGGTCTGTGCCGCGGCGGGAGCCGGAGTATCCGGAACCGCTGCCGCGGAACCCGTTCCGCCGCAGACGCCCACCCTGAACGAGGTCTTCAACGGATTCGTCGTCGGCTCGCTGCAAGGAGCTTCCCCGGCGAGCCCGCAGGAGGCGTTCCAGGCGTTGCGGGCCGACGACCCGTTCTATCGGGAACCACCGCTGACCGGTGCGGAGAAACCCGGCACGGTGGTGAAAGCGAAAAAGGTCGATGTGCTGTTCACCGGCGTGAAGCCGGCGAATCTCGACGCCTGGAAGCTGATGTACGTCACCACCGAACGCGACGGCGTCACGCCCGCGATCAGCACCGGGATCCTGATGATTCCGCGAGACGGCAAGCCCGCGAACGAGAAGCACGTCGTCTCCTACCAGGAGGCCAACGACAGCGTCGGCTGGAACTGCCATCCCAGTACCCAGTGGACCGGCGGCGATCCGCTGGACGGCGCGTCCTGGTCCGCGCTCGGGCCGCTGGCGTTGATGTTCGGTAAGGGCTACGCGGTGATGATCTCCGACGTCGGCAACGACGCCGACCGGTCCCCGCACGGTGTTTTCGCCGGTAAGTACGCCGCGCACACCCAGCTCGACGGCACCCGGGCGGCGCTGAATTTCGATGCGGCCGGGCTGAATCCGCAGGCTCAGGTCGCGCTGTTCGGGATCGCCGGCGGTGGTGTCGGTGCGGGCTTCTCGGCCGAACTGCAACCGTCCTACGCACCGGAGCTGAACGTGAAATCGACCGTGCTGGAAGGCATGGTGGTCGATCAGCGCAACTTCATGCGGGTCGCCGACGGTTCGGTGGGTTCGGGCTTCGCGTTCGCCACCCTGCTCGGGCTGGAGCCGAAATATCCTGAGATGCAACTCGATTCGAAACTGAATCCGGCCGGGCAGGCGGTGGCGAAGGTCTTCCGCGGTCAATGTCAGGACGCCTACTTCAGCATGCCGTTCATCCCCTTGCGAACGATGTTCGACTCGGGACTGAATCCCGCCGACGAACCGGCGTTCCAGCCGGTGTTCGACGACAACCGGCTCGGCCGCTCCGGCGCGCCGGCGTCCAAGGTGCTGATCACCTCGTGCGCGAAGGACGATTCGCCGATGTCGCTGGTCCCCGCGGCCGATTCGCGCGAGCTCGCCGACACCTACCGGGCGCAGGGCACCGATGTCACCTACCAGCCCACGGACTGTTCGATGGTCACGATGCTCACCGACCTGTACGGCTGGGGCACGGATCTGTTCGGCATGCAGACCATCGACTGGATGGACCGGCAATTCGACTGAGTGGAGACATCATGGCATTCCCCTGGGGACTGGGCTATCTGCTCACCTTCGGACCGCTGGCCGCGCTGGACATGGTCGGCCGCGCCGTCCAGAGCCTGAGCTGAGCGAGACACGATGCGAGAAAGGCCCCTGCCGCCGACGCGGTAGGGGCCTTCGTTCCGGTTCGGCGTGCGCCGCTCCGGCCGCGGCCTACTTGCCCGGCAGCTCGTTGTGCCCGCCGAACGCCTTGCGCATGGCCGAGAGCACCTTGTCCGCGTAGAGCGCCTCACCACGCGAGGAGAAACGCTCGTACAGCGCGGTCGAGAGCACCGGCGCGGGCACGCCCTCATCGATCGCGGCGTGGATGGTCCAGCGGCCCTCGCCCGAATCCGACACCCGCCCACCGAAGCTGGTCAGGTCGGGATCGGCGTGCAGGGCGGCCGCGGTCAGGTCCAGGAGCCAGGACGCGACCACCGAACCGCGCCGCCACACCTCGGTGACCTCCGGCACGTTGATGTCGAACTGGTAGTACTCGGGGTTTTCCAGCGGGGACACCTCGGCCGAATGCGCGTCGTCGAGCTCCTTGCCGATATTGGCCTTGTGCAGGATGTTCAGGCCTTCGGCGTAGGCCGCCATCGCGCCGTATTCGATGCCGTTGTGCACCATCTTCACGAAGTGCCCGGCACCGGCGGGGCCGCAGTGCAGGTAGCCCTGCTCGGCGGGGGAGGGCTCACCGGTGCGGCCGGGGGTGCGCTCGGCGGCGTCGACACCCGGGGCGATCGACCGGAACAGCGGTTCCAGGTGGGCGACCTGCTCGGCCTCGCCGCCGATCATCAGGCAGTAGCCGCGGTCCAGGCCCCACACGCCGCCGGAGGTGCCGATGTCGAGGTAGTGGATTCCCTTGGGTGCCAGCGCCGCGGCCCGCTTGATGTCCTCGTGGTAGCGGCTGTTGCCGCCGTCGATGATGATGTCGCCCGGCTCCAGCAGGTCGGCGACCTGGTCGATGACCGCGCCGGTCGCGCCGGCCGGAATCATCACCCAGACCACGCGCGGCTTCTCGAGCAGCGCGACGAACGCCGCGTAGTCGGTCGCACCCTGGAAGCTGTCGCCCAGTTCGTCGGTGAATTCCTTGATCTGGTCCTCGTGCCGGGAGTAGCCGACCGCGGTGTGCCCGTCCTTGACGATGCGCCGCACGATATTGGCACCCATTCGGCCGAGCCCGATCATTCCCAGCTGCATACTCTTCTCCTCGAGTCGTCCGAGCTTCGGCAGGTCCGAGCTCTGCTTGCTGCTGCACCGCGGCGTGAGATCAGCGCCCCGTACCGCAATCGCCCTCGATTGTCCCCGGTGCCCCGATCGAGAATTTCTCCGGTGTCGAAACGAATCGTGTAACGCCCCGGGCTCGGCCCCGATAATCAGATCGGCTCCGTGCAGTTGCCAGACCCCCGACCCGGCAACCGCACGGAGCCGTCTTCGTATCCTCCGGGCTCGCGCCCGTCGACGACTCCGGCTCCCGCCCGCCTACAGCGGCGTGCGCATGAGCACGACGTTGTACTGGTTGTGCATGGTCAGCAGGAAGTACAGGTCGCTGCCGGTCTGATACGGGTAGATCATCGGGGCGTACATGGTCGGCAGATCGCGCACATCGACCAGCACGCGCGGCGCACTCCACGGACCCTCCGGGTTCGGCGCGGTCCGCATGACCACGGAATCGAAGGGGTCGGTGGTCAGCATCACGTACTGGCCCAGATGCGCGTTCCACTGCACCGACAGCTCGCCCACACCACCGACGATCGGCTTGGCGGCATTGGCGTCCTTCGGCTTCCACGCGCCGCCGTCCCAGTACTCGTAGGCGTCGATATTGGCGATATCGGCTTCCTTGACCCGGGCGATGAATCCGGGCTGGTTGCGGCCCGCCGGGGTCCCGTACTTGTAGACGTAGCCGCCGGCCTTCAGGAAGGCGTTCTGCTGGAAGCTCTGGAAGCCGTTCTCGTTGCCGCGGCGGGTGGTCGGCAGCTGCGCCCAGGTCTGGCCGTCGTCACCGGAGACGGCCATCGTGGAGAAGTTGGTGTCCCAGTGCCCGTCCGGGCCCCATTCCCGCACCGACATCATCGACATGTACTGCACGCCGTTGACCGAGATGCCCGCGGTCGGGATGAAACTGATCTCGATACCCGGAATCTTGGGGCTGGGCAGCGGATTGTCCACGAAGCTCGTGTAGTTCAGCCCCGCCGACGGGTCCGCACCGGCCGGGCTGCGGAACAGCACGTTCGAGCGCCACGCCCAGATGCTGCCGGCCAGGACGTTCGGCACGCCGAGTCCGGCGGTGTCGCCGTAGGCGGTGATCATCTGCCCGCGGCCGTCGTCCCACATGATGCCGAGGTCGGTGCCCAGCACGTTCTGGTTCTGGGTCCGGTTCGGCGAGGCCATCCCGGTGGCCTGGTAGACCGCCTGCGTCGGGCCCGGCAGCTGCGGCAATCCGTTGATGCCGTTCAGCCCCGGAATCGGATTGATGTTGTTCGGGTCGGCTCCGGCCGGCGATGCCGTCAGGCCCAGCAGCGCGACCGCCGCGCAAGCTCCGGCCAGGGCGGACAGTCGTCTCATATTCCGAATTTCCTTCCATGAGTCGCGCCGTGGGTATTGTGCCTGCCATCGGCCGACGGCGTGCGATATGCCGACGAAACTCTCGTCACATTTATAACCCGCGACGACAGCGGCCCCGCCTCCCGAATGCGAGAGGCGGGGCCGCTGTGTTCACGTGGTGGTCGAGAAGACGATCAGAAGGCCGCTTCGTCGAGCTCCATCACGTCGTTGTCCAGGTTGGACAGCACGGTGCGGGTGGCGGTCAGCTCCGGCAGGACGTTGCGGGCGAAGAACTGCGCGACCGCGACCTTGCCGGTGTAGAAGGCCTCGTCGGAGCCGGTGGCGCCGTTGTCGAGCGCCTTGATGGCGATCTCGGCCTGACGCAGCAGCTGCCAGCCGATCAGCAGGTCGCCGACCGCCATCAGGAAGCGGACCGAACCCAGGCCGACCTTGTACAGCTCCTTGACGTCCTCCTGCGCACCCATCAGGTGACCGGTCAGGGTGGCGGCCATGGCCTGCACATCCTCGAGCGCGGTGGCCAGCAGCTTGCGCTCGCCCTTCAGGCGGCCGTTGCCGGCCTCGGACTCGATGAACTTCTGCACCTGGCCGGCCACGTGGGCCAGCGCCACGCCGCGGTCGCGGGCGATCTTGCGGAAGAAGAAGTCCTGCGCCTGGATGGCGGTGGTGCCCTCGTACAGCGAGTCGATCTTCGCGTCGCGGATGTACTGCTCGATCGGGTAGTCCTGCAGGAAGCCGGAGCCACCGAAGGTCTGCAGCGAATCGGTCAGGTACTGGTAGGCCCGCTCCGAGCCGACACCCTTGACGATCGGCAGCAGCAGGTCGTTGACGCGGAACGCGAGGTCCTTGTCGGCGCCCGAGACCAGCTGAGCGATGTCCTCGTTCTGGTGCGCGGCGGTGTAGAGGTAGATGGCGCGCAGGCCCTCGGCGTAGGCCTTCTGCGTCATCAGCGAGCGGCGCACGTCCGGGTGGTGGGTGATGGTGACGCGGGGCGCGGTCTTGTCGGTCATCTGGGTCAGATCCGCACCCTGCACCCGCTGCTTGGCGTAGTCCAGCGCGTTCAGGTAACCGGTCGACAGGGTCGCGATGGCCTTGGTGCCCACCATCATTCGGGCGTTCTCGATCACGTCGAACATCTGCGCGATGCCGTTGTGGACCTCGCCGACCAGCCAGCCCTTGGCGGGCACGCCGTGGCCGCCGAAGGTGACCTCACAGGTGGCCGAAACCTTCAGGCCCATCTTGTGCTCGACGTTGGTGACGAACACGCCGTTGCGCTCGCCCAGGGTCTGGGTCTCGAAGTCGAAGTGGAACTTCGGCACGAAGAACAGCGACAGGCCCTTGGTGCCCGGGCCGGCGCCCTCGGGGCGGGCCAGCACCAGGTGGAAGATGTTCTCGAACATGTCGTCGGAGTCACCGGAGGTGATGAACCGCTTGACACCCTCGATGTGCCAGGAGCCGTCCTCCTGCTGGATGGCCTTGGTGCGGCCGGCGCCGACGTCGGAACCCGCGTCGGGCTCGGTCAGCACCATGGTGGCGCCCCAGTTGCGCTCGACGGCGATCTCGGCCCACTTCTTCTGCTCGTCGGTGGCGTTGTTCCAGAAGATCTGGCCGAACGGACCACCGGCGGCGTACATCGCGACGGCCGGGTTGGAGCCCAGGATCATCTCGTTCAGGGCCCAGACCACCGAACGCGGCGCGGGCAGGCCGCCCAGCTCCTCGTTCAGGCCGACCTTGTTCCAGCCGGCCTCTTCGTAGGCCTTGAAGGACTTCTTGAACGACTCCGGAATGGAGACGCTGTGGGTGGTGGGGTCGAACACCGGCGGGTTGCGGTCCGCGTCGGCGAAGGACTCGGCGACCGGGCCCTCGGCCAGGCGGCGTACCTCGTCGATGATGTTCTTGACCGTGTCGGTGTCCAGGTCACCGTAGGCGCCGGAATCCAGCACCGAGCCGATGCCCAGCACCTCGAAGAGGTTGAACTCCAGGTCGCGGACGTTGCTCTTGTAATGGCCCATCTCTGTTACTCACTCTCCGTTGAGTCGGTGCGGGTCGGTGTGTGCCGTTCCCGCCCATGTGTCTCCACACCGGGTGTCGGACGGAATATCCGCCTTCTACTCGCGGGTAACTTACACCGTATATTACCGATGAGTAATGGGCTTGGAAAGCGCTGACCGGGCGATGTGACGAGATGAACACCCGGGCCCCGCCTCACCGCAATCACCCGCCGCGGGTGAGGTGTCCGCGCGCGGGTGCGGGCAGGGTTTCGGCAGGGTAGTTCACCTGCGCCGAAGGAGGCCGCTGTGCCGGATTCGAAGCCGAACATCCTGGTGATCTGGGGCGACGACATCGGGATCACCAATCTCAGCTGCTACAGCGACGGCCTGATGGGCTATCGCACGCCCAACATCGACCGGCTCGCCGAGGAGGGCATGCGGTTCACCGACTCCTACGGCGAACAGAGCTGCACGGCCGGGCGGGCCTCCTTCATCACCGGGCAGAGTGTCTATCGCACCGGCATGAGCAAGGTCGGGGTGCCGGGCGCGGGTATCGGGCTGGCGCCCGAGGACCCGACCATCGCCGAACTGCTGAAACCGCTCGGCTACGCGACCGGCCAGTTCGGCAAGAACCACCTCGGCGACCTCAACAAGTTCCTGCCGACGGTCCGCGGCTTCGACGAATTCTTCGGCAACCTCTACCACCTCAACGCGGAGGAGGAACCCGAACTGCCGGACTATCCGCACAAGGACGCCTATCCGCGGTTGTACGACCTGCAACGCCCGCGCGGGGTGCTGCACTCGTGGGCGACCGACGAGGACGACCCCACCGAGGATCCGCGCTTCGGGCGCGTCGGCAAGCAGCGCATCGAGGACACCGGCCCGCTGACGAAGAAGCGGATGGAGACGATCGACGAGGACGTGGCCGAGGCCTGCGTGGACTTCCTCACCCGCCAGCAGCAGGCGGGCACCCCGTTCTTCGTCTGGCTGAACTTCACCCACATGCACCTGCGCACGCATACGAAACCGGAAAGTGTCGGGCAGGCCGGATTCTGGCAGTCGCCGTACCACGACACGATGATCGACCACGATCGCAATGTGGGCCGCGTGCTCGATGCCCTCGACGAACTCGGGCTGGCCGACGACACGATCGTCATCTACAGCACCGACAACGGCCCGCACGCCAACACCTGGCCCGACGGCGCGACCACCCCGTTTCGCAGTGAGAAGGACACCAACTGGGAGGGTGCGTTCCGGGTGCCGCAGGTGATCCGCTGGCCGGGCCGCATCGCGGCCCGCTCGATCTCCAACGACATAGTGCAGCACCATGATTGGCTGCCGACCCTGCTCGCCGCGGCCGGTGAACCCGATGTCGTCGAGAAGCTGAAGCAGGGATACGCGGTGGGCGACAAGACGTTCAAGGTCCACATCGACGGCTACAACCTGTTGCCCTATCTCACCGGCGCGGCCGAGCACAGCCCGCGGCGCGGCATGGTCTATTTCTCCGACGACTGCGATGTGCTCGGAATCCGGTTCGAGAATTGGAAGATCGTGTTCATGGAGCAGCGCAAACAGGGCACGCTCGGTATCTGGGCCGAACCGTTCACCCCGCTGCGGGTGCCGAAACTGTTCAATCTGCGCACGGACCCGTTCGAGCGGGCCGATGTCACCTCCAACACCTACTGGGACTGGTTCCTCGACCACGATTACATCGCCTTCTACGGGACGGCCATCTGCACGGCGTTCCTGGAGACGTTCAAGGAATTCCCGCCGCGACAGGAACCGGCGTCGTTCACGATCGATCACGCCGTCGCCAAACTGCACGACTTCCTCGCGCGGGACTGACGATGGCGGTGTCGCTGGAATCCTGGAACGACGGGGAAACCACCTCCGCCATAGTCGATTTCGTCGCTCGCGTCACCGATCGCGACGGATCCGGATATGTCGAACCGTCCGCACGGATCGCGGTATTCGACAACGACGGCACCCTGTGGTGTGAGAAACCGATGCCGATCCAGCTCGATTTCACCATCCGGCGACTGGCCGAAATGGCGGAGCAGGAACCGGAATTGCGCACGCAACAGCCGTGGCGGGCGGCCTACGAGCAGGACCTCCAGTGGCTCGGTGCGGCGATGGTCAAGCATTATCACGGTGACGACGACGATCTGAAGTTGTTGATGGGCGCGGTGACTCGCGCCTTCGGCGAGATCACCGTCGAGGACTACGACGCGCGGGTGGCGGCATTCTTCGCCGACGCCGCCCACCCGACTCTCGGCCGCCCGTACCACGGCTGTGGTTTCGCGCCGATGGTCGAATTGCTGTGGTACCTGCGCGACAACGGATTCACCACCTACATCGCCTCCGGCGGCGACCGGGATTTCATGCGCCCGGTCGCGGGTGATCTCTACGGGGTGCCGCCGGAACGAGTGATCGGCAGTGCGCTCGGGCTGACCTATCGCGAACAGGAAGGCCGCAGCGACCTGCTCTACAAATCCGCGATGGACTTCTTCGACGACGGACCGGAGAAACCGATCCGAATCTGGAGCCGGATCGGCCGCCGGCCCATTCTGTCGGTCGGCAATTCCAACGGCGATCTGCCCATGCTGTCGTTCTCCGAACTCGCGGGCGCGCCGTCGCTGCGCATGCTCATCCTGCACGACGACGCCGAACGCGAATTCGACTACGTCGCCGGCGCCGAGGATGCCCTCGCGCACGCGCGTCGCAACGACTGGACGGTGATCAGCATGAAAAATGACTGGGCGCAGATCTTCACACCCGATTCGTAGGAACGGCCCGTGACTGTGAATATGTCGATCGCCACCGACGTACGCCAGATACCAGCACAGACCTTCACCATGGGTTCCGACCGTCACTATCCGGAGGAGCGGCCCGCCCACCGGGTGGCCGTGGACTCCTTCGCCATCGAGACTCGGCAGGTCACCAACGCCCGGTACGAACGGTTCGTCGCCGAAACCGGATACCGCACCGTCGCCGAACGTCCGCTCGATCCGGCCGACTTCCCGGGGGCGCCGGTCGAGAACCTGCAACCCGGCTCGATGGTGTTCACCGGGACCTCCGGCCCGGTCGACCTGCGGCATCTGAACCTGTGGTGGCGCTGGACGCCCGGCGCCTCGTGGCGCCATCCCGAAGGGCCCGGGTCGTCGATCGCCGACCGGCCCGACCACCCGGTGGTCCATATCGCGCACGAGGACGCGGCCGCCTACGCGATATGGCAGGGCCGGGCGCTGCCGACCGAGGCGCAGTGGGAAGCCGCGGCCCGCGGCGGTGTGGACGGCGCCGAATTCACCTGGGGTGAGGAGGGCGAAGCGGGTGATGCGCGACTGGCCAACTATTGGCACGGCGCATTCCCGTGGCGCCCGGACCCCGGTTACGGTCGCACCGCTGCCGTCGGTTCGTATCCGCCCAACCCCTATGGCCTGTTCGATATGGCCGGCAACGTGTGGGAATGGACCGACGACTGGTACGCCGAACGCCATCCGGACGGCGGCGGATGCTGCGTCCCGCGCAATCCGCGCGGTGGGGACCGGGAACGGAGTTTCGATCCGCGTCAGCCGCAGTTCCGGGTGCCGCGCAAGGTGATCAAGGGCGGTTCGTTCCTCTGCGCCGACAGCTACTGCCGCCGGTACCGGCCCGCGGCGCGGCGCCCGCAGATGATCGACACCGGCATGAGCCATATCGGCTTCCGGTGCGTGGTCGCGGCGAGCTGAACGGCGATTACCGTGGACCACGTGCGCATCGAGACGACTGCGGGGGATGCCGGGGTGGAGATCGAGCGGGGTACCGGCGATCGTTTTCTGCTGCTGCTCACCCACGGTTCCGGCGGCGGGGTGGAGGCCGGGGATCTGCTGGCCGTCCGCGATCGCGCGGTGGCGCTGGGCGGGGTGGTCGCGCGGGTGGTCCAGCCGTATCGCGTCGCCGGGCGCCGGGCGCCGGGATCGGCGACCGTGCAGGACGCGGCCTGGCTCGAGATCGTCGCCGCCCTGCGGGACCGGGTACCCGGCGTACCGCTGATCCAGGGCGGTCGCAGCAACGGCGCCCGGGTCGCCTGCCGGACCGCCGTGGAAGCCGACGCGAAAGGCGTACTGGCCCTGTCTTTCCCATTGCATCCGCCCGGCAAGCCGGAGAAGACGCGGCGTGATGAACTGGTGGCAGCGTCCGCGCACGTCGATGTGGTGGTGATCAACGGCGAGCGCGATCCCTTCGGCATTCCGGATCCCGCCGATGCCGCCGAGGTGAAAGTCGTTCCTCGCCAGCCGCATTCCTTCCGCGCCGGATTCGATCTGATCGCGCAGACGGTGGAACCGTGGCTGCGCCGGTGGGCGACGCTGGATTGAGCGGAGCCGAAAATCTCTGCGGACCACGAAATCTCAGGTCCCAACTCCGGGAATACCCCGATGTCTTGCCGGGATCCGGGAGGTAATTTCGACTGCGGTCGGGATTTCGAGAGGAGAGTGATCCATGATCGCAGGCCCGATTCGCGCCGCTCGCCGTCCCGTGGCCGGTCTCGCACTGGCTGTCCTCGCCGCGACCGGTATCGCCGTCGCCGGGGCGGGGGCGGCCGAAGCGAACGTTCCGTGTGGCGCGGCCCCGCCGTGCACTGCCGACGGCTTCGGCTCCGACGGGTTCAACGCTCAGGGTGTCGACCGGTTCGGCCGCGATCGCTCGGGCTTCGACCGGTCCGGATACGACTCGTTCGGCCGCGACCGCTCGGGCTTCGACCGGTCCGGATACGACTCACTCGGTTACGACCGGTTCGGGTACGACCGCTATGGCCGTGACCGATTCGGCCATGACCGATTCGGTGACGACCGGACCGCTCCGCCCGCACAGTCCCACGGACCGGCGCCGCTACCCACCGGCAGCGCCGGACTGTGAGGCGTCGCCACCCCGGATCACGCGTCCGGGGTGGCCGTCGCTTGCTCCTCGAGATCGGGCACGGTCGCGGTGGCGACCACGAGGGCGTCGATAGCGTCGCGCCCCTCGGTCTCGCGGATCACCCGCTGCGCGGTGTCGACCCGGATATGTTCTGCCGCAGCGAGATCCGCAACCACATCGTCGGGAGTGAACAGGATCGCCGGATCCTGTGGCCCGCCGTAGCCGTCGGCGATATTGGTGGTGTCGTGGCCGAGGACGAGAAGGGTGCCACCCGGGCTCAGCCGCTCGGCCGCCGAGAGCAGCAGGGTGCGCCGCTGTTCGGCCGGCAGGTGGATGTAGACGGCGAGAATCAGTTCGAACGGGCCGTCGATCCCGGCTCCGGCCAGATCGGTGACGTCCGCGCATTCCCAGTCGATCCGGCTGCGAACCGAACGCGACAGCCGCGAGGCGACCGTGCGCCCCTTGTCGATGCCGACCTGGGAGAAATCGACCGCCCGCACCTGCCAGCCGTGCGTGGCCAGCCACAGCGCGTGCCGCCCCTCGCCGCATGCCAGATCCAGGGCACGCGGCAGTTCCGGCGGCTCCTCTCCGGGCGCATCGGGCACCAGGTGGACGCGGCGCTCCAATCCGAAGATGTGCTCGACGACCGTCGCGTTCGGCGGTGCGCCCCACACCAACTCGCTCTGCGCATAGCGCTCGTCCCACTCGGCGGCGTCCATGGGGCGAGTCTAGCCAGCCACAGCGCGACGCCCGGCCGAGCGGAACCCGGCCGGGCGTGGGCTGTTCGAGGCGAACTACAGCGTCGTGCGCATGAGGACGACGTTGTACTGGCTGTGCACCGTGGTGAGGAAGTACAAGTCCCGCCCGGTCTGGTACGGGAAGATCGAGGGGGCGTACGCGGTCGGCAATTCGCGCGTATCGATCAGCACCTCCGGCTCACTCCACGGTCCCTCCGGGGAAGACGCCCGGCGCATCACCACCGAATTCCACGGATCGGTGGTCAGCATGACGAATTGTCCGAGGTAGTCGTTCCACATCACCGACATCTCGGCTACGCCGCCGGTGATCGGGCGGGCGGCGTTCACATCGTTCTTGCGCCAGGCCCCGCCGTCCCAGTACTCGTATTCGGCGAGATTCTGGATGTCGTTCTCCCGTACGCGCGCGACGTAGGCGAAGTGATTGCGGCCCGAGGGCGTGCCGTATTCGTACACCCAGCCGCCGCTCTTCACGAAGGCGTTCATCTGGAAGTTGGCATTGCCACCCTCGTTGGGCCGGCGGGTGAAATCGAGGTCGGCCCAGGTTTCCCCGTTGTCGGCGGAAGCCGCCAGGCCCGAGTAGTTGGTGGTCCACTGGCCGACGTCGTCCCAGCTCTTCACCGACATCAGGCTCATGTACTGCACGCCGTTCACCGAGATTCCCGCGGTCGGGATGCGGCTGATCTCGATGAACGGAATCTTGGGGCTGGGAATCAGATCCCGCGCCTGGCCGAACACGTCGCGCACGGCGCTGTCGAAATAGATGCCGCCCGAGGGATCCTGGGTGTGACTGCGCACCAGGATATTGCTGCGCCACGCCCAGAAACTGCCAGCCAGCAGATTCGGCAGCCCCACGCCGGCGGTATCGCCGAAGGCGGTGAGCATCTCGCCGCGGCCGTTGTCCCACATGATTCCCAGGTCGGTGCCGAGGACGTTGTAGTTCTCGGTGGCGTTCGGGCTGGCCATTCCGGTGACCTGGAATATCGCTCGCGAACGGCCGGCCAGATTCGGTAACCCGGTGGTGCCGTTGAGAACCGGAATCGGATTGATGGCATTCGGGTTGGCGGCCGCGGGCGCGGTCACGGTCAGAAGGACGGCCGAGGCGCCCGCTATCGCGGACAGCAGGACGGATACGGTCTTGGACAAATGCAGCCCTTCCCGTTCTCGCCGATGCGCCCCCGTTCACCGGCTTCGCTGGCAAAGTGTGAAAATGCTAACAGCGAATCGCAGGTAAATGGGTTTCCCGCTCGCACTTTCGGGTAATTCCCGGGTCGGCGGTGTGTCCCTTTGTCGGATCTACCGACGGCCGAGCGCCTGCCGGACCAGAAGTGGTATCTGGGTCGCCCGTTCGATTCCCAGGGTGCGGCGGGTGCCCGCATGCCAGGTGCGCTCGAACAATTGTTTGGCGGCGGCGACGGCGGGTGCCGGGCGCGCCGCGATCCGATCGGCCAATTTCTCGGCATCGGCGCGCGGATCCTCGCTGACCTCGGTGATCAATCCGATGCGGGCGGCATAGGCGGCGTCGACGGGGTCGGCGGTCATGGTCAGCAGCAGCGCCTTGTCCACGCCGATCAGGCGCGACAATGTGACCGCGCCCGACATATCCGGGATCAGGCCGTGGGCGACTTCCATCACGGCGAAGTCGGAATCCGGTGTGGCGAAACGGATATCGGCCGCCAACGCCAATTGCAGTCCGCCGCCGAAACAATGGCCGTGCACCGCCGCGATCACCGGCTGCGGCAGTCGCCGCCACGCCCAGCACGCCTCCTGAAAGGCATTGGTGCCCAGCCACGGTAGCGGCAGGAAATTGCGCACGATACTCAGCGGGTCGCCGGTCGCCTTCGCGATATCCAGACCACTGGAGAAACTGGGCCCGTTGCCGGCGAGGATGACGGAGCGAATCTCGTCGCGTTTTCCGATCACCCGCGCCACCCGCACGAGATCGTTCAACATGTCGATGGTGAGCCCGTTGTGTTTGTCGGGCCGGTCGAGTTCGACGTAGGCACGATCACCGTCGAAGGTCAGGGATACGTCGCTCATCGCTCACTCCGTGCTGATCGGGTCGGCCTACCCGCGGTTACCCGTGGGTAGGCATCTGCTCGAGGATTATCTTCGCGCAACCGGCCGGGTCGTCGTAGAACGGGGTGTGGCCGCTGCCCGGCAGGGTGACGTGCCGGGCCTGGGGAAGCCACTGCCGCGCCCGCCGGCTCTGCGTCCGATAGGTGAGCAGGATGTCGCGGTTGCCCCAGGCGATCGTGACCGGAATGCGGGCGAGGCGCCCACCGTCGCGCAGCCGCGCGTGATCGAAAGAGGCCAGGGCCGAACGGAATCCGGGGGCGCCGAGGACGCCGTCCACGGTCTCCACCGCGGTCCGGGTGTCCAGCGCCCACGGCCGGCCGAACACGATGCTCAGGAAGGCGGTCCGCCCGGCCGGCGTGCCGAGGATGGCCGGCAGTTGCTTGCGCAGCCCCCGGCCCAGGGTGGCCGCGCGGGCGAGCGCCTGCTGACACCAGATGCGCCCGGCGTCGGACCAGAAGCCGATCGGTGAATACGCCGTCACCGAACTCGCCCCACCGCGGGCCCCGAGGTTCAGCGCGATCAGGCCGCCCATGGAGTTGCCGGCGAGGTGGGGATGTTCCAGGCCCTGTTCGGTGAGGAATGCGTGCAGGGCGTCGGTGAGGGTGTCGACCGTGGTGTGCGGTAGCGGGTCGGACCCGCCGAAACCGGGTAGGTCGACCGCGATGACGTCGAAGTGGGCCGCCAGCGTGTCGATGACCGGTTCCCACACCTGCCAGCGACTGCCGACGCCGTGGATCAGGACCAGTGGTTCACCGGTGCCGACCCGGTGATGGTTCAACATCATTCGAAACTCCCACACCGATACTCGGACGCCGACGAGGAACGGGGACACCCTAGCAATCATTGGCGTAATGCCAACAGAGGTCGCGACCCCGTGGACGACGGTTCCGTCAGGGGCGCCGTTGTGAAGGCTCCGTGTTCGCGACACTCGGACTGTTGTCCGGCCGCGTGATGCGGCAGTATCACCTGCGCGGTTCGTGTCCGGTCCGCCGGAGCGCGCCATAGCTGATACGCCTGAGAATTGAGGAACAGTTGAGGATTTCGCTGATCGCCGCCGTCTGCATCGCCCTGCCGCTGCTGGGTGCGTGCGGCTCCGACAAGGATTCGGAGCCGACCGTCACCCAGGCCGACCTGTCGAAGTCCCTGCAGTCCAGCGGCCTCAAGGATGCGAAACTCGCCGATTGCGCCGCCAAACTCTATGTGGACGAAGGCATTTCGCAGGACGGCCTGCGCAAGATGACCAAGCCCGGCAGTACTGCCCAGGTGGCCGACGGTTCGATGGGCGGCCTGAGCAAGGAGGACTCCGACAAGGCGCGCGCGGCGACCCAGAAGATCGCGACCACCTGCGTCGCGGCGCCGCAGTAGCACCGCGCGACGATCACCGATCGCTCGACGAGTTCGCCCGCCCGAACGCCCCCGGACCGATCTACCGTGGGGTATGGCCACAGCGGAGTACCAGCACCTGCTCGTCGAGCGCAACGGTGAGACCGTTCGCATCACGATGAATCGGCCGGACCGGCGCAATGCGCTCTCGGCCGAGCATCTAAGGGAGTTGTTGTCGGCATTTCGCTGGGCGGGCGGCAGTGATGCCAGCGGGATCGTTCTGGCCGCGAACGGTCCCGTCTTCTCCGCCGGGCACGATTTCGCCGATGTCGCCGCCCGTGACCTGCTCGGCGTCCGCGACCTGCTGACCCTGTGCACCGAGGTCATGTCGACCGTCGAATCCGTGCCCCAGGTCGTGGTCGCGCGTGTGCACGGCCTGGCCACCGCCGCCGGATGCCAGCTGGTGGCCTCCTGCGATCTCGCCGTGGCCGCCGAATCGGCCGGCTTCGCTCTCCCGGGCGGTAAGGGCGGCTGGTTCTGCCACACCCCGGCCGTTCCGGTGGCCCGGGCGATCGGCCGCAAACGCCTGATGGAACTCGCCCTCACCGGCGATCCGATCGATGCCCGCACCGCCGCCGACTGGGGACTGATCAATCGCGCCGTCCCCGATGCCGATCTCGATCGGGCGGTCACCGACCTGCTCACCAGGGCCACCCGGGGTAGCCGGGCGAGTAAGGCGCTGGGCAAACGGACGCTGTACGCCCAGCTCGACCGCCCCGAGGACGACGCCTACGCGATCGCACTCGAGGTCATGGCCGCCGCGTCCCAGCTGCCCGGTGCGCGCGAGGGTATGGATGCCTTTCTGACCAAGCGCACGCCGATGTGGCCGGACTAGGCCGGCCGTCGGCGGGAGGGCGCCGATTCGGCCGAAATCGAGCCGAATCGGCGTCGGTCTAGTGTCCCGCGGTGTTCGGGTCCTGCTGGGCGAGCACGAAGGTGCCCTGCCCGTCCGGACCCAGTCCGGTGTCGAGAATCTTGTCGTCCAGGAAGTCGACGACGTGCTCGTCGAGGAAGACCCGCGGGCCTTCCGCATTGAGCACCTGATCCTGGTCCGACGGCCCCGCGGCTACTGCGAGCTGCAGGGTCTCCGCGCCGTCGTTGGTGGAGATGCGCAGTCCCGCATCGTCGGGCATCCCGTCCGCGGAGGTGATGGTGCGAACGGCCTCGATGGCAGTGGGCGTGAGCATGAGCATCTGTCCGGTTTCCTTCCGCCGTCGTCACAGGTCACGGTCGGTGCTGTACATCCGTGCCGTGGACCGGCCCTCCGACCCGGCCGCTCGACGTCCACGGCACCCAGCACCTCGGGAGGGGTAGCCACGATTCGCCCCGCCTAACCTTCCGGCCGGAATCAGCGCTGTACGCGGGGCTCGGGTGTTTCGGTCGCCGCGGTCGCAGGGATCTCGCCGTGCGGCGGATCGAGGTGCCGTTCGGCATCGACCTCGGCGCCGGCTGATGAAGACTCCGGCCGACGACATCGGCTGTCCGTGGTTCACCGGCAGCCGATGTGAAAGAGAGACAAGGGAATTCGTCCGGATGGACGTATCGCGTACCCGATGGGCGCTGCCGCGGGGAAGAAGAGAGCCGGTGACGGGAATCGAACCCGCACTCTCAGCTTGGGAAGCTGATGTTCTACCACTAAACTACACCGGCCGGTGCGTGAGGCACTGCAGAGAAGATAGCAGAGGCCGTCCCCGAGGTCACAACTTCCCACCTAGAACGGCACGGCCCCCGATCAGCGAGTTGCCACCCGGCCAGGCGACCGTCGCGGCGGTCGCCCGGGCCGGGCGATGCGGTTGCTACATCACGGGCAGCGGCGGCGATTTCGGGAAGACGACCGGCAGCGAGGTCAGTGCCCGGTGGAACGGACCGGGCCGCCATTCCAGTTGTGCGGCCGGGACGGCCAACTGGATCTCCGGGAGTGCGTCGAAGAGTTGGTCGATGGCGTTCTGGACCGTCAGATAGGCCACCGATTTGGCGGGGCAGGCGTGCGGTCCGGTGCTCCAGGCCAGATGCGAACGGTTGCCGATACTGCTCGCTGCTTCGCCGCGGATCTTCGGATCGTTGTTGCACGCCGCGAGGCTGATCAGGACCGGCTGGTTGGCGGGCAGCCACACGCCGTCGATCATGATCGGCTGCCGGGGATAGGTGGTGCAGAAGTTGGCCATCGGCGGGTCGTTGAACAGGATTTCGTCGAGGGCGTCGGTGGTGGACAGGTTGCGGCCGAGGATGTCGCCGAACCGGAATCGCTCATCGGTGAGGATGAGCATCAGCGCATTGTTGATGAGGTTGCGCTGGGCCTCGAAACCGGCGCCGTAGAAGGACATCAGCTGGGCGAACACCTCGATATCGTTGAGGCCGTTCGGATGATGGGCCAGCTGTGAGGTGACGTCGTCGCCGGGCTGCTCGCGCCGGAACGCGATGAGTTCCATGAGCGCTTCCTTGAGCATGTCCATCCCCTGTTGACCCCTGACGGTGTCGAACCGGGCGGCCATGCCGTTGGCGACTCGGGTCCCGATGTCGGCGGGACAGCCGACCATCCGGTTGAGGACCTCGAGGACGAGCGGGAACGAGTACTGCATGACGAGATCGGCGGATCCCTGCTCACAGAAGGAGTTGACCAGGGGAACGGCAACCCTTTCCACGATCGCGGGCACGCTGTGGAGGTCGATGTGGTCGATCGCGGCGACCGACGGAGCGCGGTAGCGGGCATGGGCCGGACCGGTGTTGTACCGGGCCGCCGGAAACCACTCCATCATCGGGCGCACGGGTGAATCCTGCGGAATGGTCTTCTGCCAGGTGCGCGGATCGGAGGGAAAGTGGTCCGGGTCGTTGAGGATGCGAACCGCGACGGCATAGTCGATGACCAGGGTGGCAGCCACACCGGGGGCGATCTCGACGGGAACGAGGGAGGGGTACTGCCCGCGCATCTCGCGATAGGCGGCGTGTGGATCGGCGACGAATTCGGCTGTGTACATCGGGAATCGGTCGTCGTCGGCATCGAAGGGCGAGCCGTGCTGGACGGGGCATATTCCGGTCGCCGTGGTGTAGGGCTCGGGGAGGGGTGACTGTGGTGTGGTCAAAGACGGGACTCCAGACGGATGGAACAGAAATTCGACGAGAGCTCGGCGGGTGCGGCACGTGTCGCACTCACATGGGCGGTGCGAGGAAGACTGTATGCCGGACCGTCTCGACGCCCACAGATCTGCAGACTTCGATGACCTGTCGTGCGGTGCCTGGCGGTTCGCCCACGCAAGCAACATAGCAGCGACGCGGGGACGGTGTCTGCGAACGTGGGAGGAGGGCTGCCGCCACCGGCGCCCGGAGTCGATCGGATGTGCTTGTGGTTCAGTGCTTTCCGCTCATATCCGGCGTCTGCACCGCCGCGGCCACGACGTCCGGATCCGGGTCGTGCTCCGAGTCCGGTGCGTGCGGCGGACGCGACGACAGGTCGCCGCCGCGCGATATGCCGAGCAGACGGAGCATCGGCGCGGTCGAGGCGGTCGTCACCAGGGCCATTATCACCAGCAGTGAATACAACTGGGTGCCGATGAGGCCGCTCGTCAAGCCCACGTTCAGAATCACCAGTTCGGTCAGACCTCGGGTGTTGAGCAGCGCTGCCACGGCGGCGGCCGCCCGCGACCGCATCCCGGTCAGTCGGCCCGCGACGTAGACGCTGCCGACCTTTCCCACCACCGCCACACCGATGACCGCGATCAATTCGCCGATCGAGGTCGCGTCGACCGAGCCGAGATCGACGGCCAGCCCGGCGATCACGAAGAAGCCGGGCATCAGCAACAAGCACAGAATTCGCACACCGGACTCGACCGTCCGGCGGCGTTCGCGCGGGAATATGACACCGAAGGCGAAAGCGCCGAAGATCAGGTGCAAGCCGATCCATTCGGTGATCGCGGCGAGCCCGAGTGCACCACCCACGCCGAGCACGATCATCGTCTGCTGGGTGCCCGATTCCGAGATCCG
Organism: Nocardia violaceofusca NBRC 14427; assembly: GCF_963869435.1. NCBI lineage: Bacteria > Bacillati > Actinomycetota > Actinomycetes > Mycobacteriales > Nocardiaceae > Nocardia > Nocardia violaceofusca. The sequence continues at coordinate 132,215 of NZ_CAWMPM010000006.1, forward strand.
GGCCAGCAGCGGTCGCACGAACCACCACAGCAGTCCGACCAGTGGGAGGAGCAGGACGAGCCGCCACTGCACGCCACCCGGGTGCGCGAGTGCGAGTACGACGGCGAGGACCGACCATGCCACGACGTCGACCAGCGCCGCGCAGGCCAGGCTGAGCTGTCCGATCTCGGTGCGAACCAGATTGCGGTCGTGCAGGATTCGCGCCAGCACCGGAAAGGCGGTCACCGCCATCGCGCAGCCGACGAACAGGGCGAAGTGCAGCCGGTTGCCGGTGGTGTGGCGTGCCAGGACGGTGATCGCGACCGCGCCTCCCAGCGCGAAGGGGATCGCGTAGGCCGCCGCCGACACGGCGGGTATCGAACGGCGGGCACCGCGGAAGATCTCCCGATCGAGTTCCAGACCGGCGACGAACATGAACACCGCCACTCCGATATTGGCGAGCAGCGCCAGATACGAGCGTCCGGCTTCGGGAAACAGGGTGGCGGACAGGTGATGTCCGATGACGGTCGGACCGGCGAGGATTCCGGCCGCGATCTCGCCGATGACCGGTGGCTGCCCGATCTTTTCGGCGAGCCAGCCGAGCAGGTGTGCGGCCGCCATGATGAGAACCAGGTCGAGTAGGACCGTGATGGTGGGAGCAGGCACTCAGTTCTCCTCGGAGACATCATCTCGCAGCGCCGGTTCCGGCAGCGGACCGGTCGTGTGCGCGGGTGGGACGACCGCGGGATGAAAAACTTCGCGGATATAGCACACGGGATGGCGGCCGAGCGTCATGATGTATGCCCTGGACGCACTGGGCCGGCCGTCCGGCCACGGCCGGATGCCCGCCCAGAGCAGGCGGCGGCGCTGGGGCAGGCTGCGGGTGAGCAAGCCGTGGCCGATCGGCATCCGGACATCATCGATGCCACTGGCGGCGGCCGACTGTGGCACGGCCACAACGTAATTGATCGAGACGGTCGCCAGCGCGGGGGTGACCAGACGGGAGCGCCGGACCAGCGCGCCCTCGGCATCCTGCAGCCGGAGTTCGTCGACGATGAAGGTGGGCAGTGTGCGGGGCGGAACCTGGTGCTGGCGCAGGACGTGCACGCTCAACGTCGTCTCGAGGATGTGTTCGAGCGCCGTCGTCGTGAAGCCTTCGCCCGACAGCAGGGATCGGGTTGTGGGGTGGTGGAATCGCTCGATCTGCGTGGCCGGGTTCGTCCGGAATCCCGGCCCGCTGGGCGTCGGTTCGCTCAGCGGGCCGGGGACGGATCCTGTGACGGTCACTGTCGACTCCACGTCTCGGTGCGCACCGGGAGTCCTGGTGAGGTCACCGCTAGAGTGCGGCGCCGGCGCCCTTGCGGGGCGGTTGGACCGGCAGCGCCACGGCCTCGCGCTCGGCGTCGGAGCGCGGGCGGCTCGTCAGGCCGAACACCGGTTCGGTGGTGATGCGGATCTCGCCCATCTCGGTGTCGGACAGCGGATCACGCCAGTGGTCCCAGACCGGCGACATATCCAGTCCGCCCATGTACTTGATGTTGACCCCGTCGGTGTCCGGGGCGGTGTGCAGGCGCTCCGCCTCCGAGACGATGACCTCGGTGCCGGTACGGTCCTGTTCGCCCGTGGTCTCGCCGACGTCGGTCAGACCGGCCATGATCCGGGTGAACGACTGTTCGGGTGAGTCGCCGTCGTGGACGTCGGTGAGCTTGTGCGCGTGCGCGAAGTATTCCTCGGAACCGATGTAGTGCTCGTACATCCGGGAGACCAGGGAGAGGAACCGGGTGTAGCCGCGGCGGTAGGTGTATTCGTAGTACGCCAGCGCATCGGTCTCGGACATCTCACCGCGCAGTGTGGTCGCGATCGCCGCCGCGGACACGAGCCCGGAATAGGTGGCGAGGTGGACTCCGGTGGACAGCAACGGGTCCAGGAAGCATGCCGCGTCGCCGACGAGGACGTAGCCGGGGCCGCAGAACCGGTCGGCGACATAGGAGTAGTCCTGTTCGGCCCGCACGTCGGCGATCTGCTCCGCACCCTCGAGCATTTCGCACATCGGCTTGCTCTCCCGGATGGTCTCCAGGTAGTACGACTGGCGCGAATCGTGCCCGCGCAGCTTTTCCGCGGCCACTCGCGCCGAAATCACATAGCCGACGCTGGTACGACCGTCGGCGAGCGGAATGTTCCAGAACCAGCCGCCCTCCGGAGTCGACACCACGTTGATCGCGCCCTCCGGGCTGTCCGGGTGCAGATGTGCGCCCTTCCAGTACGACCAGACCGCGACGTTGCGGAAGGCGGGATGTTGGCGACGCATGCCGAAGTGCTTGGCCAGCAACCCGTCTCGGCCGGTGGCGTCGACGAGGAAGTCGAACTCGGCGGTGTGGACGGTGTCGTCGCCGGCCTTGACCCATTCCGCGGCGATCGGACGCTCACCGTCGAACAGGATGTTCTTGACGGTCGCCTGTTCGATGACCTGCGCGCCCTGGTCGGCCGCGTTGCGCAGCAGGAGGTCGTCGAAGGTGGCTCGGTCGACCTGCCAGGACCATGCCTCGGCATCGACGAGCTTGGACCAGTCCAGCAACCAGGTGTCGTTCTGCCACTGGAAGTAGCCGCCGCGTTTGATCTGGAAGCCGTGCGCGGCGACCTTGTCGTAGGCGCCGGATATCCGCAGCGTGGACAGGCACGAGGCCAGCAGTGATTCTCCGATGTGGTAGCGCGGGAACGTATCCCGCTCCAGGAGGGTCACCTGTACTCCGGACCGTGCGAGCAATGCGGCGGCGGTGGACCCCGCCGGGCCGCCGCCTACCACCAGAACGCGCGGAATTTCGTTGTTCCCCATAGCAACTCCCTGGAACTGCGTACGAACGGACGGTGCGCCGGATCGGCTACCGGACCTGGTCCGGATGGCATGTCCTACGACAAACCCGAAACCTCCGTAGCCGCTTGTTAACTCGAGCTCGGCACACGGGAAATCAGTTTATCAGCAGTACTTGAATCATCAAGGGAAACAGCAAGTTTCGATGCAAGTACACACCGTCAATGAGTAGCCAGACGATAGCTACTGAAGGTACGAGAATGCCGCTGTCGGTGATGCGCGGCTAGGGGTCACGACAGGGGACGCGACGTTGCGTTACGTGAGTACCGTTATCGGCGAGCAAAGCGGAAGAGACGGTGACGACTGCCCGACACGGGGTTGCGGTTTCGGTTGGTCACATCCGGCATCACCCCACTTCCACCAACTGATCCAGAGTAAGGCCTTTGTCCGGTTCTCGCGTGGCATCCGCCCGATTCCGGCGGTCCCCTCGGGTGTATGCCCTGGTGGCGAGGTGTGCGATGCAGAATCCTTGGGGCCGAACGAGATTGCGGTATGCGCGCGAGGCGACGGGCGCCCGGGGCCGGGCCACGGTGCCGTGGGTCAGGACGCTGACGCACGGCCCCGCGACCCGTGCCGTGGTGCTAACCGGTGGTCGTCTCGGCGGTCAGTGCCGCGGTCGTCTCCGCGGCTCGCTGCGCGTCCGCAACACTGCAGCGGCCGAGGCCGCACGCGGTCGCGACGCCGAATGCGGTGCGCCCGGCCGCCTGTTCGAACAGTTGCAGGGCGTGAGCGCTGTCGTCGGCGGAATCGGGTGACACCACCCCCGCGATGACGTTCCAGTCCGGGTCCAGTCGGCGCAGGGGCGCATAGAACGCGGCGTCCTGCGGCGCGGGTTCGGCACCGAACGCACACGGAATGTGCACTGCCGGAAAGGGAGTGCCGGCTGCGCGCAGCCGGCGTGCGGTGTGCTTCAGCAGGGTGACCGCGGGCGCCAGCGAACGCGGGTTGAGCAGCGCCTTGTGCTGGTAATCGCCGTAGCACAGGTGGACCACCGCCTGTGCCCCGATCTCGTGTATGCCGGTGAGTACCCCGGCCAGCTGGCGAGCCAGCAGCGGCCCCGCCGCCCATTTCGCGCCCAGTTGGTCGGCCTTGACCATGCCCAGCAGCGCGAACGGTGATTCGACCTGCCAGACCACGCGATCGCCGTAGCGCGCGTTCACCTCCGCGATCTCGTGCAGTGCGGCCTCGGTGAACACCGGCAGATGCCGCAGCGCGGCCGCGAGGAGATCGGAGCGGCGCAGTGCCGGACCGAGCGGGAAACCGTTCGACACCGCCGCACCGGCGAAGACGAACATCGCCAGATCCAGCGGATTGGGCTGGCTCAGTTGCAATCTCGTTCCGTCCAGTTCGGGCCGCCCGGCGCGCACCTCGTCGAACGCGGCTACCACGGCGCCGATGCGGTCGAGCCGGTCCATCGCCACGTGCCGTGGTTCCAGCTTCGCCCCCGGGCGCAAGCCGTAGCTCGGGAAATCGCTGTAGTCGGAGTAATCGCCGGTGCGGACGACCTCGAAGACGTCCTCGTGCTCTCTGCGCCGGCGGAGGTAGTCGAGGATCCAGTCCGGATCCAGATCACAGGGCAATCCGGTCACGGGATGGCCCGCACTGCGATCGGCGAACCACTGCAGCACCGCAGCATCCCCGGTCATCAACTCGGCTGGAACACTTCCGACATAATGCGCACACCTGGTCATCGCACTCCTCGTAATTCCGTTTGCCCGTCTACATTCTCAGCCAGATCGTTTGCAGGTGAAAGAATTCCGGGAACCGGGAGGTAGACGCGGTGCTGCGAGGGAGGTGCCGGCGGTACTACGGAACGGCGGGGGTGCCGCCGGGAGCTACCGGCAGGCCGGCCGCCTTCCAGGCGCGGAACCCGCCGACCAGATCGGTGGCGCGCGCCAGCCCGAGACGCTGTGCGTCGGCGGCGGCCAGGCTGGATGCGTAGCCCTCGTTGCAGACGATGATGACCTCGGTGTCGGGCGTCAGGTCCGGGAGCCGATGCGCACCGCCGGGGTCGAGCCGCCATTCCAGCACGATGCGCTCGACGACGACCGCGCCGGGGATCTCGCCCTCGGCGAGGCGGTCGGCGTGCGGGCGGATATCGACCACGAGGGCGCCCTCGGCCAACCGGTGCGCGGCCGTGACGGGCTCGACGCGGTTCAGTCCGGCGCGTGCCCGGGCGAGCAGGTCCTCGGCGCTCATACCGTCACTCCTCGGCGATCGTGCGATGGGGGGTACCGGGCATGGTCACACACCGGTGAAATCCCGCAGCGACCGGTATTCGCGGACCGGCCGCAGTGGTGGCGAGTAGGCGTGCACCGTGGTGGCCGGCCGGGCGCTGCGGTTGTGCAGCTGGTGCGCGCGTTCGGGACCGAACGCGATCGTGTCGCCGGCGCGGCGACCGGCCGAGCGTACGGGGCCGGTGGGGTAGCGATAGTCCTCGTCGAGTTCGCCGATCGAGACGGTGAACGAACCCGACGCACCGCCGTGGTCGTGCGGTTCGGTGCCTTGTCCGGGCGCCCACGACAGCAGCCACAGTTCCACGCCCATCGTCAGGGCGAGCCGGGTCCACCACCGCCGCGTGGTGTCGAACCGCACGATATCCAGCAGCGGTGTCGCCAGTTCGCTCGCCACCACCGCGGTGAGCTCGTGCAGTTCGGCCGGTGTCCACAGCGTGCGTTCGGCCACCACAGCCTCGCGGAGTAGCGGCACATCGACGCCCGGATGAATATCTTTCGCGTGCTCCAGTCGCACAGGCACGGACGTCGTCACCACTACCCCTTCCACACCGCGGTCACGCGAATTCTTCGCCGCCACACACGGTTTGCCACCATCCAGACTCACCGTGAGCGAAACTCGGGAATGCCGTTGGATCTCATCGACGGGCCGCGGCACGGGATGAACGAGTGGCGGGACGGACAGGTGGATGAAACACCGTGTCCGACGGCCCGCGTCCCGCGAATCGATTCCCGCTTTATCCGCGAGCGGCGTGGCTTCGAATCATTAGGTGTTACGCCGGTGGCGGAGGTGCTCGTCGCCGACGGCGTGACATCAGCTGCTGTCTCGCCGAATCACCGCGGTGATCCGGCCACGGATGAGGTGCTCGGATGACCAGTGCTGCCGGAATCGATGAGATGGGACCGATCGACTATCTCGTCATCGAGTTCCCCGCGGGCCGCCCACCGGACGGTTCGGCATTGCCGGTGCTGCGCGATCTGGTCGGCCGGGGCATCATCCGGGTGCTGAATCTGGCGTTTCTCCGGAAGGAGGGCGACGGGTCGCTGACCGGCATCGATATCGCCGATATCGGGCTCGAGTGCGAAGCGAGCGTGGCCTTGTTCGCCGAGGAGACGACGGGTGTACTCGACGACGGCGATCTGCGGGAGGCGGGCGCCGCGTTGCATCCCGGGCGTTCGGCCGCCGTGCTGATCTACGAAAACACTTGGGCGGCACCGCTGTCGGTGGCCCTGCGACGCAACGGCGCCGAAACGGTCGCGGCGGGCCGCATTCCGGTCGAGGCGATCCTGACGACCCTGGACAGTCTCGACGACAAGAACTGACACCCGGCGATTCAGCTTCCGAGGACGTGGATGCGCACCTCGTCCGTCCACTGCACGTACTCGACCCTTGTCCCGTCGGGGTGGCGGGCGTAGACGACCTCGCCGGTGGCGGAGGTGACCGGCTCGCCGAGGATCGAGCCGCCGATCTCGGCGAGGAACTCCGGGAGCGCGCCCAGATCGTCCACGATCACCGGGCCGACGGTGCCGCGATACCCGTCGATCGCCGCGTCCGGCCCCGCGACGACGAGAAAGCTACCGACAGCGGCGATTTCGGCTTCCTCGAAATGGAAGCGCAGATCGGCCGGCGCGCCGACGAGTCGTTCGTAGATCGGCAGGGCCGCATCCATATCCGCGACGAACAGGCGGGCGTAGGTCTCGAGAATCCGCATCCCTCGCACGCTACGGTCGATCCCTACGCTGGGTAAGTACGCACTTCCAGGTGAGAGGTACGCGGTGACGGATCAGGAGCGGGCGGCGGCTGTCGCGCGCCGAATCTTCGCGACCCTGTCCACCAAGTGGGCGCTGGCCGTGCTGGAGGCGATCGGTGACCACGAGCGCCGGTTCGCCGAACTGCACCGCGCCGTCGAGGGCATCAGCTACAAGATGCTGACCCAGACGCTGCGCACTCTCGAAGCCGACGGCATCGTCGCCCGCTACGACCACCACACCCCGAATCCGCGCGTCGACTATTCCCTGACCCCGGCCGGGCGCGACCTGCTCGCCACTGTCCACCAGCTGTGCACCTGGTCGCGCACGCATCTGCGCGAGTTGCTCGACGAGGCGCCCGAGCAGGCGGACCGCGTCATATAGAACATGCAGTGCCACAGTCATTTCCGCGTTCGGTAGGTCGGTGAACATCAACGATGGGTCATCGGCATGTTCAATCCGACCGTCCCGCACGGTGGTTGGGGGCGGTCCGGCACCGGCTACCGCTGGGTGGCGCGAACGGCGTGCGGTCGGCGGCGCTTCGGCCCGCGTCGATCGTTCACCACTGGCGGCCGAAATATCGGTCCGGCAGCGGCTGTTGTGCAGGGTTGTGAGCAATGGCGAGGTGAAGATCCGGTTCGGCGTGGGTACGGGTTCGGCCGCCGATCCGTACGATCTGGCGGCCCTGGTGGATCGGCTCGAGGCGGCGCGGGTCGATTCGCTGTGGTTCTCCGAACTGGTCTTCGCCCCGGCCGTCGATCCGACGGTGGGGATGGCGTTCGCGCTGGCCCGCACGAGCCGTCTGAAGGTCGGTACCTCGGTCGCGATTCTGCCCGGGCGCCATCCCGTGCTCGTCGCCAAGCAGTTGGCGTCCCTGGCCGCCCTGGCTCCGAAGCGGGTGCTGCCGGTGTTCGGATTACAGCCTGCGGGGCCGGGGGAGAAGGAACTGTTCCCGGTGCCGGGGCCGCGCGGCGCCGTCTTCGACGAATCGCTGCGCCTGCTGCGAGCGGTGTTGCGCGCCGACGATGTGGACTTCGACGGTGACTACTTCACCGTTCGCGCGGCGACAGTCGGAAAGCGGCCGGCCCGCCCGCTCGACATCTGGCTGGGTGGTCGGTCGCCGGGCGCCTTCCGCCGCATCGGCCGCTACGGCGACGGCTGGCTGGGCAGCTTCGTGACCCCGGACGAGGCGGCGGCCGGAGTCACGGCGATCACTGCGGCGGCGGCCGCGGCGGGCCGGGAGATCGAAGCCGACCACTTCGGCATCACGCTGCTGCTCGCCGAGAACGGCATCCCGGCCGAACTGGCGGCACGGATCGGCGCGCAGCGACCGGGTGCCGATCCGGGCGATGTGATCGCCGGGAGCTGGGCGGACCTGCACCGGCTCGTGGACGGGTATCTCGCGGCCGGACTGAGCAAATTCGTGGTGGTGCCGGCCGACGGCACGATATCGGCGCAGTTCGTGGACCGGTTCGTCACCGAACTGCTGCCGCGTCAGAACTGAGGACGCACGGCTGTCGGCACCGGCCGAGGCCGTGCGCTGAGGGCGTCACGGTACGTCGATGACGAGCTTGCCGGCGTTGTGCCCCTCGTCCAGCTGTTCGTGGACCGCGACGATGTCGTCGAGCGGCATGATCTTCGCGATGCGCGGGTGGACCAGGCCGCGCTCGAACAGCGGAGTCATCTCGGTGAGCCGACGGCGTTCGCGGCTGAGGAAGATGCCGTAGAGCGTCTGGTTGCGCTGGTAGAGATCGTCGAGCCGGCCTTCCGGCCCCAGAATGGTGGCGATGCGCCCGCCGTCGCGGGTGGCGGCGCAACTGCGGCCGACATTCTCACCGCCCACGGTATCGAGTACCGCGTCGACGCCGCCGCCGCCGGTGTGCGCACGGGCGACCTCGACGAAGTCCTCGCTCTTGTAGTCGATCGGGGTCGCGCCGAGATCCCGCAGCAGCCCCTGATGATCGGCTCCCGCGGTGGCCAGCACGGTGGCGCCGGCCGCGCGGGCGAACTGCACCGCGAACGTGCCGACACCGCCGGATCCGCCGTGTACCAGCACCGTCTGTCCCGGGCGCACGGCGAGCCGGCGCACGATCGCCTCCCACGCGGTTCCGCCGGCCAGCGGAATCGCGGCGGCCTCCGCGAACGACAGGGTGGTGGGTTTGGGCGCCACGATCGCGGCGGCCGCCACGTGGTACTGGGCATAGGCGCCGCCACCCGAGGCCAGTTCCGACGTGTAGTACACGGCATCGCCGACCGACACGTCGGTGACGCCGTCGCCGACCTGTTCCACCTCGCCGGCGACATCGCTGCCGATCACGGCCGGCAGTGGCAGGTTCGGATTCGCCAGTCCGCGGCGGATGATTCCGTCCACCGGGTTCGCGCTCGACGCCCGGACTCGCACCAGCACCTCACCCGGTCCCGGACGCGGCGTATCGACGTCCTGAACGGCCAGTGCGTCCGGACCACCGAATTCCCGCAGCACCGCTGCACGCATGCGCATCTCCTCCTTCGAACGGTCAGCCCGCGACACCGGCGGATGCGGTCTTGCGGGGCAGGGAGCGGATCAGTTTGCGATTGGCGAAGCCGAACATGCCGAGTTCGGACAGTTCGCGGCCGAAACCGGACTGCTTCACGCCGCCGAAGGGCAGATCGGCCTGCGAGGAGGTCGGATGGTTGATCCACACCATGCCGCTGTCGATCTGCTCGGCCACCGCTCGCGCGCGGTCCGGGTCACTGCTGTAGACGGTGGCGCCGAGACCGAACTTCGAAGTGTTCGCCAGCTCGATCGCCTCGCGTTCGTCGCCGACGCGGTACACCACCGCGACCGGGCCGAACAGCTCCTCGGAATAGGCGCGCATCTCGGGGGTGACATCGGTCAGCACCGTCGCGTCGACGAAGGCGTCGCGCCGCCCCGGCGCGGGTACGTCCGGCCGGCCGCCGCCGGTGACCACCGTGGCACCCTTCTCGCGCGCATCCTGGACCTGTTCCAGCAGGTCGTCGGCGGCCTTCGTCGAGGACAGCGGGCCGAGGGTGGTGTCCGGATCCGACGGATCGCCGGGGCGCAGTGCGCCGAAGCGCTCGGCCAGACCGGCCACGAAGCGGTCGCAGAGTTCGTCCGGAACGATGAAACGCTTTGCGGCGACACAACTTTGACCGGTGTTCGCCATTCGCCCAGTGGTCGCCGCGTCGATCGTGTCGTCCAGATCGTCGGCGTCGAGCACGATGAACGGGTCGCTGCCGCCGAGTTCGAGCACGCATTTCTTGACGTGCCGCCCGGCGATCTCGGCCACCGACGCACCGGCGGCGTCGCTGCCGGTGAGGGATACGCCCTGGACAGCGGGGTGGGCGAGGACGTGCTCGACATCGGAGATCCGCAGGAAGACGTTGGTGTAGACCCCTTCGGGTGCGCCGGCGTCGGTGAAGATCTTCTGCAGTTCGATCGCGGTGAGGGCGCAGATCTTCGCGTGTTTGAGCAGAATCGTGTTGCCCAGCACCAGATTCGGCGCCGCGAACCGCACCACCTGATAGAGCGGGAAGTTCCACGGCTCGATACCGAGCAGCACTCCCAGCGGTGCGTTGACGATCTGGGCTTCCCCCTCGTCCACCGGCAGCGCGGTGGGCTGCAGGATGCGCGGTCCGTTCTCGCCGTAGTACTGCAGGATGCTCGCCGCGAGGTCGACTTCGAACTCGCTCTCGGAAATGCGTTTGCCCATCTCGCGGGTGATCAGCCGAGCGAGGTCGTCCTTGCGTTCTCGCATCAGATCGGCCGCAGCGGACACCACCCGAGCACGCTGCTCGACCGGTGTCGCGCGCCACGACCGGTAGGCGTCGTGCGCGCGTTCGAGCAGGGCATCGAGTTGCTCGGTCGCCAGATAGGGCAGTTCGGCGAGGGTTTCGCCGGTATAGGCGTCGATTGTCTCGAACGGTTCGGCGTCGGGCCCCGAGGCGCTCATCGGCTGGACGTTGGTCGATGTCATCGGTCACCACTCCTCGTACGACGGAATCCGACCCGGCCGGTGTCGGTCGGTCTCGAGGGGTGGCTACCCGCCCACGGCGCACGAAACATCCGCCGGGACGCGGGGCTGCGGCGGCCCACCGGTCGCGGGTGGGCCGCCGAGTTCTCAGGAGACCTTGACGTGGGCCTCGGTCTTGAACTCCTCGCCCGCGATGATCTGCGAGACGAAGCCGTCCGGGCCCACCGGCCGGTCGCCGACCACCGTCACCCGGTGCAGGGTCCGGGTCACGTCGAGGTGGCCGAGGTCCTGGGGACCGAGGTGGGCGGTCGAGCGGTTGTCCCAGACGGCGACGCTGTTGGCGTCCCAGCGGAACCGGACCGTGTACCGGGGGCTGCTGAGGTGGCCGAAGAACAGGTCGAGGATCTTGGCGCTCTCGACGGGAGACAGCCCGGAGATGTGATCGGTGAAGCCGGGGTTGACGAACAGTGCCCGCTCACCGGTTTCGGGATGCACCCGTACCACCGGATGTTCCGAGATCAGCAGATTGTCGTTGATCCGGCGGGCGTAGGCCTCGTTGTCGTCGAACTTGCGACCGGCCGAGAACCGGTGCACCGCGGTGAGCCCGTCGGCGAACGCGCGCAGCGGCTCCGACAGCCCCTCGTATGCCGCAACGAGATTCGTCCAGGTGGTGTCGCCGCCGAATTCCGGAACCACCTCCGAGCGGAGGATGGAGATGGCCGGCGGGTTCACCGAGGCCGTCACGTCGGTGTGCCAGCCGCTGTAGTAGCTGTACTGGCGCTCCTGGGAGTCCGGCCGTGCCGAGCCGTAGCGCCGCTCGTAGACCTGGGGGTCGATGGTCAGGATCTGCGGGGCGTCGCTGGGCGGCGCGTCCTCGTGCGGGTGGGCGTGGGTGAGCTCGCCGAAGCGGCGGCCGAACTCGATCTGCTCGGCGTGGCCGAGGTGCTGGTCGCGGAAGAACAGCACCTTGTACTTCAGCAGCTTGCGGCGCAGCCGCGCGACGGTCTCGTCGTCGAGGGGCTTGCTCAGATCGAGTCCACCGATTTCCGCACCGATATGCCCGGCCACCCGATGCACGGTGAAGGCGCCGTCATTACCTTCGGTCGTTTCGTTCTTTTCGACAGCCAGTGTCATTTCACTACACTCCATCGCATTCGAATGCACCCGGCCGAGAATCGCCATTGGTGCGGGAGATACCGTGGGGTGCAATGATTTCCGATCCCCACGACGGTTCCGATGATAATTTCGAAACCTCTTCCGCCGCACTTGTTGCCGTCGCCGTGATTTCAAATATCCGCGTTATTTATTTTTCTCGGCAAAGAAATTCCGGACGGTTCTACAATGGCATCCCACCGCGCCGACCGGCCGATTTGCCCGAGTTCGGATCACGCTGATGCGGAACGGTGCCGAACCTCGCCCGGTCTCGTAGGGTCGGCCGGAGACGTATGGGGACCAGACGGGACCGAGGCCTATGAGACCGGCGAGAGGGTGGCCGACGGCCGCGGGCGCGGTACTTCGCGCGATCTTGGCATTGGGTGGCGCATCGCGTTCGGTGGTCGCCGCCCACGCGGGACTGTCCCCGGCGACGGTGACGAGTCAGACCCGCGCGCTGCTCGAGGCCGGTCTGCTCCGCGAATCGCCTCCGGTGGACCGCTCGCAGCGGGTGGGCCGGCCGCATTCGCCGCTGGAGCTCGATCGCCGGAATGCGGTGGCGGCCATCCATTTCGCGGCTACCCAGACCCGGGTGGCGGTGGTCGACATCGCCGGTACGATCGTCTCGAGTGCGCTGATTCCGCACCGCACGCTCGAGGGAGCGGATCTGGTCGCCGACGCGGCCGCCGCACTCGCCGCGCTGCGCCGCGACCTTCCGGACGACACCCGCTTGTCCGGGGTCGGGGTCGCCACCGGCGGCTGGGTCGACCCGGAAGCCGGCGTGGTGCTCTCGCACCCGCTGCTGCGCCTCGAGGACACGCTCGTCCGGGACGTGCTGGTGCAGCTCACCGGCCTGCCGGTGGAACTCGACAGCCACGCCCGCGCGATGGTGCACGCGGAACAACTGTTCGGCGCATTGGATTTCGACGCCTCGGCCGCCGTGCTGTTCGTCGGCAATGTCATCGATGCGGCCTTCGCCGTCGACGGCCGGGTCCACTACGGCCCCGGTTCCTCGGCCGGTTCACTGGCCACGCTGGTGCCGTCCGACCTCGGTCCGGGTGGCCCCGGCCCGCTCGACACCTATTCCGACCGCTCGCTCGAAAGGCGCGCGGCCGGTTCGGGGATCATGGCGCAGCCCACGATTCCGGCGCTCATCGCCGCCGCCGAAACCGATCCGCGGGCCCATGCCCTGTTCGAGGACCGGGCGCGTGGACTGGCCGCGGTGGCCGCCGCGCTGCTCGATGTGCTGAATCCGGAGACGTTGATCATCACCGATCGGGCCTTCACCGGCCTGCCGGCGGTGCGCGCCACCTATTTCGACGCGATCGCCGCGCGAGCGCAGGTGCGTTCCGCGCGGCACCGCATCATCGGCACCTCGTTTCCCGACCGCTCGCTGGAGACCGCCGCCGCGGCGGTGTTGCTGATTCGCCTCTACGCCGACCCGCTCGCCGTCGCGGCGGAGGGCTTCGGCGCCCACCGGAAGGAGGAGCCCGCGCCGCGGTTCGAATCACCGCAGTTCGAGTCTCGTTAATTTTAAGTAGACCGAATATTGTGGGCCGCAACATAATTCGCGACGATCGATAGATGAGAAAGCTCATCGAAGCGCGACCGTCTACGCGTAGGATGCGCCTCACCCGCAGGGTCGGCGCGGCGTCGTTCGTGGTGCTGGTCGCCGCCTGTGCCTCGTCGGCCTGTGCGGCCTCCGGAGGGTCCGCCGACTTCAGCAAACCGCTACCGACCAGCGTGCCGCCGGGCACCTCGCTGAAGATCTCGGCGACCGATATGAAGGTCGCCCTGACCAGTAGCGGCCAGATCGACAAGTTGCCCTTCACCGTGCCCGACTGGCCGAATGTCTCCGCCGGCCCGGATGTGATCCAGGCCTTCAAGGGCGGCGCGGTGGAGTTGGCCAGTAACGCCGGAATCCCGTCCATCCAAGCCCACGCACAGGGCCTCGACACCCGCATCGTCGCCGTGCTGTGGCGCAGCACCCCGAACTACGGCCTGGCCACCGCCCCGGGCAGCGGTATCCACAGCCTGCAGGACCTGCGCGGTAAGAAGATCGCCTTCTCGCCCGGGCAAGCGCAGGGTGGTGTGGTGCTGCGGACCTTGCAGCAGGCCGGGCTCACAACCTCCGACGTCACCCTCGTTCAGCTCAACAGCCCGCAATTCCTCACCGCGCTGCAGGGCAAACAGGTCGATGTGGCGCCGCTGGCCGAGCCGTCGCTGACGAAATACCTCGCTCAGTATCGATCCGAGGGCGCCGGCACCGTGCAATCCGACGCGGTCGACGCCTTGAGCATTCTGTGGGCGCCGACCTCGGTGCTGGCCGACGACGGAAAGCTGGCGGCCGTCACGGAATTCGTCAAATTCTGGGCGCGGGCGAAGGTCTGGGAATGGGAGAACCAGGACCGGTGGATCGCCGACTACTACGTCAAGAATCAGGGCGTGAGCGAGGCCGACGGCCGCCGCATCATGGCCACGACCGAACGGCCGTACTTCCCGGATAACTGGGACAAGTCGATCGACTGGGAACAGCAGACGATCGACTTGATCACCTCCTCGGGTGCCTTCGGGAAATCCTTCGACGCCCATCAGTTGTTCGATCGGCGATTCGAGAAGATCGCCGCCGACGCGGTGGCTCCGCAATATCGCACCAAGGCACAGGGGTGACCCGATGACCGTCGTCTCCGCACATCTTCCCGCTCTCGGCGCGCGTCCCGCCGTCGCCGCGGGCTTCACCGCCCGGCCCGCGCGCCGCCGCCTCGGCCTGCGCCGGCAGATCCCGTTCGCGCGGTTACTCGGTGTGGTTCTGCTGCTCGCCGCCTGGTCGGCGGGGGCCTATCTCGGCCTGCTCGATCCGCGCAAATTGTCCGCCCCGTGGACGGTGGTGACGACCGGGTGGGACTTGCTCACCGACGGTCAACTGCTCACCAACATCGCGGTGTCCATGCAGCGCGTGGCCACCGGGGTGTTCCTGGGCATTCTGATCGGCACCACCCTCGCGCTGATCGCCGGCCTGTCCCGGGTCGGAGATTCGTTGGTGGACGGCGTGGTTCAGCTCAAACGCTCGATTCCCACGCTGGGCCTGGTTCCGCTGATGATTCTCTGGCTCGGTATCGGCAATGGCTTCAAGATCGTGCTGATCATGCTCGCCGCCGCGGTGACCCTCTACGTGCCCGCGCATTCCGCACTGACCGGTATCGACCGGCGGCTCGTCGAACTGTCGGAGATCCAGGGCGTTTCCCGCTTCGACTTCATCCGGCAGGTGGTGATTCCCGGATCGCTGCCGGGCTTCTTCCTCGGATTGCGGCTCGCGGTGAATACGTCGTGGCTGGTGCTGGTGGTGGTCGAGTCGGTCAACGCGACCGACGGTCTGGGAAAGATGATGCAGGACGCCCAGAACTACGGCCAGGCCGATGTCATCCTCGTCGCGCTCGCGGTCTACGGAATTTTCGGCCTGGCATGCGATTCCGGAATCCGGATCCTGGAGCGAAAGGTGCTGTCGTGGCGGCAAACACTGGCGGACTGACCCCCGACCCCGGTACGGGTGTGCAACTGGACGGGCTGACCCGCAGATTCGGCGGCCGAGCCGTACTCGACAACGTCGATCTGACCATCCCCGAGGGCCAGTTCGTGGCACTGCTGGGCAAGAGCGGATCCGGCAAGTCCACGCTGCTGCGGGCACTGGCCGGCATCGATCACGGTGTGGCGGGCGACGGCCTGTTACGGGTGCCGGACCGGACGTCCATGGTGTTCCAGGACTCCCGGCTGCTGCCGTGGAAGCGGGTGCTGCCCAACGTCCTCTACGGTCAGCCCCGTTCCCGCCGGGCCGCGGCCTCCACGCTGCTCGGCGAGGTCGGTCTCGCCGGACGCGAAAAAGCTTGGCCGGGCGAGCTTTCCGGCGGCGAGCAGCAGCGTGCCGCGCTGGCTCGCGCCCTGGTGGGCGAGCCGGAACTGTTGCTGGCCGACGAACCCTTCGGCGCCCTGGACGCGCTGACCCGCATCCGCATGCACGCCCTGCTGCGCCGCCTCGTCGCGGCTCATCGCCCGACCGTGCTGCTGGTGACTCACGACGTCGACGAGGCCATCACCCTCGCACAGCGGGTGCTGATTCTGGACCGCGGGCGCATCGACGTCGATATCGATATCGACATCGACGGCCCGCGCGATCCGGCGCAACCGCAGTTCCAGCGGATCCGACGCTCGCTGCTGAGCGCGCTGGGCGCCGATCCGATCGCGGCCTGAGCGCCGATCATCCACTACCGGAAAGACTTTCGACCACCGATGAGCAGAACTCTGCATCTGAACGCATTCCTGATGTCGACCGGCCACCACGAGGCGTCGTGGCGGCTGCCGGAATCGGACCCGTTGGCGCACTTGGATATCGAGCACTACATCCATCTGGCGGAAACGGCCGAGCGGGGCCTGTTCGACTCGATCTTCTTCGCGGATTCGCCGGTGTTGCAGGGTGATCCCGGCCGCCGGCCGGTCGGCAAGCTGGAGCCGACGATTCTGCTGACCGCGATCGCTTTGCGCACCCGCCGCATCGGCCTCATCGCCACGGCGTCGACCAGCTACAACGACCCCTACAACCTGGCGCGGCGCTTCGCCTCGGTGGACTGGGTGTCCGGCGGCCGGGTGGGCTGGAATATCGTCACCACCGCCGGTGCCGACGCGGCCCGCAACTTCGGCCTCGACGACGTTCCCGATCATCGGCTGCGCTACGAGAAGGCCGCCGAATTCGTCGACGTGGCGACCAAACTCTGGGACAGCTGGGACGACGACGCCTTCATCGGCGACAAGGAACTCGGCATCCACTCCGACCCGGACAAGGTGCGCGAGATCAACCATATCGGCGAGTTCTTCCGGGTGGCGGGACCGCTCAATGTGCCGCGGTCGCCGCAGGGGTATCCCGTTCTGGTGCAGGCTGGTTCGTCGGAGGACGGTAAGGGGTTCGCCGCCCGCTACGCCGAGGCGGTCTTCACCGCGCAGCAGACCCTCGAGGACGGCAAGCAGTTCTACGCCGATCTGAAGGAGCGGGCGCGTCGGCTCGGACGTGACCCCGGCACCGTCAAGATCCTGCCGGGCATCGTCCCGGTGATCGGCGACACCGAAGCGCACGCACGGGAACTCGACGACGAGCTGACCCGCCTCATCCAGCCGGAATATCAGCGCCGCACCCTCGCGGAGCGGTTCAAGCTGCCGGTGGACGCGCTGGATCTGGACAGCGAACTGCCCGCGGATCTGCCGACCGAGGACGAGATCCAGGGGGCGAAGAGCCGGTTCACGCTGATCGTCAACCTCGCTCGCCGCGAACGACTCACGGTGCGCCAGCTGATCGCGCGCCTCGGCGGTGGTCGCGGGCACCGGACCTTCGCGGGCACCGCGGAACAGGTCGCCGACACCATCCAGGAATGGTTCACCGACGGCGCCGCCGACGGATTCAACGTGATGCCGGCCGCCCTGCCCTCCGGGCTGGAGAGGTTCGTGGACGAGGTGGTGCCGATCCTGCAGGAGCGCGGCCTGTTCCGGACCGAATACGAGGCGACCACCTTGCGCGGGCACTACGGATTGGCGCGTCCGGAGAACCGGTTCAGCGCGGCCGCCGATGCGGCGATCGCTCAGTGAGCCGGACGGATTCGGCTGCCGATCAGGGCTGGGTGCGATATCTGCTGCATCGATGTCTGTCCCATCCGCGTGCCGTCGCGGGTGCGGCCGCAGGCGCCCTCGGTAGTGCCGCGCTGACCGCGGCACTACCCCTGGTGGTGCGCCATGTCGTCGATACGCTGGGCGATTCCCGGGTACCGCTGGCCGCCGCCGTCACCGTCCTGATCGTCATCGGTGTGCTCCGGTTCGGGCTGTCGATGCTGCGCAGGGTGTGCTCGTCCACGCTGTCGCTGGGCGTCCAGTTCGATCTGCGGTCGGATCTGTTCGCCGCGCTGGTGCGGATGCCCGGCCGCGAGCAGATGGCGGTGTCCACCGGACAGGTGGTGAGCCGCGCGATCAGCGACATCACGCTGATTCAGATGTTCCTGCAACTGATTCCGATCGTCACCGGCAATGCGGCGCTGCTGGTGGCGGCGCTGGTGCTGATGGCGACGATGTCGTTGCCGCTGGCGGGCATCGCGCTGGTGCTGCTGCCGGCACTGTGGTTCGTCACCCGGCGCTCGCAGCGAGAACTGTTCCCCGCCAACTGGGATGCACAGGCCCAGGCGGCGGAGGTGGCGATGCGGGTGGAGTCCGCGGTCGCCGGTGTTCGCGTCGTCAAGGGGTTCGGGCAGGAGCGCCGGGAGACCGGTGAACTGGAGCAGCGCGCCCGTGACCTGTTCCGGTCACGGCTGCGCGTGGTGCGGATCACCAGCCGGTTCACTCCCGCGATGGCGGCCCTGCCGGCCCTGGGCCAGGTGTTCATCCTGGTGGTGGGCGGTCTGCTGGCCCTCCACCAGAGCATCAGCCTGGGCACGTTCCTGGCGTTCATGACGTATCTCGGGTCGTTCGTCAGTCCGGTACGGCAGTTCTCGACACTGCTCACGGTGAGCCAGCAGGGCAAGGCGTCGCTGGATCGGGTGCGCGAGGTCATCGATGCGGGCCCGGGGCGGGAGGCGGCCGCGGTTCACCCGCTCGCCGCGGCCGTCGCGCCGCCGCGGATCGACCTGTCCGGCGTGAGTGTGCGGATCGGCGACACCGCGGTACTCGACCACCTGGACCTGACCATCCCCGCCGGGTCGACGGTGGCGTTGGCGGGCGGCGCCGGATCCGGGAAATCGACACTGACCGCACTGCTGCCGCGACTGATCGATCCGGATGCCGGGGTGGTGCGGATCGACGGCGTGGATGTGCGCGAGGTGCCGGATCTCCGCGGCCGGGTGGCCATCGTCTTCGAGGACACGCATCTGATGGCCGACACCATCCGGGCGAATGTGGCCTACGGCCGTCCGGAGGCCACCGACGATCAGGTCTGGCACGCTCTGTATCTGGCCGCGGCCGACGACTTCGTCCGGCGGCTGCCCGAACAGCTCGATACGTCGATCGGCGAACGAGGACAACGGCTTTCCGGCGGCCAACGACAACGGCTCGCGCTGGCGCGAGCGCTGATCACCGACGCCCCCGTGCTGGTGCTCGACGATGCGACGTCGGCTATCGATGCGAAGGTGGAGCAGACCATCTTCGAACGCATCGCCGCCGAGGTGCAGCGGCGCACGACAGTTGTCGTAGCGCACCGTGTTTCAACGCTTGCCCTGGCGGACCGGGTGGTGATCCTGGACGGCGGCCGGGTCGCGGAATCGGGCACCCTGGCCGAGCTCCAGGAATCCGGAGCCCTGTTCGCGACGCTGTTCACGCCACCCGATGTCGCGGAAATCGGTGCGGCACTGCGCGGTACGACCGACGGTGTGCCGACCGAGATCCTGTGGGCCGAACCCGCCGAGTACGGCGACGAGAGCCGCACCCTGGAGCAGATGGCGCGGGCGTTCTCCCACCATGCGGCCGGGGCGGGCGGTTTCGGGCGCGGCGGCGGCATGATGACCTCCGCACCGCCCAGCGGTGACGTGCAGGCCCTCATCGACGCGCTGCCACCGGTGACCGGTGAGCCGAAGGTGTCCGACACATTCACTCGCACAGCCGATCCCGAGTTCGGATTGCGCCGGTTGCTGCGGCCGTTCGCCGGTCCGCTGCTGGCCGGCCTGGGCCTGGTCGCACTGGACGCGATCGCGCAGATTCTGATCCCGGTCCTGGTGCGCTACGGCATCGACCGGGGAGTCCTGGTCGGCGCGCGGGATGTCCTGCTCGGTGCGGCGGCGCTCGCGGCCGCGGTGGTACTCGTCGACTGGGCGATCAGCGTCGCGCAGGTGCGGGTGACCGGGCGAGCCGGGGAACGGCTGCTGTTCGGCCTTCGGGTGAAGACGTTCGCCCAGCTGCAACGGCTCGGCCTGCAGTACTACGAACGCGAACTCGGCGGCCGGATCATGACCCGCATGACCACCGATGTCGACGGTCTGTCCACCTTCCTGCAGACCGGACTGTCGACCGCGCTGACCTCCTCGCTGACCATCGGCGGCGTGGTGATCGCACTGCTGGTGATCGACGCCCGGCTGGCCGTGGTGGTGCTGGCGCTGATGCCGATCCTCATCGCGTCCACGGTGTGGTTCCGGCGGCTGTCGGTGCCCGCCTACAACACGGCGCGGGACAAGGTCAGCGCGGTCAACGCCTATCTGCAGGAGAATGTCGACAACATCAAGGTCACGCAGGCCTACCGCCGCGAGGCGCGGAACCAGGCCAGATTCGACCGGCTGTCGTGGGAGTACCGCGACGCCCGGCTGCGCAGCCAGACCCTGATGGCGGTGTTCTTCCCGTTCATCGAATTCCTGTCGGTGGTGGCGACGGCCGCCGTCCTCACCGTGGGTGTGCATCAGGTGCGCGGTGCGGAGCTGAGCGCCGGGACGCTCATCGCGTTCCTGCTCTACATCGATCTGCTGTTCGCCCCGATTCAGCAGCTGTCGCAGGTGTTCGACAGTTATCAGCAGGCGGTGGTGGGTGTCGATCGGCTCGGCCGGTTGTTCGCGGTCGAGGTCGCCACCCCGCAGGCGGCGCGGCCGCAGGCGGTGCACCGCGTCGACGGTGCGATCGAGGTCCGGGATGTGGGCTTCCGGTACCGGCCCGAGGACGCCGCCGTCCTGCACGACGTGACGCTGCGTATCGAACCCGGGCAGCGGGTCGCGCTGGTGGGCGAGACCGGGGCCGGAAAGTCCACGCTGGTCAAACTCCTGGCCCGCTACTACGACCCGAGCGATGGGCGAATTCTGGTGGACGGCACCGATATTCGCGAGTTCCGGCTCGAGGACTACCGCAAACGGCTCGGCGTGGTGCCGCAGGAGCCGTACCTGTTCGGCGATACCGTGCGCGACGCCATCGCCTACGGGAAACCGGACGCCGACCCGGCCGAGATCGAATGGGCGGCCCGGGCGGTCGGAGCCCACGAGATGATCGCCGGACTCGACCACGGCTACCACCACCCGATCGGCCCGCAGGGCAGGCTGTTGTCCTCCGGGCAGCGCCAACTGCTCGCCCTCGCCCGAGCTCAACTCGTCGAACCCGACATCCTCATCCTCGACGAGGCCACCGCATCCCTCGACCTCGCCACCGAGGCCCGGGTGCGCGCGGCCATCGACGTGCTCACCGCGGGCCGCACCACGATCGTGGTGGCGCATCGGCTGGCGACCGCGGCGGACTCCGACATCGTCGCGGTGATGGTGGGCGGCCGGTTGGCGGAGGTCGGCCCGCACGCGGAGCTGCTGCGGGCGGACGGGACCTACGCGGCGCTGTGGCGGGCGTATGTGGGGGCGTCGCGCGAGGACGACCGCGAATCGGCGCGCCCGCTCAACGCACGCTGACCGTGCGGGAATGCCACCCTGTCGCGCCGTCCGGCATCGGTGGACGGCGCTGAGCGGGCTGGGTGGTTCCGGTGGTGTCGGTGGCGCGGACGCGCAGGGTGTGGGCGCCCGGGGTGGCCTGCCACCGGTAGGTCCATTGCCGCCAGGTGTCGGGGGAGTTGCGCCTGTCCGGCCCACCCCCTCGCCGTCCAATACGCCTGTGCGCGATCGAATCGGGTCACCTCGAGGACGACCACCCATTTGGTGGCGGAGACGTAACCGTAGAGGCCGGGCACCACGAGCCGCGCGGGGTAGCCGTGTTCGAGGGGCAGCGGCGCGCCGTTCATGCCGACGGCGAGCAGGGCGTCGCGCCCGTCGGTCATCGCCTGGATCGGCGTCCCGGCGGTGAATCCGTCGGCGCTGCGGGACAACACCATATCGGCGTCGGGGGGCACGCCCGCGTCGTGGAGCAGATCGGCCAGCCGGTATCCGGTCCACACCGCATTGCCCGCGAGAGTGCCCCCCACTTCGTTGGACACGCAGGTGAGGGTGATCATGCGCGCGATCGCGGGCCGCCGACGCAGGTCGTCCATCGTGAATTCGACTGTGCGGTGGACCATTCCGTGGATGCGCAGACGCCACTCGGCACTGCTGAACGCTGGCACCTGTAGCGCCGTATCGACCCGATAGAAGTCGCTGCCGGGTGTAACGAACGGGGTCAACCCCGGGAACAGGGGCGACATCACCGGGCTGATCGGTGCGGCCTCCGAAACAGGCTTCGGCACAACGAATCTCGCTCGGTCCGCGGCCACGTCCCGCAGCCGCTGTGCGACGAATCGTCCGGCCGCCGCGGCGCCGATCGCGATCGCGCCGACCCCTGCCACCATCGCCAGGAAACGCCGGCGCTCCACTCGAATCGCATCGGAAGGATCGGCGTCTACCGAAATCCGTGCGCTGCCAAGTGATTCCGCGCGCGCACCGACCCCACGCCGCTCCGGCGCCTCACGCTGGTCCTCGGCGTCACCGTGGTCCGATAGCCGGACACGATTCGGCACACCGCCCCGACTGCGGTCCCGGACCTCGCCGCGGCGCCCTCCGTGTGGGAGCAGTAGCCGCAACGCGATCAGCCCCGCCACCACACCGGCCGCGGTCGGAACCGCGAACCACCACTGCGCATCCGGGCGACGCAGTGCCGCCACGGCGATCGCGATACCCAGCACGGCGAATACCGCGCTGCCGATGCGCCGGCGACGTTCGAGCACACCGCACAGTGCGGAAAGCGCCACCATCGCCGCGCCCATGGCGGCGAACAGCACATCCTTGTCGTGACTGCGGAAGCGCCGGATCGCCTCCTCGCGCAGGTGCTGCGGCGTGTGATCGACGACCGTCGCCCCGGCGGCGAAGAACGGCGAGGAGCGTGGATCCAGGATCGCGCCCACGAATTCGCCGATTCCCAGCACCGTCGCACCGGCCAGAACCCCGGCGAGCGCGGCGGCGGCGAATCCGAGCGTGCCGCGGTGCGCGGTGGGCCCGCGCGTAGCCGTATCGATCATGATCTCCTCGATTCCCAGGTGGGGTGAGGAATTCGTGACGCCGGACCGCGCGGACGGCACCGTTCGTCAGCTCATCGGCATGGTGCCGATCGGAGTCGTCGTCGGAGCCGGGGAGCCACCCGCGGGTTCCACGGTGACGGCCAGCGCGTCGCCGCCGGAGTAGGTCGCGACCATCGGCGCGGACGAACTCGGCATCGAGTCCATCACTCCGGCCGAGCGCGGCGCGCCGGTGGGCGGTACCACCCACAGCTGGTACACATGGCCCTGCGGCGCGGGCGGCACGCTGTCGAAAGCGACTGTGACCGCGCCCATTCCGGTGGACGCGTGCACCGTCAGCATGCCGCCGGTGCTCAGCGGCGCGCTCGCGGTGTGCGCATCCGGCTGTCGCATGATCTGTTCCGCCATCGGCGCATTCGCGGTCCGTCCGGCGTGTTGCTGGGCGACGATCCCGCCGCCGACTCCCGCCGCCACCACTACCGCGGCCGCCGCGGCCAGCCACCGTAGCCGAGGCCTCCTGGACGGCCGGGTGAGCGGAACCGCGGCGGACGGATCGGCGGGCCGCGCCCGGTCGAGTGCGGCGAGTATGCGCGCTTCCAGTTCCGGCGCAGGCTCTTTCGCATCGAGGACCGACAACGCGCCCATCGTCTCGCGGACGCCGCGAACCACCACCGTGAAGGCCCGGCTCGTCTCGGGACCGGCGGTGGCGACGCGCTGTTCGATCTCGTCGCGCTCGGAATCGCCGACGGCGTCCAGGGCGTACGGATAGGCCAGGTCGAGCAGTTCGTGTTCGGATGTGTCAGGCATGGGAGGCAACCCCTGAAAGGCAGTTCTGGAGCCGCTTCAGCGCATCCCGGATACGGCTCTTGACGGTGGGGAGTGGCGCGTCGAGATGTTCGGCGACCTCTCGATACGTGCGCCCGCTGTAGTAGGCCAGGGCGACCGCTTCTCGCTGGGTGGCCGTGAGGGTGTCCAGGCAGAGCAGCACCGCCTGCTCCTCCAGTCGCTGACCGACGGTCTCCGCGACGACGTCGTGCTCGCGTCCCAGATGGGCGTGGCCGAAGACACGATCACGAACCGTCGCCGATTGCTCGGTGCGCACCCGGTCCACGGCGCGCCGGTGCGTGAGCATCATCAACCAGCCGATGGGGCTGGCCAGTGCGGCGTCGTAGCGTTCGGCGGCCGTCCACGCCTGCAGGTAGACCTCCTGGGTGACCTCCTCGGCGGCGCTGTGGTTGCGCAGGATGCGCAATGCCAGCCCGAACACCCGCGCACTGGTCGCGCGGTAGAACCGCGTGAACGCGTCCCGGTTGCCGGTGGCGGCGGCCGCGAGCAGAGTCGCGAGCTCACGCTGCGCCTCCGCTCGCTCGCCGCCGCCCGGCGGACACGACGGGGCCTCGTCAATGTCGGCCAGGCGGATCGAGGTGAACTCCGGATCGCCGGTCATGAGTGCGTTCCTGCATGCATAGGAAGAGTTTCGACATGCCCGGCGTGCCGGATGGGGGCGAGCGGCGGAAAAGTTCTCACAACCCCGCGACCTGCGCCGACGCCGGCTCGACAGTGATCAGGCCGGCGGCATCAGCACGGTGTCGATCAGGTACACCGTCGCGTTCGCGGTTTTCACGCCACCACAGACCACCGACGCGTCGCCGACCTTGATCATGTCGCCGGAGCGCGTCACCTCCACCGTGCCGCCCTCGACCGTCTTGTGCTCACCGGCGATGGCGTCGGGTGCGATCTGCCCCGGCACCACGTGGTAGGTGAGGATCTCGGTGAGCGTGGCGCTATCGGTCTTCAGGCTGTCGATCGTGGCCGGCGGCAGTTTCGCGAACGCGTCATCGGTGGGCGCGAAGACGGTGAACTGGCCGCCGTTCAACGTATCGACCAGGTTGACCTGCGGGTTCAGCTTCCCGGAGACGGCCGCGGTGAGTGTGGTCAGCATCGGATTGTGCGAGGCGGCGGTTGCCACCGGATCCTGTGCCATCCCCTCGACCGAGCCCGAGCCCGAGGGCACCTGCTCGGCGTAGGCCTTGCAGCCGGGACCGACCAGGCCGGCCATGGCATCGGCGGCCGAACCGCTCGGCGACATCATGGTGCTGGTCATCGCGTTACCGCTTGTCATGGACGACGACGATCCCGAACCGGAGTTGTCGTCGGAAGAACAGGCCGACACTCCCAGCAGGGCGGCCGACACGAGCGCCGCGGTGACGACAGCGCGCTGCATACTTTTCATCGGTTCATCGCTTTCCTCCGGACGACCCCGCGGTCGTACAGCTCGTTGGTGACGGGACGGAATTCGCGCTGCCGGCCACCGCGGATGGGACGGATTTCGCGCCGGCTCGCTGTGCGGCTGCGAGCCCGCGAACACGGGTTACTAGGCTGACCGCCGTGCTGCTTTCCGATCGCGACATTCGTGCCGAGCTGGCCGCCGGGCGGCTCGGGCTGGAACCGTTCGACGAGAAATTGGTTCAGCCGTCGAGTATCGATGTGCGGCTGGATCGAATGTTCCGGGTGTTCAACAACACTCGCTACACCCATATCGATCCCGCGCAACGCCAGGACGAACTGACCACCTTGGTCGAACCCGACCAGGGTGAGCCGTTCGTCCTGCATCCGGGCGAATTCGTCCTGGGTTCGACGCTCGAGGTCTGCACCCTGCCCGATGATCTGGCCGGACGCCTGGAGGGTAAGTCGAGCCTCGGGCGGCTCGGCCTGCTCACCCATTCCACGGCGGGATTCATCGACCCGGGTTTCAGCGGTCACATCACGCTGGAGTTGTCGAATGTGGCGAATCTGCCGATCACGCTGTGGCCGGGTATGAAGATCGGCCAGCTGTGCCTGTTCCGCCTGAGCAGTCCGTCGGAACACCCGTACGGTAGTGCGGCGGCCGGCTCGAAATATCAGGGCCAGCGGGGGCCCACGCCCTCGCGCGCGTATATGAACTTTCCGCTGCCGCAGGATTCGATTCCGGAGCCCGCGGAGTCCTGAACAGCACCTTTGCTGGAAGTGTGGTTGGAGTGGGACCTGAACTTTTCGTGCAAACCTCGACGTCAATGCGAGAAAACCGCAAAAACCGCCGAGGTTTGCACGATACGTTCACTACGTCGGCATCCGGCTAGCTCGGCGGCAGCACGTGCGCGCCTGATTTGTCCGTCGACAGGGCCAGTGAGCTGATGTATTGGATTTCGCCCTCCGGCCCGGGGACCGCGGAGGCGATCATGTCGGGCCGTTCGAAGTCCATTCCGGTGACGTGGCAGGTGAGGGTCTCGCCGGAGGGGTTGCCGTGTTCGTCGAACATGTCCAGTTCGATTCCGTCGTCGCCGCGGCGCAGGTAGTACTTACCCCGGGTGAGAACCGCGGTGAGCGGGGTCGCGACGAAGGCGATCACGACGGCGACGATCGGCGAATACGGTTTCAACGCGGCACCGAAGACGCCGAAGAAGGTCATGATCGACAGCACCGCCGACAATCCGAAGCCGACCAGGCCGACGGGATTGAAGTTGTAGAGCATGCCGCGCCGGAATTCGGGCTGTTTGGGCGAGAGCTTCAGCAGATACTTGTTGACCGCGATATCCGTTGCGACGGTGACGATCCAGGCGATACCGCAGTTGGCGTAGAAGCCGAGGATGTCGTTGAGGAAGTCGAACATATTGGCTTCCATCAGGATCAGCGCGATCGCCAGATTCACCCCGAGGAATACCAGCCGGCCCGGATAGGTCTTGGTGACGCGGGTGAACGAGTTGGTCCACGCCAGCGAACCCGAATAGGCGTTGGTCACATTGATTTTGATCTGTGAGATGACCACCAGCACCACCGCGAGCGTCATCGCCAGCCAGGACGGAACCATATCGCGGTAGATCTCCAGGAACTGATGCACCGGCTGATTCGCGATGTCCTGTGCTCCCGGCAGATTCGCGATGAGATAGACCGCGAGGAACAGGCCGACGACCTGTTTGACGGCGCCGAAGATCACCCAGCCCGGCCCGGCCAGCAGCATCCAGCCCCACCACTTGCGGGCGTTCTCCGGGGTTTTCGGCGGCATGAACCGCAGATAGTCGATCTGCTCGGCGATCTGGGCGATCAGTGACAGACAGACACCGGCGGCCAGCAGCGCACCGGAAAGGCTCACGCCCGCACCGTCCTTACCGCCGTAGGCGAAGAACGAGTCGATCGATTCGGGGTGGCGGATCAGCAGGAACGCGAACGGTAACACCATCAGCAGCAGCCACAGCGGCGTCGTCCAGACCTGCAGTTTCGCCAGCGTATTCATGCCGTAGACGACCAGCGGGAAGATCAGCACCGTGGAGAGCAGATAACCCAGCCACAGCGGGATGTGCAGGCCCAGATTGAGGCCCTGCGCCATGATCGAACCCTCGGTGGCGAAGAAGATGAAGGTGAACGAGGCGAACACCAGGTTGGTGATCACCGAACCGTAGTAACCGAATCCACTTCCGCGGGTGATCAGATCCAGATCGATGTTGTAGCGAGCGGCATAGTAGGCCAGCGGAAATCCGGTGATCATGATGATGATCGCGAAGATGCCGATGCCCAGCAACGCATTTCCGGTGCCGTTCGCGATGCCGATGTTGGCGCCGATGGAGAAATCCGCGAGATAGGCGATGCCGCCCAATGCGGAGACGCCGACCACTGCCGGACTCCATTTGCGATAGCTGCGGGGCGCGAAACGCAGCGTGTAGTCCTCGAGGGTTTCCTTCGTCGCGGCGGCAGCGGTCGCCGGACGGGTTTGCACATCAACCACGATCTACTCCTCATCGTTCCCGCGCTCGGCGCGGCCTTTCGAGGGTGCAGGCCCGATGTGGTGTCCGGTTTGCCGCTCGGTTACCGCCGTGTAACGCCCCGCGACGTGCGGCTTTGTGCTCTCCCTTTACCGTGGTGCATGACCTTTGACTCGACAGCGAAGGCGAACGACCCCGGCGCGGGCGCGGCCATCCGGCCCTCCGCGACCGACCGGATCCGCTCCTGGGCGGCGCTGGTACTGGCCGCCGCACCCACCGCGGCGATCCTCACGGTGGTGCTCTACGGGCTCGGTTTGGCGATGGGTTTCGGCACCCTCGGCATTCTCGCCATCGCGTGGTTGGTGGTGTGTGTTCTCGTCGCGGTGGTGTGCTTCCTGGGCGCCGAGCGGCGGTGGTTGTCGGCGCGTTTCGGGGTGCGCGCGCCCACTTCCGGCGAGCGGCACGCGCTGATGACGGCGTGGGAGCGGGTGGCCCGCCGATCCGGCATCGCCTCCTCCTCGCATTCGCTGTGGATCCGGGAGAGCGAGCGTGAACTGTTGCTGCCCCGGCGGATGATCGCGGTCCCGTCGGCCGTACTCGGTGCGCCCCCGCGGGAACTCGAAGCGGTACTCGCCCGGGAGCTCGGGTATCGGTCCGAGGGACGGGTGTCGTTGTGCCAGTTCGTGTTCCGGTACTTCAATCTGCCGCTGGTGTGGCTGGAGCGGGTGTTGCTGTCGGGCCCCGCGGCGGTCGGAGCGTGGCTGACGCGGCGGATGACTCCGCCGGCGGCCCGGATCTTCGGTATCGGATGGAGTGCGGTCAGCCGGGTGCTGGTCGCCTGCCCGGCGATCGCGGCCACCACCGTGATCGTGGGGCTTCCGGCCGCGCTGCTGCTGCGTATCGCTCCGGAGGTGGCGGCCTGCGCTCTCGTTCCGGTCGTGCGTCGCATCGACTACCGGGCCGACCGGGCGGCCGTCGACCTGGGTTACGGTACGGATCTCGGTGTGGCGCTGCAGGAACGGCGGGCGGAGTCCGGCGACGCGGCGGCGCTGTACGCACTCTCGGTGTCCGCGTACGCGCCGCGCACCGCGGTCGGCGAACGCGTTCGCCATATCCGCGACCGCATGGACGAGCGGGTGCGCATCGCCGGCTATTCCGGGCCGGTGCTTCCGGAAGGTGGTGCGGCACAAGGTTTTCCGGGACCCGACCGGTGAGGTGTCGGATCGGCCGTGAGCGAGCCGGAAGGTCGTGGAGCCGATGCCCGGCTCGACGGCCGCCGGTTCAGCAGTCCTCGAAGGCGGCTTTGACATATCCCGAGGACTGATACAGGTACTGGTAGGCCCACCGCGCCGGCCCGATGTGCGGCCGCGCGTCGACGAGCAGAACCTCACCGCCCCAGCACTTTCCGAGCACATACCGGGCGCGGGAGATGTGCGGAGTGAAGGTCACCACGATCACGCGTCGCCAGTTCTCCCGTGCCGCGCGGGCGGCCAGTTCGCGTCCCTCGCCGCGTGTGGTGCGCGGCTCCGGATCGAAGCAGCTCACCCGGAAGCTGTATCCGCCGTGACAGATTCGATTGATCAGCGGGGAGTGGTCGTAGGGATCGGAGAACACCACCTGCGGGGCGTAACCGTCGTGGGCCAGGCGCAGCGCCAGCTCCTCACGGCCGTCGTGGGCGCCCCCGAGGACCAGGATGGCATCGGCCGGGCGCGGCGCGTCGGTACGCGGGCGCACGTACACCGGCCACAGCGCCGCCACCGCGACGGCGAGCACGAGCACCACCCCCACCGCACCGCGCACCCACCACCGTTTTCGCACTCTGCGATGGTAGGTGGTCGGCGAATGCGCTGATCGGCGGCGGTTTCTCCCTGTACACCCACTGTTGCCTGCGCCCTCGCCTCGTGGACGCGGACCGGCCATACCCGCCGCGTATCAATCGACTATGCGTCTGACGGTATTCGGGACGGGATATCTGGGAGCCACCCATGCCGCCTGCATGGCCGAGCTCGGTCACGAGGTGCTCGGGGTGGACATCGACCCCGGCAAGGTGGCCAAATTGTCCGACGGCGTCGTGCCGTTCTACGAACCCGGCCTGGAAGCGGTGCTGCGCCGCAACCTCGACGCCGGGCGACTGCGCTTCACCACCTCCTACGAGGAGGCGGCCGCGCACGCCGACGCCCACTTCCTCGGCGTCGGCACCCCGCAGAAGAAGGGCGAATACGGCGCGGACCTGAAATATGTCCACGCCGTGGCCGATTCGCTGGCGCCGCTGCTGGAGCGGCCGTCGGTGCTGATCGGCAAGTCGACGGTGCCCGTCGGCACGGCCGCGGAACTGGGCCGCCGGATGCGATCCCGCGCGCGCACCGACGTCGAGGTCGCCTGGAATCCGGAATTCCTGCGGGAGGGGTTCGCGGTGCGCGACACGCTGCGGCCCGACCGGCTGGTCCTCGGTGTCGACGGCGAACGCGAGCGCGCCGACTGGGTGCGAGCGCAGGTGCGCGAGATCTACGCCGACCTGATCGCGGCGCAGGTGCCGTTCCTGCTCACCGATCTGGCCACCGCGGAACTGGTGAAGGTGTCGGCCAACGCGTTCCTGGCCACCAAGATCTCGTTCATCAACGCCGTCTCCGAGGTCTGCGAGGCGACCGGAGCCGATGTCACGATGCTGGCCGACGCGCTGGGCCACGACGCCCGCATCGGCCGGCGGTTCCTCAACGCCGGGCTCGGTTTCGGCGGTGGCTGTCTGCCCAAGGACATCCGGGCGTTCATGGCCCGGGCGGGGGAGCTCGGCGCCGATCACGCGGTCGCGTTCCTGCGTGAGGTCGACAACATCAATATGCGCCGGCGCACCAAGGTGGTCGATATGGCGGCCAAGGCGTGCGGCGGTTCGCTGCTGGGCGCCAACGTGGCGGTGCTGGGCGCGGCCTTCAAACCGGAATCCGACGATGTGCGCGATTCGCCCGCGTTGAACGTGGCCGGAATGATCCAGCTGCACGGTGCGGTGGTCACGGTCTACGACCCGAAAGCGCTGGAGAACTCCCGTCGCGTCTTTCCGACGCTGAACTACGCGACCTCGGTGGCGGAGGCGTGTGATCGGGCGGATGTCGTGCTGGTTCTCACGGAATGGGACGAGTTCACCGCACTCTCGCCGCGTGACCTCGAGCCGGTGGTGCGCGGGCGTTCCATCATCGACGGACGCAACTGTCTCGAGCGCGCCGCGTGGACCGCCGCGGGATGGGTGTACGCGGGACTCGGCACGTCGTAGTGTGGCGGGAGCCAGGTAGAGTGGCGGCGCCCTGCGGCATGCGCATCGGGCCCGTTCACGGCGGCCTGGGGGCGCTCGCACGGCCCAGCGCAGGCCGGTGGGGGCGGTGGCCGGGGCGTACCGGTCGGGAAGCGTGAAACGAGATGGGCGGCAGATGAGTTCGGTACTGGGAGTTTCGGTGGGGGCCGGCGCCATTCGCGTCGCGATCCCACATCCCGGTAACTCCGCCGAACGATTCGTCGCCACCGCCTTCGACGTGCAGGCGATGCCGGTCGGCGAGCAGCACTCCATGGACGATGTGGCCGCCGAAACCGTCGGCGCCGTCTTCGGTTCCGCGCCCGAGATCGCCGCGACCGCGCTGGCCTATCGCAACGAACAGCATGCGCGCACGCTGCGGGGCGCCCTGGCGCGTCGCCAGCTCACCAATTACGAACTCGTGCCCGAGGTCGCGGCGGCGCGGGAATTCCTGCGCGCCACCGGTGAACTGCAGGGGTATCGCACGGTCGCGCTCTACGACCTCGGCAGTTCCGGCCTCTCGGTCAGCGTGATCGACGTCGAGTCCGGCCAGGTGAGCCACAGCGAGCGCACCAGCGACATCAGCGGCGACTACCTGGATTCGCTGATCCGCGAACAGCAGATCGCCTCCGGCCGGATCGAACATCCCCCCACCGCACAGGGTTTGGCGGCCCTGGACGGCGTATGCCGGCAGGCCAAGGAGCAGTTGTCGAGTACCACGGCGGTCGCGGTGCCGTCCGAGCACGGCCTGGTGTTGTTGTCGCAGGAGAACTTCGAAGCGCTGATCATGCTCGCGGTCGAATCCTCGGCTCGCATGACCCGCGATGTGATGATGCGCTCCGAACAGGCCGTGCAGGCGGTCTTCGTGATCGGCGGTTGCGCCCGGATTCCTCTGATCGCGCGCATTCTGGAGCGGTGGATGGGGATGCCGGTGCTGGTGCCCGCCGATCCGGAGACGGTGATCGTGCGCGGCGCGGCACTGCTCGCCCGCCCCGCCCAGGTGGCCACACCCGCGCCGGTTCCACAGGCTCCCGGGCCCGGATCCGCCGACGACACCGTGCAATTGGCGCCGGTGTGGTTGTCCGAGGATGCGCTGCGACGCGCGCGCAAGCGGAACAAGGCGCGCGCCACGAGCACACTCGGCGGCAAGGTGGGTGCTGTCGGTGCCGGTCGTCGCCGGGAGTTGAGCGTGGCCGGGGTGGCGGTCGGTGCGCTGGTCGTCGTCGCCGCGCTCGGGATCGGGCTCGGCTGGGGCCAATCGGTTCTGCGCGGCGATTCCCAGAGCAACACCTCCGCCTCCACTTCGGTGCCTGTCGCGCCGCCCCGCGCCTCCGCGGACCTCTCGGTAGCGCCGACCACCGATGCCACCAATGCCTCGGTCGCCGCGCCCACTCCGAACTGGCAGGCGCCGACCACCACGACCGCACCCCCGACGCCGGGGCCGCCGACCATCGTCGTCCCGGGCCTGCCGCCGATCGTGGTGCCGACCATTCCGCCGCTGCTGCCACCGTTCCCGCCGCGGCAGTAGGTGGTTTCGCCGCTGCCGCAGTACCTATCGGCCACGCCCGAGGAGTGTGCGAGATGCCCCCTGTTCAGGTCGCGGTCTGCGGGCCGCGCGACTGCACGAACGCCGAGGCCGATATCGCGCGGGAGGTCGGGCGGCTGCTGGCCCGGGCCGGCGCGATCGTGTTGTGCGGCGGCGGAACCGGGGTGATGGCGGCGGTCGCCGAGGGTGCGTCGGCCGAAGGCGGCCTAATGATCGGAGTCCGGCCGGACACCGACCGCGCGGGTGTGTGTGACGGCCTGTCCGCCGTCGTGTACACGGGGATGGGTGAGGCGCGGAACGCGATTCTGGTCCGGTCGGCGGACGCGGTGATCGTGGTGGGCGGTTCCTGGGGAACGCTGTCGGAGCTGGCGCTCGCCAATCGACGTGGGGACGTGCCGGTGGTGTCGATCGGTGGCTGGCAGATCCTCGATGCCGAGGGCGGAGCGGTCGAGGGGAGTCACCGGGCGGCGAATGCGGCCGAGGCGGTCGCATTCGCCGTGGCGGGTGCTCGACCCGGCGGCTGACGCTCGCCTCAGGGCGCGGAGTTCAGGCCGCGGGCACGACGACGGTCACCTCGAACGGCAGCAGATGGTGTTCGCAGACCGAGCGCAACGGGATGCGGCGGGCCAGCACCAGTTCGTCGTAGCCCTCAGTTCGGCGTAGGCGCGCGCCATCCGGCCCGGCGTGGCCTGCAGATGTTCGCTGTCGAGGCTGACGCCCAACGCGGTGAGGAAGGTCCGAGCGGCATCCTCGGCGACCGCGAGGTCGATGGCGCCGGTCTCGTGGACGACGTGTAACGCGGGGACGGACACGCTAGCTCCCACCGACGCCGAGAGCGGTGAGCAGCACGAGCACGAGCGTCGCGACGGCCAGGACGCCGTGCCCACCGACGATCGCCACGGGGAAATGCCGCTCGGCGGGCTCTGCGGCCTCGTGTGCCCCGGCCAGGTTTGCCGCCGCGTGGTCGGTGGCCTGGTTCGCGGTGCGGGCGCGGAACACCGGCAGCCAGCGGAAGAACATGACGAATCCGAGCAGCGCGACGGGCACGAGCAAGGCGAATCCGACCCACGCGAGGGCGTCGTTGTCGATGACCAGGTAAATGATCCACACCACGAGGCCGGCGGCGGCGAGCAGGAAGTGCCCGAAGATCACCGGCGGCGGCAGATGGCTCGAACTGGGTTGTCGTGCACCGCCTTTGGCGATCCAGGTGGCCAGCAGGAAGAACCCTCCGCCGGCGGTGAGCAGCCAGAGGATCAGAGCTGCGATGCCCATGGTGACTCCCGAAATATGAGAAGGGAAGGTCAGCGGCGGTAGCCGGTGGCCTGCGTGGTTTCGCCGGCGACTCGCACGCCGTAGTGGTAGGCGAGTTTGCCGCCGAGATATCCGGATATGCCCAGCACGAGCAGGGATGCGATCGACAAGACCAGGGGCCCGACGGGTGTCGCGCGATCGGTGCCGGCCGCGGTCCGCCACCAGAAGTTCAGTGCATAGGCGATGGTGATGACCAGATTCAGGCTCATATGCGTCAGTCCGGTGCGGAACGCGGGCGTTCCGGACGGGATGGCGAACAGGTCCAGAAAGCCGATCGAGGCGGCGGCCAAGGCGCCGAGCACGCCGATCGCCACCAGCCATTCGGCCCCGCGGGCGAGGAACTGCGGGTCGTCGACGATGTGGGAGCCGATGTCGAAGACGAGGCTCGCGACCCACGCCTCGATCGGCACCGTCACCAGGATCGGGTGGAACGGATGCCCGTACGGCCCGGCCAGTGCGGCACTGACGGGTTGTTTGGCCTGCTCCAAATCTCCGGCCACGACATCATCCGCCATGACTCCACCCTCCCTCGGTCGAGGTTCAGTTTCGCCAATAAGTATTGGTGAAACTGTATCTGTGGTCAATACAACGCCCGTGAATCGATGCGATCGATCTTTCGACCCATGCGATTAGGCGTTATTGTGGTCGGATGACCAGCGATTCGGCGATCGGTGCGGTCGCGGTGCTCGATGACGAACTGCGGCGCGGCATGTACAGGTTCATCCGCGCGGCCCGGCGGCCGGTGACTCGTGACGAAGCGGCCGAACAGGTCGGTATCTCGCGCAAGCTGGCTGCCTTCCATCTGGATAAACTCGTCGCCGCCGGACTCCTCCAGGCGCGCTACGAACAGACCGGCGGCCTGCGCCGCGTCGGCCGCGCTCCCAAGGTGTACGAGCCCACCGACGCCGAGGTGCGGGTGAACATCCCCGAACGCCGCCACGAAGTGCTGGCCGAGATCCTGATGGATGCGGTGCTGGCCGAGAGCACCGGCGAAACGGCCCGCGACGCCGCCGAACGAGTCGCGGCCGAACGCGGAAATACGCTGGGCCACAACGCCCGCGAGCGCTTACGCCCCGGCCGCCTGGGCGTCGAGCGCGCCCTCACGGTGGTGCAGGCGATCCTGTCCGACCAGGGCTTCGAACCCAGCCGCGACCCGCTGAACTGCCTACGCCTGCGCAACTGCCCCTTCCACCCTCTCTCCACCCAAGCCCCCGGCCTGGTTTGCGGCCTCAACCACGCCTATCTACGCGGAGTGCTGTCCGGCCTGAAAGCCGAGACACTCGAAGCGGTGCTGGCGCCGACCGCCGGCGAATGCTGCGTGGAACTCCGCCCCGCGCAGTAGGGGTGAGCGGCTGCGGGCTCAGGCGAAGATTTCGTCCAGGGTTGTCGCGGTGAGGACACGCGCTGTCCAGGTGCGTACTTGCTCGGGAGTGCCCGCGTGGACGGTCTTGGTGACGTCCGCGGGTAGGGGAGCGAATTTGAGGGTGAGTAGCTCGATGAGTGCTTCGGCACGCCCGCGTGCTTCCCCGCGTGCTTCACCCCGTGCTTCCCCGCGGGCTTCGCCTTCGGCGCGGAGCCGTTCGGCAGTGGTCACGATTGCCTCCTTGGCTGGCGGTCCGAGCTGATCGACCAACGGGAGCAGATCAACTTCCGAAATGTCGCTGACGGTCATCACGTAGGCGATGACGGCCTGGAACTGTGCCTTCCCCTCGGGCCGAACAGCAGTGCACGCAGGTCGTCGATCAGTGAAATTATATCGGTGCCGAGGTCGATGTTGTTCGGTGCCATTTTGTGCAGGGCCAGCATCACTCGGGTGGCGGGTGTGAGATCCCGTCGGAGCAGGGCGGGCAGGTCCAGTGCCGCCACGTCGTCGAGCAGGAACCGAAGCCGGGGCAGATGAGGCTGCAATGCTTCTCGGGCGGATGGGTCGAGGTCGATGAGATCGGCCACTTCGGTCGGGGCCTTCCATGGGCGGCCGGTGTGATTGCTGTGCACGACCAGCGGGATCACCGCGGGCAGGGTGCGCGCCTCCGGGTGCTGGCTACGATGCTGATTCCAAATGCCGACCAGGTACTCCACGATGCGCAGGGCCATGAAATGGTCGCTGCGGCTTTGGTGTTCGATCAGCAAGTAGATGTAGGCGGGATGGCCGTCGAGGCGAGTGCGGTAGAGCAGGTCGCTGTAGCGGGAGCGCAGATCCGCGGAGACGAAGCTGCCGGACTGCAAACGCAGTGTGTCCCAATCGATCCGGTCGGTGACGGCTGCCGGGAGCGCCGCGCGGAGTTCGCACGCGGCGTCGGCTGGGCGGCTCAGTACGCGCCGGAAGTAGGCGTCGTGCGGATTCGACGGGTTGGCGGGCATGGACGCGAAGCTACCTTGAGGCTGTGACAGCCGGAGGTGTTCAGTTGTAGACCATGCGCCCACTTGGCGTAACACGCCGAGCCGCGAAAGAAGTTGTAGACGAACAGATTTCAGTAGCAAGCCGATCGGCGATGGCCAAGCCGCGGCGGGCGAGACCGACTGCGACCGCTCGCGCAGCAACCGGATGTCGTGCGCTGTCGCCCGGGCGGAAAAGGAGTCGAGCGGCGGGTGCCGGGCGATCTACTATCGCCCGGTGGTGGACGCGGTGAACAGGCAGTGGGTGTTGCGGCGACGGCCGGTAGGGGCACTGCGGGACGAAGATTTCGAGTTGAGGGATGTGCCGGTCCCGGTGCCGGGGCCCGGAGAGGCCCTGATTCGGGTGCATTGGCTGGGAATAGATCCCACACAGCGGGGCTGGCTCAACGCGTCCGACAACTATATCGACGCCGTGCCGATCGGCGCGGTGATGCGTGGCAGTGGTGTCGGCCAGGTGGTTCGCTCGAACGACCCGGATTGTCCGGTGGGTAGCTGGGTCGCGGGGATGGTGGGATGGCAGGACTACGTCGTTCGGTCTGCGGGCGGGTTGTTCGGGTTGAACCTTGTGCCCGACGGTGTGCCCCCTACATCGATGCTGAGTCTGTTCGGACCGCCGGGCTTGACCGCGTACTTCGGTATGACGGATATCGGCCGTCCCGAGCCCGGTCGGACGGTGCTGGTTTCGGCGGCGGCCGGTATCACCGGGTCCATCGCAGGGCAAATAGCAAAGGCATTGGGCTGCAAGGTCATCGGTATCGCTGGTGGCCCGGAGAAGTGCTCCTGGATCATCGACCACGCGGGTCTGGATGCCGCCCTCGACTACAAGCACGACGATATCGATGCCCGTCTGACCGATCTCGCCCCCAACGGTGTCGACGTCTTCTTCGACGGTGTCGGCGGCCGAATTCTCGAATACGGTCTGGCGCACCTGGCCCCTCACGCACGTGTCGTCCTGGCCGGGGCGATCTCGTCCGGTTATGAGGGTGCCGATCCGCCGTTGGGGCCGCGGAACTATATGAGGCTGGCGCTGGACCGGGCGCGCATGGAGGGGTTCATCTTCCTCGATTACCTCGACCGTTTTCCGGAAGCCTTCACGGCATTGCGCGAATGGCAGGCCCAGGGAGCGATAACCATTGCCGAAACCGTCAGCAGGGGACTGGAATCCGCGCCGAGCGCATTGCGCGCCGTCTTCGAGGGCCGCAATCTCGGCAAGCAACTGGTCGAGGTCGCAGAGCCCTGACGCATCGTGGGTGCAGCACGCTCACGCTCGGTCGAATGCGCCGCTGCTCGCGCCGCCGACAAAGGCATTCCATTCGCCGGGGGTGAAGATCAATGCGGGGCCGGAGGGGTTCTTGCTGTCGCGGACGCCGACCATGCCGTGGTCGAGGAAGGCGACCTCGACGCACTCCGAATTACCTGAACTATGCGTGCTCTTGAACCACTGCGCCTCCGCCAGACGGTCATTGCTCACTTGGTTGCGTCCTTCCGTGCTGCTCGCCGTAGCAGCATCCTGCTGGCCACGGCATCCAGCGCTGTATGCTGGATGGTCGCGGAGGCCCTGCGGTATCGCTGGACGTCCGCGTCTTCCTCAAGGTACATGTCACCGGTGTAGTTCTCGACGTACACGACTGTCGGTTCGGCTACGCCGTTGGAGCTGGTCTCGAAGTCGAGAATGGCGAACGGTCCTACCGGTGTGCCGAGCGGAAAACCGGCCGCATAAGGCAGAACACGGACGGTGACGTTCGGTTTGGTGCTGATATCGGCTAGGTGCCTCAGCTGGCTTGCTGTGACGGAATGATTCCCCACAACCGTGTGAAGAACAGACTCGTGAAGCACGAGATCAACGACGACCGGTGCCTTCTTGCGCGTAAGTATCTTCTGGCGCTGCAATTTCAGCTGAATTCGGCGCGCGTGTTCCTCCTCGGATTCCTTCGGGAAGTAGATCCGGTTCAGTGCGCCGGCATAGTCAGCCGTCTGAAACAAGCCGGGCACGATATCCGGTCGCCAGATTTCCATCGAGCGCGCGTCTGTCTCCAACCGCATGTACACGTCGAAGTTCGCTCGAATGAGATCGTTGAACGAGTTGTACCAGGTCTTTTCGGCTACCTGACGCGCCAGTTCGATCATGGCGCCTACCTGGTTCTCGGGAATCTCGAGAATCTTGCCGAGTTCGGCGAGATCGCGGTCGAGAACCTTGCCCGGTTCGCCCCGTTCGAGCCGTGCGTACTTGCTGTGACTCCACTGCATGGCTTTCGCCACAGCTTCTTGCGTCAGTGAGGTGTTCTCTTCGCGCTGGCGGCGGACGAAGCGCCCCAGTTGTCGTCGCGGCAATGATGCGCGTTCGTCGGCCACACAGCCCCCTTGGCAGTACCAAAAATTGGCAGAAGTCGACTGCCAGCATGACAGCAGTGCTGGGGTTTCGCCCAGTCTTTTGGCATATGCCGTTCTGACAGTGCCATTTCGACCTGAAGGTGATGCACTGGAACAGAGGGGAGGCAGCCGCAATGCGTGCCACCGGGTAGCGGTGGGCCTGCTGTTGCGGAGCGGTTGTCGGACTGGTGAAAGCCACTGGAGCGCAGCACTTTACAACGCCACCGAGGTCGGTCGTGTGCTGCCTATTCGAATCGAGGGAGCGATGAATGATGTGCTCAGCGATGTGCCTGCAGGTGCGGAGAGTGCTCCGCAGAACTGGGCGATGATCTACCGGCGCGCGTTCGGGTTGGATGCCGAGGTGCATCCGGGGTCGGGGCGGCTGGTCGTGCGCGCGGGAAAGACGTTGGCCGCCTTGTCGATGCCGAGTGCGCTCGGGGCGCGGGTGCGGGGGCGGTTGGTCGACATGTCCGGATCGGCCGGGCCGATCATCGCTCATCCGCGCTCGATGCGGTGGACCTTCCTCACTCTTCCCGCCGATGCCGATCTGACCGATCCGTTGCTGCACGCCGAGATGTTTCGGCACTACGTCGACATCGCCGGTGTGAACGCCGAGATCGCGCTTCCCGCTCCGGGAACTCTGCAGTCGGATGCGTATCGATTGTGGAACGATGCGCCCGTCGGTGACTACCGACCGCTTGCGGGAGATGTACTCAGCGCTGTCCGGGAATGCGTTGCAGCACAGAGGATGCGGTGACATGAGCCTGATGCTGACGATCGGGTTGTGCTTCGGCACCATCTGTCTGGTTCGGGTTGCGGTCGGCTCGCGGCTCCCGGAAACGTGCCCGCGTCGGATGCCGTTGCCGGCCAGGCAATCCGATACTCTTCCGTTGCCGATAGGCGTTCAGCACATCAGGGAGCGCCTGGATCTCGAAGAACTCGGGTTGCGGTGGTGCCGGGATCGGTGCGGTGCCGGATGACGACCCGCATCACCGAAGTGCGCGGGCTGCGCGCGACGTGGCGGCACGGACGCGGTGGCATCGACATCATCAACGTACGCAATACATCCAGCGACATCGACGAACTCTTCCCGCCGGGCACGGATCTCGCCGCCGCGCGGGAACTACGTCCGGATCTGGCGGACTTGTGGGATGTGGTCCGCCGTGAATTCTGGGATCACTACCTCGCCGCCCGCGTGGTACGCGACGAGCCTGAGCGGAGTAGGTGATGACAGAGCATCGCAACCGAGAGTTGTTCGCGCACTGGGCGATCGTCACCACCGCTGCCTCCTGCGGTATCCATGCAGGCGCGTGTCCGAGCGGTGTGTGGGGACCATATCCGCTGCGTGAAGCGGAGTACGTGGTCACGACCATCGCCCCGAGTCACAACCCGCACGTCGTTCCGTTCTGGACGCGCGAAGTGGGACCCGGGGACTACGGACGTACCGCGACGGATTCGGGCGCAAACACGACCGGTAGCGAGGACGCGAAGATCATTTCCCTGCAATCGGATTCGCGGAAGCGGCGGCGATGACCCGCCTGCTCTCAGGCAGCCAGATTCGCCAACTGCGGGAGTCGCGACACCAGCGCGTCGAGCTCTTCGCGCCAGCGGCGATGCACATTGAGGCGCTCGGGCGCTCCGGTGTGCGGCATGCGGTAGTACACCCTCGACCAGAGCGGGTTGATCTTCATCTCCGTGAACATGGCCGTGCTGAAATGCTCGGCGCAGACCAGGCTCGCGGGCCGGCCCGTCCACTTGTTCGCCTCGACGATGACGACCGACGTATTGGTCAGCACCACGAAGTAGTACTTGCGCACGAACAGCATCGCGAACCGCACGTAGGGCAGATCGTCCACCCACGGGCTGGGGCCGGTGATCGCCTGGAAGGCCAGCTGCATCTGCTCACCCGGAGGAGCGAATTCGGCCAGCTTCTCGGCCAGCTGTTTCTGAATCGTCGATTTACGGAATGCCATGCGGCCCACCCCCGTTGAAGAACTCCACCGGCACCGTGCCGGTGGAACGCAACGACCTTAGCGGCATTCCCGCGCGCCTGCCACCCCGGATTTCGACCCGCGCGACGTGCCGAGACCCGGCAACTACCCGATGCTCGCCGTGGCGCCGTCCAATGCATCCAGGGCGGCGAGTTCCCCCGTCAGTTTGGCGCGGATCGCGGCGATCGCGTCCCGGCCGATCGGCAGTCGCAGCGGGGGCGTGGGGGATTCGACCGCGGCGACGATCTGCCGCGCGGCCTCGTCCGGATCGCCGTACACGCTGGGATCCAGGGTGGACAAACGGTCGTAGGCCGCTCGGACGCTGTCGCCGTAGTCCGGATGGGCGGTGGGTGTAATCCCCAGTGACGCAACGAAACCGGTGCCGAACATGCCGGGCTCGACGATGGTCACACCGATGCCGAGATGGGCGACCTCCCGGAGCAATCCTTCGTTCATCCCTTCGACCGCGAATTTCGTTGCGGCATAAAGGCCCAGCCCCGGCGACGGCGCGGCGACACCGGCCACCGACGAGATCTGTACGAGCTGACCGCTCCGCTGCTCGCGCAATACCGGCAGCGCGGCGCGCACGACGTTGAGCGATCCGAAGACATTGGTCTCGAATACGGCGCGCACGTCACTGTCCGGAATCTCCTCCAGCGCACCGAAAACCCCGTAGCCGGCGTTGTTCACCACGACATCGATCCGTCCGAAGGCCTGCTTCGCCTGCGCGATCGCCTGCCGGGGCTGCTCGGCGTCGGTGACGTCCAGCGGGGCGACCAGGATTCGTTCGGGATGCTCGGCCGCCAACTCCCGCAGGGCCCGCGCGCGCTCGGGATCGCGGGCCGTCGCGGCGACCCGGCCGCCGGCGGCCGCGACCGCGCGAGTCAGCGCGAATCCGAATCCGGACGAGGCTCCCGTGATCAGCCACACCTTGTCTGTCGCCATCATATGCCTCTCATCTGCGGTTAATTAGGATACTGCTCGTATCGTATCCAAAACGCTAGACTTGCGCCATGGTCGAGATGACACAGTCGCGCGGTCCTGGACGGCCGCGCAGTGAGCGTTCGAGGCGCGCGGTGCTCGCGGCGGCCCGCGACCTGCTGACCGACCGCGGACTGCCGGGGCTGAGTGTGGACGAGATCGCCACCCACGCGGGAGTCAGCAAGAACACCATCTACCGCTGGTGGCCCACCAAGGCGGCCGTCCTGATGGATGCCTTCACCGACGCCTTCGCGGACCGGATGAGCGTCCCCGCCGAAGGCGATGCCCTGGCCCGTCTGCGCACGACGGTCCGCCGGGTGGCGACGCTGATGGGCGATCCCGACGCCCGGCGCCCCTTCGTGGCCCTGGTCGCCGCGGCGCAACACGACCCGGAATTGGCTGCGGCGCTGCGGGATCGGTTCATCGCGGGGCGGCGGGCCGA
Organism: Nocardia violaceofusca NBRC 14427; assembly: GCF_963869435.1. Lineage (NCBI taxonomy): Bacteria > Bacillati > Actinomycetota > Actinomycetes > Mycobacteriales > Nocardiaceae > Nocardia > Nocardia violaceofusca. The sequence continues at coordinate 174,144 of NZ_CAWMPM010000006.1, forward strand.
GGTGGGCGAACTCCTCGGCGAGGCCCGATCCGCCGGTAGCCTTCCCGCCGGCTTCGACCCGGACACGGCCATCGATCTGATCTACGGCGCGCTCTACTACCGGTTGCTGATAAGCGGAGAGACCATCGATTCCGGCCACGCGGACCGAATCCTCACGGCGATGGGCCTGCTTCCGGACTGAACGACTACGGACGAGTTCGCCTTTCACGCTCTCGCGGTGGGCGCCGACGGTCGCGTCCGTTTAGCGCCAGCACCCGCCGGGAGTGGTTTCTAGCGTCGTGGTCATGAAAAACGACCTGCTGACCGATACCCGTGACCCGGTGCTGCGCACATCCGTCGTCGGACTCATGGCGGTGGGGGCGGGACTCGGCACCGCCACCATGTACGTGCTGCAGCCGGGTATGGCGGCAGTGGCGGGCTCGCTGCACGGATCGGTCGCGGAAATGGGGATCGCACTGGCGTGCGGGCCGGTCGGCTATCTGCTCGGGCTGGCGCTCCTGGTTCCGCTGGTGGACCGACATCCACCTCGGACGGTGGTTTCGCTGCAGTTCGCCGCGCTCGCCGCGGCATCGGCGATCGGCGCCGCCGTGGGGGTGGTGTGGTTGCTCGGCCCGGTGATCGGGCTGGTCGGTGCGGCGTCCTCGGTGGGTGCCCAGATGAGCTCCGTCGCAAGCCGTTTCGCGGAACCGAACCGGCGCGCGACGGTGCTGGGGACGGTGACGGCCGGGATCTCGGCCGGAGTACTGGCTGGACGCATCGTCGGCGGCTGGCTCACCGACCTCATCGGCTGGCGGGGCATGCTGCTCGTCTTCGCGGCGGCATGTGCGGCACTGGCGGTGGCGACCCGTTTCGTGCTGCCCGCCGCGACGGCCACGGTCGCTTCCGGCTACCTGACGATGCTGCGCGGGCTGCCGGGACTGTTCACCCGGTATCCGTTGCTGCGGTCGGCGGCCGGACGCGGCGCGTTGTGGTTCTTCGCCTTCTGTACGGTGTGGGCCGGGCTCGCGGCGGCGCTGTCGCAGCCGCCGTTCTCCTATTCCGCCGAGCGAATCGGCTTGTACGCGTTCGCCGGACTGGCCGGTGTCGCCGCGACCCGCATCGCGGGGGCGTGGACGGATCGGGTCGGGGCGCGTCGCGTCATCCTGGTGGGACTCGTCGTCGCCGGCGCCGCCGCCGTGACACTCGCTGTGGCCCTGTCGAATACGGTGCTCGCCCTCGTCTGCCTCGGTCTGTTCGACGCGGGCCTGTTCGCGGCGCAGGTCGCCAATCAGAGCACGGTGCTGGCCATCGACCCGGGCTCACCCGCCCGGTTCAACAGCGCCTATATGGTCGTGTACTTCGTCGGGGGCAGCGCCGGCACCGCCTTCGGCGCGGCCGCGGTGAGCCGGCTCGGCTGGGCCACCACCGCGGTGATCGCGGCCCTCGCGATCGTGGTGGCGGCGGTGATGACCGCCGGCGGATCACCGGCGAGCGAAACCGTTCAGCGTCGCGGACACGGCCGGTAGCGGAACAGCCGGAGGCGCCGATCGTTCACTCGATCATTCTTCATAACCTGTTGTGGGCCAAGAGGTTCGGTTTCGAGGCTGCGGGTCGTTGCGAGGTTGGCGTTCCGCGTCCGGTCGCGGCGGACGGGTGGGCCAGCTCGGCCGGGGGTCGTCGTGAGGTCGGCCGGACGGGACGCGCCGGTGGCCGCCGGTCGGCTCTCCGGTTCGGCCGTCGATGCGCCGGTGACTGCCGGTATCGGCTCGGCGATCGTCGATGCGCCGGTGACTGCCGGTATCGGCTCGGCGATCATCGATGCGCCGGTGGTCGCCGGTGTCGGCGCGGCGATCGTCGACGCGGCGTTGGCCCCCGGTCGTATCGGGCGAGGGGGCGGTGCGTCGGCGGGCAGGCGGCTCGCCCGGACGTCCTTCGACGCGGCGATGACTACCCGTGTTGGGTCCGCCGCGGTGGTCCGCGTGGTCGTGGCCGGGCCTGTTCTCCCGGCCGTCCACGCGCCGGCGGCTTCCCGCGGTCTCGCCGCGCGCGGCGACTCTGCGGCGGCCGCCGGTGGTTTCCGCGGCGCTCTCCGCCCGGCGGCGGCCCGCGGGCACGGGGGCACGGCGGGGTGCGGGTTCGGGCTCGTAGTCGTCGAAGTCGGCGAGCCGGCCGAACGGGCGGGCCAGCAGGACCGCGATGGCGGTGGTCAAGGGAACCGACAGCGCCAGGCAGATGCCGCCGACCGCGGAACGGGTGATTTCGATGGCCACCGCGTCACCGGTCAGCACGTCGCGAATGGAGCGACCGGCGACGGAGAACATCAGCAACAGCGGCAGCGCACCGCCGGCGTAGGCGAGGACCAGCGTGTAGACCGTACTGGCGATGTGGTCGCGGCCGACGCGCATGGCGGCCGCGAAAATCTCACGCCGCGTCGCCTCTTCGTCGAGGGCGGCGAGTTCGAAGGCGGCCGAGGCCTGGGTGATGGTCACGTCGTTGAGCACACCGAGCGAGCCGATGATGAAGCCCGCGAGCAGAAGGCCGGTAATGCTGACGTGCTGGATATAGGTCGCGACGTTGGTGTTCTGCTCCTCCGACAGACCGGTCAGATGAGTCACCTCCAGCGCGACCCAGGACAGCACCGCCGCGAGCACCATCGCGCTGAGCGTGCCCAGCAACGCCGAACTGGTCCGCAGATTGACGCCGTGCGCCAGATACAGGACCGCGTAGAGAATCAGCGCTCCCGATACGAGGGCGACCGGTATCGCCGGCTTCCCGTCGAGCAGGGCGGGCAGCAGGAATACGACCAGCACCCCGAACGCGAACACCAGGCCGAGCACCGCGCGCAATCCGCGCCATCGCGCCACCACCACGATGACCGCCACGAAGACGAGCGTGATCAGCAACAGCGGCATTCCGCGCGAAAAGTCGTCGAAGGAATAGATGGTGGTGCCGCTCGGATCGTCCTGCCGAACCAGCCGAATGTGGTCTCCCGCATGCAAATCCGGCTGTCCCGGCCCCGGCGCGATTTCGAGCAGCGTCCGGCTGCCTTTGTTCGGCCCCGAATCGATCGAGACCAGACTGCGCTGGCAGGTATAGGAATTCGTCGGCGGCGGTTGCGGAGTATCGGGAAAGGCGCGCCCGTTCGACGGACTACCGCACGGCCCCATATCCTGCATCGCCACGGTGCCGGCCTCGGTCTGCACCGCCCCACCGCCGCCGTTCTGCATCGGCAACGGAATATCCACATGCTGCCGGCTGGGCCACAACCAGATCATGGCGATCACGACGATCACCCCGACCGCGGTGAGCACCCCCACCACCACCCGAGCCGCCGTAGCCCCGATAGCAATAGGCCCGGAATGGTCATGATGGTGATGATGATGCTCGCTCACCGCAGCGAGCTTAAAGGAAGTTATTTGCAGTGCCGCCTCTCCGCGTATTTCTGCCGGATTCCGGCGCGTGCGGAGGAGCGTTGGCGGCCGACGGCGAGACCGTGGCCACGTTTGCCCGTCCCCGACGAGTTACCCATGTCCACCCGAAATCAGTGGTAGCAATCCGTACGCCTGATCACGCAAGAACATGGGTAACTCACCGGGCACGGGCTAACAGAACCAGTCGACCATCCGCCGGCCGCCAACGCATAGAACCACGCACCTGAATCAGGCCAAAATTCGCGGAGAGGCGGTACAGGGAGTGCGGGCGGCGGAGAGCAGGGGGATGTCTCCGCCGCCCGAAAGGGATCCGACGGCCCAGGGGGGTAGGCGGTCGAATCCAGGGCCGAGCGACCCAGGGGGGGTAGGCGGCTCGGCCGGGCACTGTGAGTGCCGAGGACTACTGTACACAAAAGTTCGAAGTTTGCGCCAGTGAAGTCTTCAAAAACCTACTTTTCCAAACTCCCGGTTTGTTTTGGCTCGTCCCGGCCCCGACTACTGGCGATAGCTGGAGAGGAAGTTACCGAAGCGCTCGATCGCCACGGCGAGGTCCCGGGCCCACGGCAGCGTCACGATGCGCAGATGATCGTGCTGCGGCCAGTTGAAACCGGTGCCCTGCACCATGAGGATCTTCTCCTGAAGCAGCAGGTCGAGCACCAGCTTGCCGTCGTCGTGGATCTCGTGGACCTCGGGATCCAGCCGCGGGAACGCGTACAGCGCGCCCTTCGGCTTCACGCACGAGACGCCGGGGATCATATTGAGCTTCTCCCAGGCCACATCGCGCTGCTCGAGCAGCCGCCCGCCGGGCAGGATCAGATCCTCGATGCTCTGGTAGCCGCCCAGCGCCACCTGAATCGCGTGCTGAGCGGGCACGTTCGGGCACAGCCGGGTGGAGGCCAGCAGGTCGATGCCCTCGAGGAATCCGGCCGCGTGTTCCTTCGGGCCGGTGATGACCAGCCAGCCCGACCGGTATCCGGCGACGCGATAGGCCTTGGACAGGCCGTTGAAGGTGAGGCACAGCAGGTCGGGAGCCAGGCTCGCGAGCGAGATGTGCTTGGTGTCGTCGTAGAGGATCTTGTCGTAGATCTCGTCGGCGAGCAGCAGCAGCTGATGCTTGCGAGCGAGGTCGACCAGCTGCTGCAACACCTCCGACGAGTACACCGCGCCGGTCGGATTGTTCGGGTTGATCACCAGCAGCGCCTTGGTCTTGTCGGTGATCTTGGATTCGATATCGGCCACGTCCGGCTGCCAGCCGTTGGATTCGTCGCACAGGTAGTGCACGGCGGTGCCGCCGGCCAGGCTGGTCATGGCAGTCCACAGCGGATAGTCCGGGGCGGGGATGAGCACCTCGTCGCCGCTGTTCAGCAGGGCCTGCATCGTCATCGTGATCAGTTCGGAGACGCCGTTGCCCAGATAGACGTCGTCCACATCGAACTCGGGGAAGCCGGGGACCAGCTCGTACCGGGTCACGATCGCGCGGCGCGCGGGCAGGATGCCCTTGGATTCGGAGTAGCCCTGCGCGTACGGCAGCGCGGCGATCATGTCACGCATGATCACATCGGGCGCGTCGAAACCGAACGGCGCCGGATTGCCGATGTTCAGCTTCAGGATGCGATGGCCCTCGGCCTCCAGTCGTGCCGCATGTGCGTGTACCGGCCCACGGATTTCGTAGAGAACATTCTGGAGCTTCAGGGACTGCTCCAGAACCCGGGGCGGCTGATGCGATGACTGACTGGTAGGGCTCACCTGTTCAATGGTGCCACCGCTCCGCAACTCCATATCCGAGGCATCGCCACCGCGCCACATCGGCGTTGTGCCGGTCACATCGGGCGCCGTGGGCCGCCGTTCAGGTGGGCGGATTGGCCGGCAGCATCCCCGTGGCGACCGTCGTGCCGCAGAACTCCTCGATCCGTTCGTCCAGGCGGCGCGCCTCGACCGCGTCGCGGAAGCGCGGGGTCGCGATCCGGCGGCGCAACCCGGTGAGCCGTTCCTCGAGTTGCGCGATGCGGCGGTCCTCGGAGAGTTCGAGTACCGGACTGAGGGCGTCCCCGGCGCCGTCGAGACTGCCGTTGATCAACTGGGCCGCCGCGTTGTCCACCCGCGCCAGCGCCTCGGCCCCGTAGGACCGCTGTTCGCGCGGGCCGCCGCTGTACAACTCGATCGTGCGCAGGGTTTCGGCCAGTGCCGGCTCGGCCTGGCCGAGATGGATGTACGTGGCGCCCGCGTAGTAATGGCTCTTGGCCTCCGGGAAGCCGAAGACGCCGCCGGTTTCGTCGTGCAGTTCGTCGGTCCCGGTACCCGTGCGCGCGGCCTCGGCGGCGCGGATGCAGCGTTCGGCGTCGGCGGCGCTACCCAGTTTGGACCAGATCCGCGCCTCGATGTTGTGCAGCCGGACCTTCGCGGTCACCGAATCCGCGTACTGCTGACCGTTCTGCGCCAGTGCCACCGCCCGGCGCGGCCGTTCGGACCAGTATTCGATCAGCGCCTGCATACCGCGCGTCCACGCGCGTAATCCGTTGTGGCCGCACAGTTCCGCGTACGCCCAGGCCGCGCGGGCCTGTTCCCCGGCGGCGTCGAGATGTCCGAGATCGGTACTGGCGTTGGCCAGCAGACCCGACAGCGTGCCGGCCAGCAGATACAAATGGCTTGTGTCCGCGGGCTTCTGGTGGCCCTCGAGCAACCGGTACACCCGCCGGCGCACCCGCAGCATCTCCACCATCATCGGAACCGGCGGCACGTGGACGTACTCCCTGGCGATGCGGGTGGCATCGGCGTCGAGTTGTTCCAGCGCGGAGGCGCCGACATTACTCGCCTCGGCGCGACCGGCGTGCTCGCTGGCTTCGTGGGCAGCCGCCATGATCAGATCCCTCTCCGAAATCTCGGCTAACGCATCACCTCTCATCGCACCGGCGTCTACGAGTGCCAAAAGTTCCGCGTCGCTCGAATACTTGCTGTGCGCCGAATGACCTTGACGCACCTCGAATTCCGGTCCCGGCCGATCGATGACGGGCTGATCGATCATGGCCGCGAACCGCGCCCGCACGACTTCGTCGGACCTGGCGAGTGATGTGTCCAGCGCGGCCTGGTTGACCGGGCGCGGATGCACCCGGGCACCGCCCGCTTCCCATTTCGACACCAGGCGTTCGTGAACTCCCAGATGGGCCGCGAACTCCCTGATGCTCATGCGTTTGGCATCGCGGAGGGCACGGGCTTCCTTACCTGACCACTGCCGGACCACGATGTCCCCTTCCGCGCGAACTCGTCTCCAGAGTACGAGCGGTCGGTGAGCACGGCCACATCCGAAATCGAGCTGGTACAAGGAAATTGGCTGGTCCCGGCGATTTGGGCAGTGAAAGGGCAGTGCAGAGCGCGCGTGGGGGCGTTTCGGAGACGTCGCAGTGGCGGGAGCCTTGAAGATATCGAGGGAGTCGCCGTGAAGGTCGGGAAACTGTGAACGTCGAGAAGCTCAGAACCGCCGACGACTGGGTGATGTTCTATCGGCATCACGCCGGTCTGACATGTATCCAGCGTGGTGGATTCGTCACGCTGCCGGTGACCGGCACCGTCGGTGTCGTGCATCTGCCGGCCGACCGCGCCGAAGCGGTGTGCCGATCGCTCACCGAGCACGGCGGATGCGGGCCGGTACTGGCCCGGCGCGTGCGGTGGAGCTTCCTCGTGTTGCCCGACAGCCGGCCCGGTGGGCAGGTCGCGGACATTCTCCAACGTCTCGATATCGGCATCCCGGCCGTCGGCGGCGAGATCATGATGCCCACCAGCCTGGGCCGATGGACCCGGGAGGGCTGCCACTGGATCGTGGCGCCGGGGTCCGGCCTGGAACTTCCACCCCTTTCGATAGTCGTCACGACGGCGCTGGCGGTGGGAAGAGGCGGCGAGGACTGAACCCGCAGACCGGTCCTCGCCGCTGCCGATCCGGGTCCGCCTCGTTACCTGTCGGGGGCGGACCCGGATTCGGAACACGGGTGCGAAAATCAGATCCGGAACGTACCTTCTTCAGATTTGACCCTTTTGTGACATGAAGACGTTTAAGATTGCCGGATGAAGCTCCAGCGCCTTACCGCGATATCCGCACTGGTCGTCGGCGCCGTCACCGCCGGAACCGTTGCCGCGCACGCCGAACCGGCCGCCGCGCCCCAACCGGCCGCGATCAAGTACTCCATGAAACTCGTCGACAAGACCGTGGTGACCACCCTGCAGGGCGGCACCTTCCGGATCGCCGCGGACGGCAAGTCCTACGCGATCACCGATCCCCACGGCGCCACCGTCGTCTCACTCCCGACCGAAGTGCGCGTCGCCGGGACGGAGGTGCCGGTGAAACCGGTGGTCAAGAACGACGGGACCGTCCTCGAGTTGACGCCGCAGCGCACCGTCACCGTCGACAAGCCGGTCACCGTCCAGCCGATCGCCTCGCCGATGGAAAACCATCGCGCGATGAACGAATTCGAAACCAACTTCGGTGTCGCGACCGCCGTCGGCACCTTCCTCGGCACCGCGGTCGGCGCCATCGTCGGCGGTGTCACCGGCTGCATTCTGGGCCTGCCGCTGCTGGGCGTCGGCTGCATTCCGGCCGCGGTCGCGGGGGCCGGCATCGGCGGTATCCTCGGCACCATCGCGATCGGCGGACCCGCGCTGGCGATCACCGGATTCGACGTGATCGGCACGCTGTCGGCCGCGCCCGGCACGACGAAATGGGCCGACGACAAGTAGGTCCGCTCCGGCGGATCGCGGTCCGGCTGTGCCGCAACCCGATTCGCCACATCGTGCATTGTGAGAGCCCCCAGGACTGGGGGCTCCTGCCCTGGTGGGCGTGCGCGTAGCATCGACCCGCCTGCGTGGCCGAAAGCGCTGAGCTCCAAGCGAACTCACCGCAAACCCGCAGGTGTGACGGCGCTCGTCGAGGGGGCGAGCGCCGAGATTCGATGACGGAACGGAAATATCGATGAATCTCCGCAGCCTCACCGCGGCCTCCGCGCTCACCATCGGCGCACTGACCGCCGGGCTGACCACCGCCCACGCCGACCCGGCTCCCACGCCGGAGCAGTCCGGGATCAGGTACTCGGTCAAACTCGTGGACAAGACGGTCGTCACGACCTTGCAAGGGGGGACCTTCCGGCTCGCGCAGGACGAAAAGTCCTACTCCGTCACCGATTCCCACGGTGCCACCGTGGTCTCGCTGCCCACCGATGTGCGGGTCGACGACGTCGCCGTTCCGGTGAAGCCGGTGGTGAAGAACGACGGCACCGTCCTCGAACTGACGCCGCAGAAGACGATGACCACCGACCATCCGGTCGCCGTCCAGCCGATCGCCTCGCCGCTCGAGAACCAGCGCGCGATGAACGATTTCTCCACGCAATTCGGAATCGCCACGGCCGTGGGCGGATTCGTCGGCACCGCGATCGGCGTCGTGGTCGGCGGAATCACCGGCTGCATCCTGGGCCTGCCGCTGTTCGGCGTCGGCTGCCTCCCAGCCGCGATCGCCGGCGCCGGCGTCGGCGGCATCCTCGGCACCATCGCCGTCGGTGGACCGGCCCTGGGCATCGCGGGACTGGATCTGATCAACACCCTGCAAGCCGCCCCCGGAACCAGCAAGTGGGCCAAGGACACCGCGGGCAACTAGAGAGTTACGCCACGCACCATCGAAGGCCGGTCGCTCGAGCAGCGGCCGGCCTTCGGCGTTATCGGTGAACCCGCCGCAAACCGACGACGCCTCGAACCGATTGCCGTCGTCGGCAGAAAACAGGGGATACGACGAAGGGGCGCCGCCGGTGTCGGCAGCGCCCCTACGCGGTGTGGCGAATTTACTTCTTGCGGCTGCCCGGGGCCTTCGCTCCGGACTTGAAGCCCAGGCCCCCCGGCTTGGCGGTCGGGGGCTGGACCTCACCGTTGCCGCTGTCGGCGGAGCCGGTGGCGGTCGCCGTGGTCGACTCCGGTGCCTCCGATGCGGACTCCGGCTCGGTCGCGGGGGCCTCGGCTGCTTCGCCGGCAGCCGTATCGGCCGGTGCCGCACCGTTACCGGATTCCGTTGCCGCCGGAGCGGATTCGGCAGCGGCGGGCTTCGCGGCGCCGGGGGCCTTGGGGCCGGGGCGCTTGAAGCCGGACTTCATCGCCAGACCCTTCGGCGCCACCGTCGGTTTGGTCTCGGTGGGGCCGGTGGACGTGGCGGTTTCCGCAGGAGCCTCCGCGGACGCGGCCTCGGCGGCGGGCGCCTCGGCAGCCTCGGCCTCGGCTTCGGCCGGGGCTTCGCTCGCGGGCTTGGCGCCCGGAGCCTTGGCCTTGCCCTTCATGGCGAGACCCTT
>NZ_CAWMPM010000007.1:0-118719 GCF_963869435.1 Nocardia violaceofusca NBRC 14427
CTGGTGATCAGTTGGCGCGCGGGTATCTGCGTCGTCCGGATCTGACTTCGGATCGGTTCGTGGCCAATCCGTTCGGTGCGGCCGGGGCTCGGATGTATCGCACCGGCGACCTCGTCCGCTGGAACGCGGACGCCCTCGATTATCTGGGTCGGATCGACTTCCAGGTGAAGTTCCGGGGCCAGCGCATCGAGCTGGGCGAAGTCGAAGCCGCCTTGCTGGCCGTTCCGGGCGTCAGCCAGGCGGTCGCGGTCGTCGCTCCCGGGCCGGCCGGCGAGCAGCTCGTCGGCTATGCGGTCGCCGCCCCGAATGCCGCGTTGGACTCCGCGGCTCTGCGCGACGCCGTCGCCGACCGCTTGCCGTCCTACATGGTCCCTTCGGCCGTGCTGGTCTTGGACGCGTTGCCGCTCAACACATCCGGGAAACTCGATCGGAAGGCGCTGCCGGCGCCGGTCTTCGAGACCCACGAGTACACCGCCCCCGCTACACCCATCGAGGAGACCGTGGCGGCCGTGTTCGCCGAGGTGCTCGGCATCGAGCGGGTGGGTCGCGACGACGACTTCTTCGCACTGGGCGGCAACTCGCTGAGCGCCACCCGGGTCGCGGCGCGGCTCGGCTCCGCCCTCGACACCCAGGTGCCGGTCCGCGTGGTGTTCGAAACCGGCACCGTCGCCGGCCTGGCCGCACGGGTCGAGGCGCAGGCTCCGGCCGCCGGACGCCCCGCGCTCGTCGCGGGACCGCGGCCGGAACGCATTCCGCTCTCGCCGGCGCAGCAGCGGATGTGGTTCCTCAACCAGTTCGACACCGCCTCCCCGGCCTACAACATCACCGCGGCCGTGCGGCTGACCGGCGCACTGGATATCGTCGCACTCAACGCGGCGGTGGCCGATCTGGTCGCGCGCCACGAGATCCTGCGCACCTGGTACCCCCAGGATGCCGAAGGGCCCGTGCAGCGGATCCGATCCGCCGCCGAAGCCACTCCCGAGCTGCGGCCGGTCGCGGTCGCCGCGACGGAACTGGCGGACAGTATCGGTGCGGTGGTCGCCCGCGGCTTCGACGTCGCGGCCGAAGTGCCGGTCCGGCTCGCTCTCTTCGCGCTCGGCGCGGAGGAATACGCCCTGGTCCTGGTGGTGCACCACATCGCCGGCGACGGCTGGTCGATGGGACCGCTCACCCGTGACCTGATGGCGGCGTACGCGGCCCGCAGCAACGGCGACGAGCCGGGATGGGCTCCGCTGCCGCTGCAGTACGCGGATTACGCGCTGTGGCAGCGGGAGTTGCTCGGTGACGAGACCGACGACGACTCGCTGGCCGCCGAGCAGATCGCATTCTGGAAGTCCGCGCTGGCGGGGTTGCCGGAGGAATCGACGCTGCCCGCCGACCGGCCGCGACCGGCGACCCAGTCCTTCCGGGCGGGCATCGTCGACGCGGTGGTCGACGCCGACGTTCATGCCGGGCTGAAAGCGTTGGCCCGCAACGGAAATGCTTCGGTGTTCGTCGTGGTGCACACCGCGCTCGCGGTGCTGCTGTCGCGACTGTCCGGTAACTCCGACGTAGCCATCGGCACCCCGGTGGCCGGTCGCGGAGCTGCCGAACTCGACGACGTCGTCGGCATGTTCGTCAACACCGTCGTACTGCGCACGACGACGGCGGCCGCCGAACCGTTCACCGCGTTGCTGGCCCGGCAGCGCGATACCGATCTGGCTGCCTTCGCGCACGCCGATCTGCCGTTCGAGCGCCTCGTGGAAGCATTGGATCCGGTCCGGTCCACCGGCCGCAGCCCGCTGTTCCAGGTGGCCCTCTCGTTCGAGAACCTGCCTTCGGGCAGCTTCGAGCTGCCCGGACTGCGGGCGACCGCGCTCGAATCCGACACCGGCGTCGAACGTTTCGACGTGACGGTCACCGTCACCGAAACCGGCAGTGGTCTGGCCGTGCGGTTCACCTATGCGCGGGATCTGTTCGACGAAGCCACCATTCGTGCTTTCGCCGAGCGGTTCGGCCGGGTGCTGAGTGCCGTCGCCGCCGATCCGGCCATCGACGTCGCCGATCTTCCGCTGCTCTCGGCGGCCGAGACCGAACGCCTGACCCGGGTGGCCGGTCCCGCGGTGACCACCTCCGGCACCCTGCCCGACCTGATGGCCGCCGCGGCGGCGGCCGCACCGGAAGCGATCGCGCTGCGCGGCGGCGGACGGTCGATGACCTACGCCGAATTGGATGCCCGCTCCTCGCGACTGGCCCGGGAACTGATCGGCCGGGGCATCGGCCCGGGCGACCGGGTGGCACTGGGTATTCCGCGGTCGATCGAATCGGTGCTGGCGGTCTGGGCGGTCGCCAAGGCCGGCGCCGCCTTCGTGCCGATCGACCCGAACTATCCCGCCGAGCGCATCGAGCGCATGGTCACCGATTCCGAGGTCCGCCTCGGCCTGGTCGTCGGCGCGGTGCGCGACCGGTTCCCGGCGACCGTGGAGTGGTTGCTGCTCGACCACCCCGCGTTCGGGCTGGAACTCGAAAGGCGCAGTGGCGCACCGGTTTCCGACACGGACCGGATTCGCCCGCTGCGGCCGGCCGATATCGCGTACATGATCTACACCTCCGGTTCGTCGGGTCTGCCGAAGGGTGTGCTGATCACCCACGCCGGTATCGCCGGATATCTGGCCGAACAGCGGGACCGCTTCGGCGTCACCCCGCAGTCGCGCACGCTCCATTTCGCCAGCCCGTCGTTCGACGCCGCGATGCTCGAACTGCTGCTGGCGCTGGCCGGACCGGCCACCATGGTGATCGCGCCGACCACCGTGTACGGCGGTGCGGAACTCGCGGAATTCCTGCGGGCCGAGCGGGTGACGCACGCGTTCGTCACCGCCGCCGCGATGGCGTCGGTCGATCCGACCGGGCTCGACGAGCTCGAGGTCGTCATCACGGGTGGTGAGAGCTGGGCTCCGGAGCTGGTGCGCCGCTGGGCGGTTCCGGTCGCGAGTGGCACCAGGCGGTTCTACAACGCCTACGGTCCTACCGAGGCGACCATCGCCACCAACATCAGTGACGCGCTGCGGCCGGGCGAACCGGTCACCCTCGGTGGACCGATCCGCGGCATCACCGCGTGGGTGCTCGACGAGCGCCTGCGTCCGGTACCGGCCGGTGTCGCCGGGGAGCTCTACGTCGCCGGTGCGCAACTGGCTCGCGGCTACCATCGCCGTCCCGGCCTGACCGCCGAGCGGTTCGTGGCCTGTCCGTGGTTGCCCGGGGTGCGGATGTATCGCACCGGTGACGTGGTGCGCTGGCTGTCCGCTCCGCAGCACGGCGACCAGGCGCAGTACCGGGTGGAATACTTGGGCCGCAACGACTTCCAGGTCAAGGTGCGCGGATTCCGCATCGAACTCGGTGAGATCGACGCGGTGCTGGCCGCCCACGAATCGGTGGACTTCGCGGTCACCGTCGGGCGTACGGCGCCCAGCGGCGCGACCGCGCTGGTGTCCTACGTGCTGCCCGCCGCGACCGGCGCGACGGCGGTATTCGACCGGCAGGTCCTCGACGCCCACGCCCGGGAACAGCTCCCGGCGCACATGGTGCCGACGATGATCATCGAGCTGGACCGGATTCCGCTGACTCCGGTCGGCAAGCTGGACCGCGCCGCGCTGCCGGAGCCGGTCTTCGAGGCCACCGCCTTCCGGGCTCCGGTCACCGCGACGGAGCAGGCGGTCGCGGCGGTCTACGCCGAGGTGCTGGGCGTGGAGCGGGTCGGTCTGGACGACGACTTCTTCGCCCTCGGCGGCAACTCGCTCAGCGCCACCCGCGTGGTCGCGCGCCTGGGTACCGCCCTCGACGCCGAGGTGCCGGTGCGGCTGGTGTTCGAGGCCGCGACGGTGGAGCGCCTCGCCGCACAGGTCGAGACCTCGGCCGCGGCGGCACGCCCGGCGCTGACCGCGCGCAGCACGGCGCCCGCGTCGACGGGAAGCCAGGAGCCGGAACGGATTCCGCTCTCGCCCGCGCAGCAGCGGATGTGGTTCCTCAACCAGTTCGACACCGAGTCCGCGGCATACAACATTCCGATCGCGGTCCGGCTGATCGGGCGGTTGGATGTTCCGGCGCTGCGCCGCGCGGTGGGTGACGTCGTGGCCCGCCACGAGATTCTGCGAACCTATTACCCGCAGACGCAGGACGGTCCGGTGCAGGTCGTGGAGCCGGCCTCGCAGGCGGCTCCGCAGATTCTGCCGATGCGGGTGGCCGAGCGCGACCTGGCCGAGCGGATCATCGACGTGATCGCCGTCGGATTCGATGTGTCGGCGGAGGTTCCGCTGCGGGTCGCGCTGTTCCGGCTCACCGACCGGACCGACGAGCACGTGATCGTGTTCGTGGTCCACCACATCGCGGGCGACGGCTGGTCGATGGGACCGCTCACCCGGGATGTGATGGCCGCCTACGCCGCTCGCGCGCAGCAACTCGAGCCCGAGTGGGCGCCGCTGCCGGTGCAGTACGCCGATTACAGCGTCTGGCAGCGCGAGCTGCTGGGTGCGGAGGACGATCCGCAATCGCTGGCGGCGCGCCAGATCGACTACTGGCGCAACGCCCTCGCCGACCTGCCGGAGGAGTCCACGCTGCCGGCCGACCGGCCGCGGCCCAACGCTCCGAGTTACCTCGGCGCCGGCATCGACTTCACCGTCGACGCGGACGTGCGCCACGGTCTGGTGGAGCTGGCCCGCCGCGCCAACACCACGATGTTCATGGTCGTGCACGCCGCGCTGGCGGTACTGCTGGGCAGGATGTCCGGCAGCGCCGACGTCGCGATCGGCACCCCGGTGGCCGGCCGCGGCCAGGCCGCACTCGACGATCTGATCGGCATGTTCGTCAACACGCTGGTGCTGCGCAGCGAGCTGCGGCCGGGCGAGAGTTTCCTCGACCTGCTCGCGCGCCAGCGGGAGACCGACCTGGCGGCATTCGCCAACGCCGACATTCCGTTCGAACGGCTCGTGGACGCGCTCGCCCCCGAGCGCTCGACCGTCCGCTCGCCGCTGTTCCAGGTGTCGCTGGCGTTCCAGAACCTGCCGTCGGGCTCGTTCGAATTGCCCGGACTCCGGGTGGAGGCCGTCGATTTCGACGTGGCGATCGAAAAGTTCGATCTGTCGGTGACGCTGTTCGAGGCGGGAGACGCGGCCGGTGATGCGACCCTCGCGGGCCGGATCACCTATGCGCGCGACCTGTTCGACGAGTCGACGATCCGTGAGTTCGCACAGCGGTATCACCGGGTGCTGCGCGAGATCGCGGCCGCGCCGGATACCGCGGTCGCCGATATCGAGCTGCTGACCGATGCCGAACGCGATCGCGTACTCGGACAATGGGTTTCGGCGGGAACGGATTCCGGTCCGGAGACGACGCTGGTCGAGGCGTTCGACGCCGCGGCGGCCGCACACGCCGATCGCACCGCGCTGATCTTCGGCGACGAACGGATCGGATACGCGGAACTGTCGCAGCGGGTGAACCGCTTGGCGCGCACCCTGATCGAGGCTGGCGCCGGTCCGGAGACGCTGGTGGCGGTGGCACTGCCGCGTTCGGCGGATCTGGTCGTCGCACTGCTGGCGGCGATCCGTGCCGGAGCCGGATATCTGCCGGTCGACCCGACGTATCCGGCCGACCGCATCGCCTACATGCTCGACGACGCCCGGCCGATCTGCGCGGTCACCACCTCCGATCGGGAGATCGAGTTGCGTGGGGTCCCGACCGTGGTGGAACTGGATCGGCTGGATCTGTCGGCGGTGTCGTCCGACCCGATCACGCCGGACGAGCGCCGGGGCACGCCGACTCCCGACAGCATCGCCTATGTCATCTACACCTCCGGTTCGACCGGTCGCCCCAAGGGCGTGCAGGTGCCGCATCGCACCGTGGCGAAGCTGTTCGCCAACACGCGCGACTGGTTCGCCTTCGACGAGACCGACGTGTGGACGATGTTCCACTCCTACGCGTTCGACTTCTCGGTATGGGAGCTGTGGGGCCCGCTGTTGCACGGCGGCGCCCTGGTCGTGGTGGACTACCACACCTCGCGCTCGCCGGAGCAGTTCCTGGAACTGCTGCGCCGGGAACGGGTCACCGTGCTGAACCAGACGCCCTCGGCGTTCTATCAGCTCGACGCGGCCGATCAGGCCGCCGCCGACTCCGCGGCGCCACTGGCGTTGCGCTGTGTGGTGTACGGCGGTGAGGCGCTGGAGCTGCGGCGCTTGAACGGCTGGTACGACCGCCACGGCGATGCCGCGCCGCGACTGATCAACATGTACGGCATCACCGAGACGACCGTGCACGTCACCTATCGCGCCCTGGACGCGGCGGCCGTCGCCGAGGCCGACGGCAGCGTGATCGGCCGGGCCATCCCGGGGCTGCGCACCTATCTGCTGGACAACCGGCTGCGGCCGGTACCGGTGGGCGTTCCGGGTGAGATCTACGTCGCCGGAACGCAATTGGCGCGCGGCTACCTCGGGCAGCCGGCGCTGACCGCGGGCCGGTTCGTGGCGGATCCGTTCGGTGCGCCGGGCACCCGGCTCTACCGCTCGGGTGACCTCGCGCGCTGGAACGCCGACGGCGATCTGGAATACCTGGGTCGCGCCGACGACCAGGTGAAGGTGCGCGGTTTCCGCATCGAACTCGGCGAGATCGAGGCGGCCGTACTCTCCCGCCCCGGCATCGCCCAGGCCGCGGTGCTGGTGCGCGAGGATCGCCCCGGCGATCCGCGCATCGTCGCGTACGTGGTGCCCGAGGATCCGGCGGACCGTCCGTCCGCCGGAAACGTCGACGATCGCTGGCGTGCCGGGGTGGCCGAATCGCTGCCCGAGTACATGGTGCCGTCGGCCTTCGTGGTGCTCGACGCGATTCCGCTGACCGCCAACGGAAAGCTGGATCGCCGCGCGCTGCCGGCGCCGGCCTTCGCGGTGACGGCGTCGCGGACCTCGCTCACCGCGCTAGAGACGCGGCTGGCCGAGTTGTTCGCGCAGGTGCTGGGCGTACCGGAGGTCGGAGTCGACGACTCCTTCTTCGCGGTCGGCGGTGACAGCATCATGTCCATCCAGCTGGTGTCGCGGGCCAAAGCGGCCGGCATCGTCTTCACCCCGCGAGATGTGTTCGAACACCGGACGGTCGCGGGCCTGGCCCGGGTGGCCGTGGCGGACGGGCTGGCCGAACCCGAGGTGCTGGCCGAACTGCCGGGCGGCGGAGTCGGCGAAATCCCGCTGACTCCCGTGCTGGCGGCGTATCTGGACAGCGGCGTGCACAACCGGTTCGCGCAGACGATGGTGCTCGGATTGCCCGAGCACATCGACGAATCGGGTCTGATCGCGACCATCGCCGCGGTGCTCGACCACCACGACGTGCTGCGCTCGCGGGTCCGGCGGACCGGCGAGGGCTGGACCTTCGAGGCCTCGCCCACGGGTTCGGTGGATGTCCGCGACCTGGTCACCACGATCGACGTCCCCGCCGGGGTCGACGCCGAGGAATTGAACCGGATCGCAAGCGCCGCAATGGATTCGGCGTTGGCAGCGCTCGACCCGCAGGCGGGCCGGATGCTGACCTTCACCTGGTTGCGCCGGCCCGACGGTCGCGACGCGGTGACCGTCGCCGCGCACCACTACGTGATCGACGGCGTCTCCTGGCGCATCCTGATCCCGGATCTGGCGGTCGCCTGGGCGCAGCGCAGCGCCGGTGCTCCGATCGAGCTGCCGCCGGTGGGCACATCGTTCCGGCGGTGGGCACACGGTCTGGTCACCGCGGCGGAGTCCGACGAGCGGATCGCGGAGACGGATTACTGGCGTGGCGTGCTGGCGACGCCGGATCCGCTGCTGGGCGCTCGCGCCCTCGATCCGGCGGTCGACACGCATCGGACCGTGCGTCGCTTCGAGACGCGGGTGCCGGTGGAGGTCGCCGACGCCGTGCTCACCCGCCTGCCCGCGCTGTACCGCGGCGGTGTCAACGACGGTCTGCTGGCCGCGCTGGCACTGGCGGTCCGCACCTGGCGTGGTCGCCGTGGCATCGACGCACCGGTGACCCGGGTGAAGCTCGAGGGCCACGGCCGCGAGGAGGCCACGGTCCCCGGCGCCGACCTGACCCGCACGATCGGCTGGTTCACCAGCATCTATCCCGTCTCGCTGGATCTGACGGGCATAGACGTCGGAGCCGCGTTCGCGGGCACGACGGTGACCGCGGACCTGGTGAAGTCGGTCAAGGAACAGCTGCTCGCGGTGCCCGACCGGGGAATCGGTTACGGCCTGCTGCGGTATCTCAACCCGGCGTCCGCCCCGGCGGTCGCGGGCGAACTGGGCCAGATCAGCTTCAACTACCTGGGCCGGGTCTCCACGGGCGGCGTTCCCGAGGGCCTGCCGGATCTGGGCTGGCTGCCCACGGCGGAACTGGGATCGGTTGTCGCGGATCAAGATCCGGATATGCCGGCGGCGGCGGTGATCGACGTCAACGCGATCGTCAACGACGGTCCGGACGGCCCGCTCATGGACGTCACCTTCCTGTACGCGGCCGATATCGTCGGCGAGGACGCGGTGCGGGAACTGGCGCGGGACTGGGTCTCCGCGCTGACCGCGCTCGCCCGCCATACCCAGGATCCGGCCGCCGGCGGCCTCACTCCGTCGGACGTGCCGCTGGTGCGGGTCGGCCAGGCGGAACTGGACGCCTGGCGGGAGGCTCGCCCGGGACTCTCCGACGTGCTGCCGCTGTCACCGCTGCAGGAGGGTCTGCTGTTCCTGACCGAACTGCAGGCGGCCGACGGCGTCGACGACTACGTCATGCAGTTCACCCTGGAACTGTCCGGTGATATCGATCTGGACCGGTTGCACCGATCCGCGCAGGCGGTCCTCGATCGGCACGCGAATCTGCGCACGGCCTTCGTCACCACGGCGACCGGTGTGCCCGTGCAGCTGGTGGTCGACGACGTGGAGGTGCCCTGGAAGGTCGTGACCGGGGTGGCCGACGACGAGCTGACCCAGGTGCTGGCCGCGGACCGGTACCGGTTCGATCCGGCGGTCGCGCCGCTGGTGCGATTCACCGTGTACCGCACCGATTCCGGCGCCACCCATCTGGCGTTGACGACGCATCACATCCTGCTGGACGGCTGGTCCATGCCGCTGCTGATGAAGGATCTGCTGATTCTGTACGCGGTGCAGGGTGATTCGTCGATGCTGCCGCGGGTCCGGCCGTACCGCGACTACCTGGCGTGGCTGTCCCGGCAGGACCACGATCGGGCGCTGTCGGAGTGGGCCGGTGCCCTGGCCGGGCTCGAGCCCAGTCATCTGGCCCCCGCACTCGCGGCGCCCGCCGCCCCGGGTGACGGCATCGGCACGCTGACCTTCGACCTGTCGCCGGAGCAGACCCGCGCGCTGACGACGTTCGCCGCCGAGGCAGGCGTGACCGTCAATACCGTGGTTCAGGCGGCGTGGGGTGCGGTGATCGCGGCCCATACCGATCGCGACGACGTGGTCTTCGGTGCCGCGGTCTCCGGTCGTCCGCCGCAGCTCGACGGCATCGACGACATGATCGGGTTGTTCGTCAACACGATTCCGGTGCGCGTGCGGTTCGATCCGCGCTGGTCGGTGCAGGATGCGTTGCAGCGCTTGCAGTCCGAGCAGGCGGCTCGGCTCGACCAGCACCACATCGGGCTGGCCGAAATCCAGGGCGCCCTCGGTGTGGAGGGCCTGTTCGACACGATGATCGCGTTCGAGTCCTACCCCATCGACACCGAGGGGTTGCAGGAAGCGAGCACCATCGACGGCATGGCCGTCACCGGCCTGCAGGCGGTCAACTTCACGCATTACCCGCTGACCGTGCTGGTGAACCTGGATTCGCAACTCCGGGTGAAGATGCTGTACCGGCACGACACCGTCGACGCGGCGGCCGCGGCCGCCGTCACCGACAGGTTGCGCATGCTGATCGGTGAGTTCGTCGCCGCGCCGCGTCGCGGTCTGCCGGGCATCGGGCTGCTGCTCGACGCCGAGCGGACCAGCCTGGCGGCCAGCAACGACACCGCGGCGCCGGAACTGCTCGACGACGCCACCCTGGTGTCGTTGTTCCACGCGCAGTGCGACCGCACTCCGGACGCACCCGCGGTCACCTACGGCGACCGGACCCTGACCTACGCCGAATTGCGTTCCGCGGCAACCGGTCTGGCCGGTGCCCTGGCCGAGGCGGGGGCCGGGCCGGAGACCCGCGTCGCGGTAGCGATGCGGCGTTCGGCCGAACTGGTGGTGGCGCTCTACGCGGTCCTCGAGAGCGGCGCCGCGTACGTGCCGGTCGATCCGGACCATCCGGCCGAACGCAACGATCATGTGCTGCGCGGGTCGAACCCGCTGTGCGTGCTCACCACGGCGGCCGACGGATTCACCACCGCCACCGGCATTCCGGTGGTGGACGTGGCGAGCCTGACCGCGCGAGCGGCGCGGCCGCTTCCGCGTCCGCGCCCCGACAACGCGGCCTACGTCATCTACACCTCGGGTTCGACGGGCCGGCCCAAGGGCGTGGTGATCACGCATCGGCAGGTGGCCAACCAGTTCCGCTGGGCACAGGCACGGTATCCGCACGGGGTCGGTGACACGGTGTTGCACAAGACGCCGATCACCTTCGACATCTCCACCTGGGAACTGTTCTGGCCCTTGCAAACCGGTGCCCGGATCGTGGTGGCGGAGCCGGACGGGCATCGGGATCCGCAGTACCTGGCGGAGGTGATCGCCCGGGAGTCGATCGGCACGGTGCACTTCGTGCCCGCGATGCTCGACGCCTTCCTGGAGCTCGGCCGGCAACCGAATTCCCCGCTGCGCCTGGTGTTCGCCGCCGGTGAAGCGCTGACGACGGGCACCGCCGCCGCGTTCCACGACGCCCTGCCCGCGCAGTTGCACAACTGGTACGGCCCCGCGGAGGCCACCGTGGTGACCGCCGCCCGCGCCGAGGCCGGCGCCGGGCGCACCGCGGTGCCGATCGGTGATCCGGTCGCCAATACCCGTGTGTACGTGCTCGATCGGCAGTTGCGGCAGGTTCCGGCCGGTGCGGCCGGTGAACTCTACGTCGCCGGTGTGCAGTTGGCTCGCGGTTACCACGGCGCTGCGGCGCTGACCGCCGAGCGGTTCGTCGCCGATCCGTTCGAGCCGGGCGGGCGCCTGTACCGCACCGGCGACATCGTGCGGTTCGGCGAGGCCGGACTGGAATATCTGGGTCGCGCCGACTTCCAGGTCAAGCTGCGTGGACAGCGCATCGAACTCGGCGAGATCGAGGCGGTACTGCTCGATCACGCCTCGGTGGCGCACGCGGCCGCGGCGGTGGTACCCGATCCGGACCGCCTGGTCGCCTATGTGGTGCCGGCCGCCGGGCACGCCGTCGATCCGGACGAGCTCACCGCCTATGCGCGGCGCCGGCTGCCCGCGTACATGGTCCCGGCGGTGCTGATGCCGCTGGCCGAGCTACCGCTCAACGCCAGTGGGAAATTGGATCGCCGCGCACTGCCGATTCCCGCGCTCGCCGCGCGTCCCTACCGGGAACCGGTGACCGGGTTGCAGCAGTCCGTGGCGGCGGCCTTCGCCGAGGTGCTGGGCACCGATCGAGTCGGGCTGGACGACGACTTCTTCGCCCTCGGCGGGACCAGTTTGAACGCCGGTCGCGTGGTGCATCAGTTGCGCCGGGTCACCGGGGCCGAGATCCGGGTGCAGTGGTTCTTCCTGGATCCCACGGTGGCCGGTATCTCCGCGCGCATCGCCGAATCGCTGGAAGCCGGTCTGGAATACGACGAGCAGTCCGACGCCGCGCTGGGGCTGATCCTGCCGATCCGCGCCGCGGGCGATCGGCGTCCGCTGTTCTGCATCCATCCGATGTACGGCCTGTCCTGGTGCTACGCCGGGCTCGCGCGCTACACGGATCCGGAGCAGCCGATCTTCGGCGTGCAGGCCGCCGCGCTGTCGGAGGATTCCGAACCGCCGCGGTCGCTGGCGGAGATGGCGGACCGGTACGCTCGCGAGATCGTCGCCCGCCAGCCCGAGGGGCCGTACCGGCTGCTCGGCTGGTCCCTGGGTGGTCTGCTGGCGCACGAGGTGGCGGTCCGGCTGCGCGCGGCGGGACACGAGGTGGATCTGCTCGCCATGCTGGACAGCGACCACGGGTTCGACCTCGGCACGTTCCGTGAGGCGATGCAGGAGACGCTGGCGGAACTCGGCATTCGCGATGTCGACCCGGAGCGTCTCGACCAGTTGACGGAGGAGGACTTCGTGCGGTTGCACGATGCGATTCCGGCGGATCTGGTCGTGCTCACACAGGATCGCTTGCGGCGCATCTACACCAGCGCCATGCGTTCGGTTCAGCTGACCCGCGGATTCGTGCCGCAGGTGTTCGACGGCACCGTGCACTACTTCCGCGCCGCCGCGGACGAGCGCCGGACCCACGACGTCATCGCCGGATGGCGTCCGTACGCCGGTGATGTCGTGGACCACCCGGTCCCGACCCGCCACGAGCTGATGACTCAGCCCGAGGCGCTCGCGGTGATCGGACCGGTGTTGCAGGAGCTGTTGCGCGACCGCGACCGAGCGGAGTGACCGGTCCCTGACACGACGAAGGCCGCGTGGCGAATTCGCCACGCGGCCTTCGACTGTCCGAGCTGCTACCGCATGTCAGCCGATCTGGATGCTGGCACCGTTCGCGGCGCCGACGGCACCCGCGGGCACCGTGCCGGTGACATCACCGGTGCAGTCGGCGTTGCTGAAGACGGTGGCGTCGCGATCGGTGTAGTTGGCCACCGAGTTGGCCATCAGCGGGCTGCCGTTCACCTGAATGCATCCCGACGGGTTGCCGATCATCCGGCTGTTGATGCCGAGCGAGCCGGTCGCCGCGTTCGCGGACGCGGGCGCGAGCACTGTGACCAGGCCGGCCAGCGCGGCAGCGCCGATAAAACCTGCAGTTCGCAACATCGAAAGTCCTCCGTGTAGTTTTCTTCCCGACCCGTCATCCGTACAGGGGCGATTCTGGCATGCCGGTCGCGCACCGGACAACGTATGTCGCTTCGCCACAGTGGTTTATCCGGGTGGCCCGGTTTCACACGCTGTTGCCGCCGATCTGCGACCATGCTGAGGGATCGGCGCCCGGGGTGCGTGGGGTCGGCCCATGCCCGACAATGAGCGGGCAACCGGCGGTAGGAGGTAGAGGCTCGTGGTTCGGCTGTTCGAGCGGCGGGAAGATGTTCGGCAGGAGACCACGGTATGACCCACTCTGTCGGCATTCGCCGAGCCCGGTCCCATAGATCGTTCGTGAGAACGCTGCCGCAACTGCTGACCGCCGCGGTGGAATCCGATCCGGACGCGATAGCCGTCGTCGTCGCGGACCGCACCGGCCCGGTCGCCGATCTCACCTATGCCGAGCTGGACGCCGAGTCGGCGCCGTTGGCCCGGTTGCTGATTCAGCGCGGGATCGGCAGTGAGGACCTGGTGGCGGTGGCGGCCGTGCCCTCGCTGGAAGCGGTGATCGCGGTCTGGGCGGTCGCGCAGACCGGCGCCGCCGTCGTACCCCTGGATCCCGCTGCGCCGCAGACCTGGACGAGCCGAATTCTCGCCGATGCGCGTCCCGCGGTGGGGTTGACCATGACGGCCGACCTCGCGGGACTGCCGGCCGGGCCGGAATGGCTGTGTCTCGACAGCGCCGAACTGGGCGCCGCGCTGGACCGGCTGCCCGCCGATCCGGTGACCTATGCCCACCGGGTGCGCCCGCTGCGGGCCGAACATCCGGCGGCAGTGCTCTATCCGGTCGACGAGGCGGACGCGGCCGTCGGCACCGTGATCACCCAGGCCGGGCTGTGCGCCGCCTGCGACGAGCGTCGCGAGCGGCTGGGCGTCGACGCCGAGTCGCGGGTACTGCATCCGGCGGCGTCGGCCTCGGCCCTGTCGTTGCTCGAGCTGCTGACCGCGATCCGGGGCAGTGCGACGCTGGTCGTCGCCGCGCCGACGGTGGCCACGGGCGCGGACCTCACGGAACTGTCGGCGGCGGCGGAGGTCACCCACGCCGTTCTCACCTCGCAGACACAGGCGGTCACGCCCGTCACCGCGCTCGCGACGGCCGGTGTCGCACCGGGCGTCGGTGAGCCGATGCGCGGTATCGCCGTGTGGGTGCTCGACGAGCAGCTGCGGCCGGTGCCGGACGGCGTGGCGGGCGAGTTGTATATCGGTGGTGACAGATTGGCACGGGGCTGTCACGGCCGCGCGGCGGCGACCGCGGCGGTCTTCGTCGCGAATCCGTTCGAGCCCGACGGTTCTCGCCTGTTCCGCACCGGAGAAGTGGTGCGGCGCACCGAGAGCGGGCTCGAATTCCTGCCGCGGCCGAGCACCGTCGCGCGCGAGGATGTGGCTGAGCCGTTCGCGTCGCAGCCCGTTGCTTCGGCGCCGGTGCCTGCTGCGTCCGCGCCGGAGTCCGTTGCGTCCGCGCCGGAGCGGGCTGCTTCCGCTCCGGTGCTGCCTCCGGCCGCTGCCGGACCGGTCGTCACGCCGGAGCCACCGGCGCTGCCTGAGCCGTCTGCACGCCCGGTGCCGTCGGCGCTGCCGGTGTCGTCGGCGCTGTCGGAGCCGTCTGCACGCCCGGTGCCGTCCGTGCTACCGGGGCCGTCCGCGCGCCCGAAGTCGTCAGCGCTCCCGGAGCCACCGGCGCCACCGGTGCCACCGGTGCCGTCGGCGCGCCCTGAGTCGTTGGCGCGCCCAGAGTTGTCGGCGCGCCCAGAGTTGTCGGCGCTCCCGGAGCCACCGGTGCCGTCGGCGCGCCCTGAGTCGTTGGCGCGCCCAGAGTTGTCGGCGCTGCCTGAGCCGTCTGCGCGCACGGTGCCGTCGGCGCTACCGGTGCCGTCGGCGCTGCCGGTCCCGCCTGAGCGCCCGGTGTCGTCGGCGCTGTCGGAGCCGTCCGCGCGCCCGGTGCCGCCCTCACTACCGGGGCCGCCGGTGCGCCCGGACCGTCTTCCGCTGTCGCCGCGGCAGTGGCACATCTGGTTTCACAATCAGTTCGACGCCGGCGACGGCCACACGACCGCACCCGTGGACGCGGTCGCCTCCGCGCTGCGGCTGTCCGGCCGTCTGAATGTGGACGCGATGCGGGCCGCTCTGGCCGACGTGGCCGAGCGGCACGAAATCCTGCGGACCGTCTATCCACAGACCGACGGCATACCCCACCAGGTCGTCCTGCCACCGGAGGAGGCTGTGCGGGAGGTGGAGCCGGTCTCGATCGACGAGGCGGAACTCCCCGGCTGGCTGGCCGACGTCGTGGGCGCCGCCTTCGATGTCGCGACCGAGGTGCCGGTGCGGTTCGCGCTGGCCGAACTGAACGACGCGCAGCACGTGCTCGCGGTCGGCGTGCATCGCATCGCCGCCGACCACGAGTCGATGGCCGTCCTCCTGCGCGATCTGCTGATCGCCTTCCTCGCGCGGCGCAATCGCGCGGTGCCTTCGCGCCCGCCGCTGGCACTGCACTACGCCGACCACGCACTGCTGCATGCCCAACTCCTCGGCGATCGACACGATCCCGCCTCGGTCGCGGCCGGGGAGATCGAATACTGGCGGGAGGTGCTCGCCGGAATATCCGATCCGCTGCCCCTGCCCGCGGATCGCCCGCGCCCGCCGGTGGCTTCCGGGCGCGGCGCGGAATATCCGTTCCCCATCGACGCCCGGCTCCGGGAGCGAATCGACGAGCTGGCGCGGACGTCGGGTGTCGACCTCTTCACCGTGCTGCACGCGGCGTTGGCCGTCCTGCTCGCGCGGCTGTCGGGGCGGCGCGACATCGTGGTCGGCACTCCGCTTTCCGGCCGCAGCGAAGGTGCCCTCGCCGCGCTGATCGGCCCGCTGGAGAATCTGGTCGCACTGCGGACCCCGGTGGACCCGGCGCTGCCGTTCACCGAGCTGCTGGCGACGGTGGCGCACCGCGACCGGGACGCGTTCGAGCACGCCGTCCTGCCGTTCGAGCTCCTGCTGGAAGGGCTGAGCCCGCGGCGTTCGCGCGACCGCCACCCGCTGGTGCAGGTGCTGCTGGCGGTCCGTGAGCCGGATCGGACTCCGCTGTCGTTGCCGGGCCTGTCGCTCGCGCCGGTCGAGATCGACTGCACCGCAACGCCGTTCGATCTGCAACTCACCGTGGCGCCGGTCCGCTCCGACGGCCGCGGGCAGGAGCTGACCGCGCGATTCGGGTATGCGACCGATCTGTTCGACGAGCCGACGGTGGCCCGTCTGGCCGATCGATTGCTGCGGTTGCTGACCGAGGTTACCGACGCTCCGGACCGCCCGATCGGTGACCTCGAGGGTCTCGCTCCGGACGAGCTGACCCGGATCGTTTACGAATACAACGACAATCGGCACCCGGTCGCGCCGGCGCTGCTGCTGGACGGCTTCCGCCGGGCCGTGGCGCAGGTGCCCGACGCGACGGCCGTCTCCTGCGCGGGCGCCGAACTCACCTACGCCCAATTGGACGCTCAGGTCAACCAGCTTGCCCGCCTGCTCATTTCCCGCGGGGTGCGACCGGAGACCACGGTCGGCCTGGCCGTTCGCCGGTCCCCGGATCTGCTCGTCGGGATGTACGCGATCCTGGCGGCCGGTGGCGTCTGTGTGCCGCTGGATCCCGACGATCCGGCCGATCGCACGGCACATATCGTCGATGTCGCGCGGCCGGTCTGCGTGGTGACCACCGTCGCCGACGTCATCACCGTGCCCGCGCGCATCCCCCTGCTGCGGTTGGACACGATGGATCTCGGCGGGTTCGATCCGAGCCCGATCAGGCCGCCGGAACTGCTGTCGCCGTTGCTCCCCGGGCATCCGGCCTACATCGTCTTCGCTCCGGCAACGGCGGGCCGGCCGACGGGCGCCGTGCTGTCGCACGCCGCGCTCGACCAGCAGATCGAGTGGATGTCGGCGGCCTATCCGCTGGGCAGCTGGGACGTCTATCTCCAGTGGACGGCGGTGACCGCGGATGTGGCGCTGTGGGGCTGCCTGCTGCCTCTGCGCGCCGGCGCCACGCTGGTGCTCGCCACGCGCGGCAGCGAGCGTGATCCGCGCGTTCTCGCGAAAACGATTGCCGCCCAAGGTGTTACGGTCACCGACTTCTCCCCGTCGGCACTGTCGGAATTCGCCGAGCACACCGCCGCGGGAAGCTGCCCCACGTTGCAGGACGTCTTCGTCATCGGCGAGGAGTTGTGCCCGGAAACCGTCGATGCGGTACACGCCGTCTGCGATGCCCGCGTGCACCAGCTGTACGGGCCGCCCGAGGCCGCGATCTCGGTCACCTACTGGCCGGCGGACGGCGAGGATCGGCCGGTCGTGCCGATCGGGTTGCCGCAGTGGAATGTTCGCGCCTACGTGCTCGACGACCGCCTGCGTCCCGTGCCGGAGGGGGAGCAGGGCGAACTGTATGTCGCCGGAGAGCGGCTGGCCCGCGGATACCTGCGGCGACCCGGTGCGACCGCGGAACGTTTCGTGGCCGACCCGTTCGGCTCCGGTGAACGCATGTACCGGACCGGCGATCGGGCGCTCTGGGATGCCCCGGAGGACACGCGGCCCCCACGCCTGGTTCGGCTGGGCGGCACGGATCATCGGATGGAATTCCGGCGGCGGCCGGGCGCGACCCGGATCGGCGGGACGGCACCGTCCGAGCCGATGCGTGCCGAGCCCGAGTTCCGCGCGGCCGTCACTCCCACGGAGCAAATGGTCGCGGAGGCCTTCGGCTCGGAACTCGCCCGCGAGCGGGTAGGCGCGGACGACGACTTCTTCGCAATCGGTGGCGGTTCCGCCCTCGCCCTCAGAGTGGTGACCCGGCTGGGCGCGGCGCTCGGCGAACGGGTGCCGCTGCGATGGCTGTTCGAGAACCCCACCGTCGCGGGGCTCGCGGCCCTTCTCGACGCGGAGATACATGCCCGCCGCCGGCCTCGCCTCGGTTCGATCGAGCGTCCCGAGCGGCTGCCGCTCGCTCCGGCGCAACAGCGGATGTGGTTCCTCAACCGTTTCGACCGTGGTGATGCCGGCACGCCGGAGTCGCGCCCGCATGCCGAGGCCCACCACCTGAGCTTCGCGCTGCGGTTGACCGGCAGCCTGGACACCGAGGCGCTCGGTACCGCATTCGACGACGTTCTCGTCCGGCACGAGATCCTGCGCACGGTGTATCCGGACACCGCGGACGGACCGGTGCCGACGGTGCTCCCCGCCGATATCCGGCTGGAGCTGCGTTCCGAACGGCTCGACGCGGACGATGTACCGGAAGCGGTGAAGGCAACGGCGGCAACGCCGTTCGACCTCGCGACCGAGATCCCCCTGCGGGTGCGGTTGCTCGAGATCGCCGATCTCGCCCCCGGAGCGCGCCGGGAGTACATCCTCATCGTGGTGGTCCACCACATCGCCGCCGATGTGTCCTCGACGCGTCCGCTGGTCCGCGATGTGCTGGCCGCCTACGCCGCCCGTACTCGCGGCGCCGCGCCCGAGTGGGCGCCGCTGCCGGCGCAGTACGCGGACTATGTGCTCTGGCGCGAAGGCGTACTCGGATCGGCGTCGCAGCCGGGTTCGGTTGCCCACCGCGAACTGTCGTACTGGCAGCGCGAACTGCGCGGGCTGCCCGAGGTTCTGGCGTTGCCCACGGACCGTCCGCGTCCGCCGCTGGCGACGCGAGCCGGCGCCCGCGTCGACGTGTGGATCGCGCCGCAGGTGCACGCCGGTCTGCTCGAGGTGGCACGCGCTCACCGCGCGACACTGGCCACCGTCGTCCATGCGGCCTTCGCCGTGCTGCTCGCCCGGCTGTCGGACAGCACCGACATCGCTGTCGGTACTCCTGTCGAGCGCCGCACGGAGACCGAACTCGACGATCTGATCGGCGTGTTCACCGATACCGTGGTGGTCCGCACCCACGTCGATGCCCGGGAACCGTTCACCGAGCTGCTGACGCGCCGACGCGACGGCGACGCGCAGATCCACGCGCACACCGAACTGCCGTTCGCGATCCTGATCGAGGCGCTGGCCGCGCCCCGGTCGACGGCGCATCATCCGCTGTTCCAGGTGGGCCTGTCGCTGCGCGACCGGGCTGCCGAATCGGCACTGCCGGAACGGGACCTGCCCGGTCTGAGCGTGACCGAGGTCGACGCCGATACCGCCGCCACGCCACTCGATCTGCATCTGAGCGTGGCCGACACCTACGGCGAGGACGGAAACCCCACGGGAATCGGCGGCGCTCTCACCTATGCGACCGACCTGTTCGAGGCCGCCACCGCGACCACGATCGCCGAGCGGTTGACTCTGCTGCTCGCGGAGGTGGCGGCCGACCCCACGACGCCGGTCGGTGACCTGAACATCCTGACACCCGCCGAGCGGAGCCTGCCGGACCCTGGCGCGCCCGGCGAACCGGATCCGGACGCCACCACCCTGCCGGCCCTGCTGGCGGCCGCCGTCGCCACCGCACCGCCGGATGCGGTGGCGCTGGTGGCCGACTCGGCCGATGCCGGAGAGCCCGATCAGGCCCCGGTGCGACTGAGCTACGCGGAACTCGACGCTCGGGTCAATCGCCTTGCGCGACATCTGATCTCGCTGGGCGTGGGCCCCGAGTCGCGGGTGGCGCTGGTGATGCCGCGCGGTGTGGACCTCATGATCGCGACGTTCGCGGTCTCGGTCGCCGGTGGTGCCGCTGTGCCGGTGGACCCCGCTCATCCCGTCGAGAGGATCGGCCGTCTCCTCGCGGCCGCCGAGCCGGTCGTCGTGCTGTCCGCGACGGACCTGCCGGTGCCGCCCGGGCCCGGCGCGCCCG
This sequence comes from Nocardia violaceofusca NBRC 14427, assembly GCF_963869435.1. Lineage (NCBI taxonomy): Bacteria > Bacillati > Actinomycetota > Actinomycetes > Mycobacteriales > Nocardiaceae > Nocardia > Nocardia violaceofusca. Next base: position 19,750 of record NZ_CAWMPM010000007.1, read on the forward strand.
CCGAACCCGCGGTGGTGGCCCGTGATTGGCGCGGCCGCTCCCAATCCATGCCGGCGTTCACCGAGGCGGGCCGGGGTGTGGCCCGCGAGGACGTCGTACGCATCGACGAACTGGACTTGTCCGGAATCTCGCCGCGGCCGGTCGGCGACGACGATCGGCTCGCGCCGCTGCTCCCGCAGCATCCGGCCTTCGTAATCGTCGGTCCGGGGCCGGACGGTCGGCTCCGGGGCCTCACCATTGCGCACCGCGCCGCCGCGCGCCAACTGGTCCGGTACCGAACACGATTCGAGCTCGGACCCGACGATGCGGTGCTCCCGGCGACCACCTCGCCCCTCGAGTCGGCGGCCTGGGAACTCTGGACCGCGGTCACGGCGGCCGGTCGGCTGGTACTCGCCGCACCGGACGCCACCGACGGTTCGCTGTCCGAGCTGATCGAGCGCGAGCGGGTGACCACGCTGCACACCGCGTCCGCGGCACCGCTGGACGATGCGGCGCCCGGCGACGACGCGGAGGTGAGTCCGAGTTCGCTCCGGCGCGTGATCGTCCTCGGTGATGTGCCCGGCACGCCGCCGCAACGTCCGGACGTCTCGCATCCGGTGGAGCTCCACCACCTGTGCGCCTACGCCGAGGGCGGGATCTCGATCGTCGACCGTCGTTCCGACGCGGCGCACGCGGCCGGTGCGGCGTCCCGCAACAGCCATATATACGTGCTGGATTCACGGCTGCATCCGGTTCCGGTCGGTGTCTCCGGCGAGCTGTATCTGGCGGGTCCGGACCTCGCCCGTGGCTATGTCGCGGGTCCGGCCCGGACGGCGGAACGCTTCGTGGCCGACCCGTTCGGCGGCGGTGGGCGGATGTATCGCACCGGCGATCTGGTCGCGTGGACCGCGGCCGGCGATCTCGACTATCGCGGCCGCACCGATCATCAGGCGCTGGTCGGGGGTTTCCGCGTCCAACCGGGCGAGATCGAGGCCGTGCTGCTGCGGTTGCCGCAACTCGCGCAGGCGGCGGTGGTGGCGAAATCCGATCCGCGCACCGGCGATCGACTGGTCGCCTATCTCGTCTCCGCCGATCGGGAACTCGATCTGGCGCAGGTGAGATCGGCGTTGCGCGCGGCGTTGCCGGATCGTCTGATCCCCGCCGCATTCGTGGTGCTCGACTCGCTGCCGCTGACCGCGAACGGGAAGCTCGATCGAGACGCGCTGCCGGAGCCGGAATCCCCGTCCACCGGTTTCCGGGCGCCCGTCACCCCGGTGCAGGGAGTCGTGGCCGGTGCCTTCGCCGAGGTGCTCGGCGTCGACCGGATCGGCATCGACGACGACTTCTTCGCGCGCGGCGGCAACTCCGTGCAGGCGGTTCGGGCGGCCGAGAACATCGGCGGCGCACTGGGATTCGCCGTACCGGTGCGAGCCCTGTACGAGGCCGCGACGGTGGGGGCGCTGGCCGCGTGGCTGGAGCGCGGCACACGACCGGCGCTGAGCGCGGCGCCGCGGCGGCAACCGCTGCCGCTGTCCTACGCCCAGCATCGGTTCTGGCTGCTCGACCAGTTCGACACCACCGCAACGGATTACATCATCTCGTGCGAGATCCGGGTGTCGGGCGCGCTGGATGTGGCGGTGTTGCGGCAGGCGCTGGCGGACCTGGTGACGCGGCACGACATGCTGCGCACGGTCTATCCCGAGGTCGAGGCCGGAACGGGCATCCCGATTCAACGGGTGCTGCCGGTGGCCGAGGCGACGCCGGATCTCGAGGTCGTGCAGGCCGGCGCGGACCGGGGGAGAGGCGAATTCGGCGGCGGTGTCGACGTCACCGTCGACCTTCCGTTCCGTGTACGTCTCCAGCAGCTGTCCGGTACCGAATCTGTGCTGATGATCGCCGCCCACCGGATCGCCGTGGACGATCTCTCGATGAGGTTGCTGATCCGGGACCTCGCGACCGCGTACACATCCCGGCGCGCGGGCCGAGCGCCGGCGTGGGCACCGCTACCCGTGCGCTACGCCGATTACGCGCAGTGGCAGCTCGCGGTATCGGGTTCCGAGGACGATCCGGACTCCCCGATCTCCGGCCGATTGCGTTACTGGACAACGGAACTCGCCGATCTCGCGGACGAACCGCGCTGGCCCGCCGGTCGCCCGACGCAGCGGAGTTTCGACGTCGGCACGGTCGACATCACCGTCGACCCGCGGGTGCACGCCGCCCTCACCGCGCTGGCGCCGGCGTACAGCTCGACCGTGTCCACGGTGGTGCACGCGGCGCTCGCGGTGGTGCTGGCCCGGATGTCCGGTACCGACGACGTCACGATCGGAATCCCGGTCACCGGCCGTGGCGAACCCGGCCTCGCCGATGTGGTCGGCCCGTTCGCCGACATCCTGGTGCTGCGCAGCCGGGTCATGCCGAATCGCACCTTCGCGCAGTTGCTGACCGAGGTCCGTGACACCCGGCTGCGGGCTGTCGCCAACGCCGGCGTCCCCTTCGAACGCCTGGTGGACGCGCTGGCTCCGCAGCGCGGCGAAGCGTGGCATCCGCTGACGCAGGTGGCGTTCTCGTTCGGCGAACCGGTGGCGTGCGGTTTCGACGTACCGGACCTGAGTTCGGTGGTGGCGGAACCGGTCACCGGCAGCGAGCGGTTCGATCTGCGCCTGAGTCTGCGCGAACATCGCACGGCCGCCGGCGGCGCGGCCGGGATCCGCGGTGAATTCACCTATGCCACCGACCTGTTCGACCGCGAGTCGGTCACGCAGGCCGCTGAGCAACTGGTCCGGATTCTGGCGGCGGTGGCGCACGACGCCGACATCGCGCTCGACGGCCCGGAGATGCCCGGGGCACCCGAGACCGGCGATCTCGTCGCGGATACCGACGTGCCGGTGCGTGCGCCCGTGACGCTGCCCGACCTGATGGCGGCCGCGGTCGCCGCCGATCCGGACGGTCCGGCGGTGGTCGTGGGCGGTCGCGCGTTCACCTACGCCCAGCTCGACCTGGCCTCGACCAAACTGGCCCGGCTGCTGATCGAACTGGGGGCGGGCCCGGATGTCCGGGTCGCGGTGGCCATCGGACGTTCGCTCGAAGCCGTGGTGGCGCTGTGGTCGGTGGTCAAATCGGGCGCGGTGCTCGTGCCGATCGATCCGAGCGGTCCCGCCGACCGGATCGCCCGGATCGTGTCCGACTGTCGCGCGGACCTCGGCGTCACGGTGCGAGCCGCGGGCGCGCGGCTACCGGACACCGCGGGCGGCTGGATCGTGCTGGACGACCCGAGGTTCGCCTACGAGGTCGACTCCTGTTCCGGCGCACCGATTTCCGATGCCGACCGCACGGTCGCGCTGCATCCGGACAATGCCGCGTGCCTGCTCTACGCTCCCGATTCCGACGATGCCGCCGACCGGCTGGGCGCCGTCGTGCTCACGCACTCGGGGCTGGGAAACCTGAGCGCCGAACTCGCTGAGCGCTACGAGCCGGGCCCGGCCGCTCGGGTCCTGGCCTTCGCGTCGCCCGCGCATGCCGCGGCGCTGCTCGAGCTGGTGCTCGCCGTCGGGGTGGCCGGGCCGCTGGTCATCGTGCCGCCGCATATCGCGGGAGGCGCCGAACTGGCCGGGGTCATGCGCGACCGCGAGGTGACGCATGCCGTTCTCGACGTGCCGACCCTCGCCGCACTGGACGGCGATCTACCGGAGTCGGCGCAGATCATCCTCACCGGTGCCGAGCCGGTCGGGGCCGATGCACCGGCGTGGTGGCAGAACGGCCCCGAGGGCCCGGATCCCCGCGTGCACATCGCCTTCGGCGCCGCCGAGAGCACCGTCGCCTTCGCCGTGGGCGAGGCGGCCGCGCCCGATGCGGTGCCGGCGATCGCTGCGCCGAACCGAGGCGTACACGCGGTACTACTCGACGCACGGTTGCGGCCGGTGCCGGCGGGAGTGGCCGGTGAGCTGTATCTCGGCGGTGTCCAGCTGGCGCGGGGATATCACGACCGCCCCGGTGCCACCGCGGCCCGGTTCGTCGCCGATCCCGGCGGGGCACCCGGGCAGCGGTTGTTCCGCACCGGTTACGTGGTTCGCCGGCAGCGCGGTGTGCCGACGCTGGAATACGTGGGCCGTACCGAACCGCGCGCCGGCCGCCCGGCGATCGAGCACCGAGCACCGGAAACCCCGGCCGAACAGTTGATCGCCGAAATCTTCGCCGAGGTGGCGGGGATCGAGCACGTCGGCGCGACCGACGACTTCTTCGCACTGGGTGGTGACATCGAGCTCGCCGTTCGACTCGCGGCGCGGGCTCGCACCCGGGGTCTGCGTTTCACCCCCCGCGACGTGTTCACCGCGCGAACGATCGAATCGCTCGCCCGCGTCGCGATCATCGAGGCGCCGGCCACCACCGGCGGGCCGATGCCGTTGCCGCCGATGGCGGTTCGGCTGCTGGGACTGGAAGCGTCGACGCTGCCGCAGCAGGCGATCGTGGTCGACCTTCCGTCCGACTGCGATCCCGAGCGGATCCGGGAAGCGGTGGCAGGCGTCCTCGAGCGGCATCCGATGCTGTCGGCGCGGCTGGACGACGAGGCCGGAGTGTTCGTGATTCCGGAAACGCCCCCGGCGGCGGTGCTGCGGCAGTTCGCGCCGGGCTCGGAGGCCGTCGATCTGGCGGTCCGAGCGATGGGCCGGGAACTGGATCCGGCGAGCGGGCACAACATCGCCTTCGGGCTGATCCCGTCGCCCGAAGGCGGCGACGCGGCGGCCAATGTGGTCGTGGTCGCGAACTGCCTGGTCATCGACGATACGTCCTGGCGCATCGTGGTCGACGAGCTGTCGGACGCCTGGGCGGGCGGCCATTCCGCGCCCGCGGCCGTCGACGCCGGTCCGATCGGATTCAGTCGCGTCCTGCACGAGCGGGCGAACGCCGCCGACACCGTCGAGCAACTCGACTGGTGGCACCATCATCTCCGGCCCGCCCCGGCCGACGCCCCGATTCAGGGGCTCGATCTCGCGGCGCGCGGCCGGGTTTCGCTGGTGATCACCGCCGAGGGCGCGATCGCCGTGGACGCGGTGGCGCGGGCCTACCATGCCACCGTCGAGGAGGTATTGCTCACCGCGTTCGCCCTGGCGCAGGAACCCACGCCCCGCGGCACCGCCGGCGACCTGATCGGTGCCGTGGTGCAGCTGCCGGCCGACGCTCGCGCGGTGTGCGGAACGGAATACGCCACTACCGCAGGCGGTTTCACGGCCACCCACCCGTTGCTCGTGGGCCTTGCGGGGATCGATGTGGACGAGGCTCTGCTCGGCGGCCCCGCTGCCGGCGTGGCCATCGGCCGGATCAAGGAGTTGCGCCGCGCAGTACCCGATTCCGGGGTCGGCTACGGCCTGCTGCGTTATCTCAACCCGCGGACCGGTCCGCAGTTGGCCGCGGCGGCCCGAGGGCGCACCGCCTTCCGCTACCGGGATCTGCGTCCGGCCCGGCCCTATCCGGGACCGCCGCCCGGCGATGTGCTGCTCGACATCACCGTGGACGCGACCGACGACGGCCTGCTGGCACGATTCGACTACGCGGCATCGGCTTTCACCGTCGATCAGGTGAAAGAGTTCGCCGGGCAATGGGTTCGGGCCCTGGGCGGTCTGGCCGAACACGGAACCCGCCCCGACGCCGGCGGTTTCACGGTGTCGGACTTCACCCTGGTGCGGATGGAGCAGAACGAGATCTCCGAACTGTCGCAGATCTACCCGAACCTGGCGGATGTCTGGCCGGTACCCGCGGCGCAGGCGGATATGCTGGCCGCCCGCGCCGACTCCCCGGCGGGCCCAGCGCTGACCAGGGTCACCGTGGATCTCGACGGCTCCGTGGACGAGTCCCGGTTGCGCGCTGCGGCCCAAGCCGTGCTCGAGCGCCACGACGCCCTCCGCGTCGCCTTCACCGCCGACCACGCCGGCACTCCGATCCAGGTCGTGTCGTCCCGGGTCGACGTCGCCTGGCGCGGTATCGATCTCACCGATCTCGAAGTCGACGCGGCGCAGGCCGAGGCGACGCGCATCGCCGAACTCGACTCCGCCGAGCATGTCGAGCCGGATCGGGCGCCGCTGCTGCGCTTCACCTTCCTGCGGTTGCCCGCCGCGGCCTACCGCCTGCTGATCACCGGCCATCGTGCGCTGATCGACGGCTGGTCGGCGTCGCTGCTCGTCCGGGATCTGCTGACGCGCTACGCGGTGGGCACGCGGACCCGGCAGCTGCCGAAATCCGTTTCGCACGCGGAGTATCTGCGGTGGCTGGTCGCACAGGATCTCACCACCGCACGCGCGCGGTGGCGGCACGCGCTCGCCGGAGTCACCGAACCGACGCTGCTGGCCCCGGCCGAGGCGGGTCGTGCCCGCTCGAACGAGACGGGCGTCGTGGGCTTCGAACTGTCGGCCGCGGACACCGAGCGCCTGACCCGACTCGCGGTCCGGCTGAACGTATCGGTGGACACCGTGGTGCGGGCGGCCTGGGGCCTGGCCGTCGCGCGGGAGACCGGCCGCGACGACATCGTCTTCGGCGCAGTGGTTTCCGGCCGGCCCACGGCCCTGCCCGGAGTGGCGGCGATGGTGGGGTCGTTCCGGACCGTGGTTCCGGTGCGGCTGCGCGCGGCGTCCTCGGGCACCGTGACCGAGTTGCTGACCCGCATGCAGGCCGAACAGTCCGCGCTGTCGGAATCCTGCTGTCTGGGGCTGCGCGATATCGAGAATGCCGCCGGTGTGGGCGGAATGTTCGACTCCCTGGTCGTATTCGAATCGTTCCCGGTCGATCGCGAGGTACTCGACCGGCTGGCCGTCGACGGCGTCGGGGTGACCGGATTCGCCGTAGCGGACGATCTCGACTATCCGCTGACCGTTGTCGTGGTGCGCGACAACCAGCTTCGCGTCACCCTGAAATACGCGTGCGATGTCTTCGACGAATCCGCCGCCGGCGCCTTCTCGCAACGACTCGCCGCACTCGTCGCCCGGTTCGTCGAGACGCCGCAGGCGGACCTCGCCGACCTCGACGTGTCGGCGGCCGCCGGATCGGCGGCGCCTTCCGACCTCGGGCCACTGCTGGCGCGCGGGGCCGGTCCTCGCCCGGAGGGGCCGTCTCCGGCATGATGGGCGGCGCATACGTAACGGACCGGTCTGGTCAGACGACTAGATAGGCCGTAGGGTCGGGCGAGGTCTCGACCGTCCGGGTGGCGCCTCGCCGGGCGCCCCGCGGAAAGCTGAAACCGAATTCGAGCAGATAGCGAAGGTGTGAACATTGATTCGTCGACACTTCCGGCGTAGTGGTCTGAGAGCTGCTGCCGTGCTCGCGGCCACCGGAGTCCTCACAGGCGTCGTGGCCGGAGTCGGCGCAACGTCCGCCTCGGCGGACGATCCGGTCATCGCCTCGAAGTCTCTGTTGGCCGACCCGCAGTCGCCCGACGGATCGCGGATCGAGAAGGCCACCTACAAGGACGACCGCAGCATCCGGCTGTACGTCCACTCGGCGGCGATGAACCGCACCTTCCCGGTCGATGTGCAGCGCCCCGCCGACGCCTCGGTGCCGCGCCCGACCCTGTATCTGCTCAACGGCGCGGGCGGCGGCGAGGACGACGCGTCGTGGCAGAAGAAGACCGATATCGTCAACGGCTTCCTGTCGGACAAGAACGTCAACGTCGTGCAGCCCATCGGCGGTAAGTGGAGCTACTACACCGACTGGCTGAAGGACGACCCGAGCCTGGGCCGCAACAAGTGGAAGACCTTCTTCACCGAGGAGCTGCCCTCGCTGATCGACGGCGCGCTGGGCACCAACGGCGTCAATGCCATTGCGGGTCTGTCGACTTCGGGCACCTCGGTGCTGAACCTGGCGATCGCCAAGCCTGGCCTGTACAAGTCGGTGGCCGCCTACTCCGGCTGCGCGGAGAGCAGCACACAGGTCGGCCGCGAAGCGGTGAAGCTCACCGTCAACACCTGGGGCGGCGGCGACGTGCGCAACATGTACGGCGAGGACGACAACCCGGCCTGGCAGGACAACGACCCGCTGCTGCACGCCGATCAGCTGCGCGGCGCGAACCTGTACATCTCCTCGGGTAACGGCCTGCCCGGCCAGTGGGACACCCTCAACGGCCCCTACGCCCTCCCCGGCGCCTACGGCTTGGGTAACCAGCTTGTCGTCGGCGGTGTGATCGAGGCCGCCACCAACTACTGCAGCCACGACCTGCAGGCGAAGCTGGACTCGCTGAACATTCCGGCGACCTACAACTTCCGCAGCTCGGGCACCCACTCGTGGGGCTACTGGCACGACGACTTCCTCGACTCGTGGCCGGTGCTGGCCCGCGGTCTGGGCATCTGACCGCCTCACCCGAACCACCGGATCCGCCTCGATCGCCCTCGCGATCGGGGCGGATTCACTCTTTTCGGGGGGGCTGGCTCACTAAAAAGTTCGGTTGCCCGTAAACTATTTTTCATGGACGCGATCACCGTCGAATCCGGGCCGGCGAGCCGGAATCGGCTGCGTTCGCTCGTGGTCCTGCTGGGCCCGGCGTTCGTGGCGGCGATCGCCTACGTCGACCCCGGCAATGTGGCCTCCAATATCAGCGCCGGCGCGCAGTACGGGTATCTGCTGGTGTGGGTGGTCGTCATGGCGAATGTGATGGCCGCGCTGGTGCAGTATCTGTCGGCGAAACTGGGCGTGGTGACCGGCCGCTCACTACCGCAGATCGTGCGCGAACGAGCCGGGCGCCCGGTCCGGCTGGCCTACTGGGGACAGGCCGAATTGGCCGCGATGGCAACCGATCTCGCCGAAGTCGTCGGCGGCGCCATCGCCTTGAACCTGCTGTTCGGACTGCCGCTGCTGCTCGGCGGCGTGATCACCGGCGTGGTGTCGATGGCCTTGCTGGCCGTGCAGAACCGCCGCGGACAGCAGCCGTTCGAGCGCGTGATCATCGGCCTGCTGGCGGTGATCGCGATCGGCTTCCTGGCCGGTGTGGTGATCTCGCCGCCCTCGCCGTCCGGCGTGGCCGGCGGGCTGGTGCCGCGTTTCGAGGGTGCGCAGAGTGTGCTGCTCGCCGCCGCGATGATCGGCGCCACGGTGATGCCGCACGCGATCTATCTGCACTCCGGCCTGACCCGCGACCGGCACGGCCGCACCGAGCCGGGCCCGCGCCGCAGCCGCCTGTTGCGCGCGACCCGGATGGACGTCGGCCTCGCGATGATCATCGCCGGTGCGGTCAATCTGGCGATGCTGCTGATGGCCGCCGCTACGCTCGGCGGCCGCGATATCGACTCGATCGAATCCGCGCATGCCGCGGTCCGCGAGGTCCTCGGTCCGTGGGCCGCCCTGCTGCTGGCCGTGGCCCTGCTCGCCTCCGGACTGGCGTCCACCTCGGTGGGCGCCTACGCCGGCGCGATGATCATGGACGGGCTGCTGCGCCGCAAGATCCCACTGCTGTTCCGCCGCGTGGTCACCTTGATTCCCGCTCTGCTCATCCTCGCCGCCGGCGTGGACCCCACCCGCGCCCTGATCGTCTCGCAGGTGGTGCTGTCCTTCGGCATCCCGTTCGCGCTGATCCCGCTGGTGCGGTTCACGAGTGATCGCGTTCTGATGGGCGCCGACGCCAATCATCGGGCGACCACCGCGGCCGCGTGGCTGATCGCCGCGGTGATCAGTGCCTTGAACCTGCTGCTGATCTATCTGACCGTGGCCGGTGGGTAACGGCCGTCACGCCGTCGTCCGTCGGTAATGCTCCGCGATCTCGTCGCTCGTGGTCACCCAGACGCCCGGATGATTGACCACGTAGTCGAGCGCCTCGTCCAGATAGCGGTGCCGGAACGCCTGGCCGGTGACGAACGGGTGCAGCGCCAGCGCCAGCACCCGGCCGCTGTCGGCGGAATCGGCGTAGAGCTGGTCGAGCTGGTCGCGGACCATGCGGACGAAGTCGGGGCCGGTGAGGCCCTTGCTGACGAAGATGCCGATGTCGTTCAGTTCCACCGAATACGGAACACTCAGCAGCCCGGGCACATTCAGCCGATAGGGCTGATCGTCGTTGGTCCAGTCGAGCACGTACTCGAGTCCCAGTTCGGCCAGCAGCTGCGGCGTGTGGAAGGTTTCGGTGAGGCCGGGTCCCATCCAGCCGCGGGGCCGGCGGCCGGTGGTCTTCTCGATGGTGGTGACGATATCGGTCAGGACCCGGCGTTCCTCGTCCAGTGACAGTCCGGTGTGCAGATGGCTGTTGCTGCTGCCGTGCGCGAGCCAATCCCAGCCGCGTTCCTTGCCGGCCGCGATGATCTGCGGATACCGTTCGCCCACATCGGAATTCAACAGGGCGCTGGCCCGGATCCCGTACTTGTCGAGCAGTTGGATCTGGCGCCAGATGCCCACCCGCGGGCCGTAGTCACGCCAGCCGTAGTTCAGGGCGTCCGGCGTCAGAGTGGTGGTGCCCTCGTAGGTCGCGGTGCCCGGCAGGTCGACGTAGAAATGTTCGATATTGAGGCCGACGTAGAACGCGACTCGTTTACCCTCGGGCCAGTGGATCGGCTCGCGCTCGGTGATGGGGGAGTAGTCGTACAGTGTGATGTCCGTGCTCATGCCGGTATCGTCGAACCTTGCCATACATGTGAAGGTCAATCGAAAGCCGTTGTGAGGTAGGACATATGCGAATCGGCGAGTTGGCGGAGCGGACCGATACGTCCCGGCGGCTGTTGCGCTACTACGAGGAGCAGGGCCTGATCCGGGTGCGCCGCTGCGCCAACGGTTACCGCGACTACGACGAGCGTCTGGTCGATCAGATCCTGCACATCCGCGGGCTACTGGACGCGGGCCTGCCCACCCGGATCATCAAGCAGATCCTGCCCTGCCTGGACGACCCGCGCGACATCCATTTCGCCGACGCCACACCGGAAATCATCGCCACCCTCGAACACCAGCGCGACCGCCTGACCCAGCGCATCGACCTGCTCACCCGCAACCGCGACGCCATGACCGCATACATCGGCGAACTACGCGGCTGCGCCCGCCCGGCGTCGTAGGCCGGCCCTTGGCGGCCGTATCGGCGGGCTCAGCTCGCCTGGGCCTGCTCACGTGCCTTGGATGCTGTCATCTGTCCGATCCGCTGGAAGGTGTATCCGGTGAGACTTGCGATGTCTCGCAACGGAATTCCCTGCTCGGCGAGTTCGACGGCCAGCGCCTGCGCCTCGGCCTGGTTCTCCCGCTCGATGCGCTCGATTTCGGCCCGTCCGGCGCGGATACGCGCGGCGCGTTCGTTGATATTGCGCACGCCACCGAGGTCATCGATCACCACCTCGATATCGATCGTGGAGGGGGCTACGTCGAGGGTGACGGTGACATAGTCCCGTGCCTCGTCCGCGACGTCGTCGAGTCTGCGTGCCTGGGTCTGTGCGTCCTCGCCTAGTGCGGGGATGGTCACCGCCCACCACCGGCCCTCGCGTCCGGTTACGTGTGCCTCGTATTTCATCGCCGTCTCCTCTCGGCAACTGCAGCCGTCGACCGCTTTCCGGATGCTCCGCACCACGCCGGCTCGGATCGTCGTATGCCCATCCGGAACAGTCACCGAATGTTGCCCGGTCGGACACTGCCACAGACTGTGACTGCCCTTGCCCTGGCGCTTACGGCTCCATCCCGAACGGATGAGTTCCTGGAGGATCGTCCGGGTCGGCTGTTCGCTGATCACCAGTGTTGTCTACTCATTGGACAATTACAAGTCAAATGAGTAGACGTGTCCTTGTCGAATCAGGCTCCTGTTTCGGCGGCGCGGCGGTAGCCGCGTACGGCCGGGTAGCCGAAGACGACGATCATGCCGAAAACCCAGGCCACCGTCTTCCACAGGGATTCGGCGACCGGGCCGTCCCAGCAGAGGCCGCGCATGGCGTCGATGGCGGTGCTCATGGGCTGGTTCTCGACGATCGTCTGCAACCAGGTGGGGTAGGCGAAGACCGGGACGAAGCCGGAGTTGAAGAACATCAGCAGGGTGTTGATGATGCTGATGATGTTGACCAGCATCACGCCCTCGGAGACGGTGGCCAGGGCGGTCACCATCACCGCGAAGCCCACGCCGAACAGCACCGGAATGCCGATCATGGCCAGGGACGCCAGCGGGCCGTTCCAGAAGCGGAAGCCGATGCAGACGCCGACCGCGATCACGAACAGCGTGGTCACCAGGACGCGCAGCGCCTCGGCCAGCAGCCGCCCGGTGAGCCCCGCGGCCCGATGGATCGGCATCGTCCAGAAGCGTCCGAGCAGGCCGGTGTACTTCTCGGTTTTGAAGCCCAGCGCACTGACCACGGCTCCGGACATGGCCGCCACCAGCGTGATCAGCGGGACCGTGCCGTAGACGCTGGGCATGCCGGTGGCCGCGGTGATCGAATCACCGAGCACGATCCGGAACATCAGCAGCGTCAGGGCGGGGTAGATCAGCGTCTGAATGGTGGTCGCGGGGTCGCGCGCCCACACCATCAGCAACCGCTTGCATTGGATCAGGCTGTGCCGCGCCCAGGTCGCGACGGACCGCTCCGACCGCGGCGCGACCACCGGCAGCGGCGTCTGCCAGCCGAGAGTTTCCGGGGCGGTCTCGGTCGTTTCGATGGTCAGACTGCTCACGATCGCCTCACACTCGCCCACACCGCCAGCGGTACGAACGCCGCCGTCAGACTGATCAACCACACCAGCGGCACCCACAGCACATGCCAGCTCACCCCGCCCGCGGCCATATCCCGCAGCGCGAAGGAGAACTGTGAGACCGGCTGATTACGCGCGAACGGCCGAATCCACGCCGGGAATCCGGATTCCGGCACGAAGCCGCACGACAGCATGCCGAGGATCAGCGTCGGCAGGGTCAGTGCCTGACTCAGCGCCTCCGGACTCTTGGTGAAACTGCCCAGCGCGTCCGCGCCGATGGCCAGCACGGTTCCGACGGCCAGTGAGAACGCGCAGAACAGCACCGCCTGGCCGAGGCCGGCGGTGAACCGGAAACCGATCATGTAACCGAAGATCAACGCCGCGATCAGCGAGGTCACCGAGCGCACCAGACCCGCGCAGATACGCGAGATCAGCGGGACCATCGGCCCGATCGGCATGGTCTGCATCCGGGTGTGCAGACCGGTCATCGATTCGAAGGCGGCGATCTGCGCATTCGACATCATGGTGAACGACATGGTCTGCAGCACGATGATCGGCATCACGAACTGCGCGTAGTCGATGCCGCGGAACTGCATCACATAACGCAGCGGCAGATAGAAGCCGAGGGTGAACACCAGCGGCGTGATCACCGCGACGACCAGTTCTCCCTTGGTCGCCATCGTGCGCACGATCCGCCCGGTCAGCGCCCGCCACTGGGCGAAACTGGAGATCCGCGCCTCGGGCATCTGTGCGAAGAGGCGGGCCTCGGCGGCCACCGGCGCGCTCACTGAACTCCGCCGGAATGACCGGTGATGGACAGGAAGACGTCGTCGAGCGAGGGCCGCCGCAGCGCGATATCGGCCAGTTCCAGGCCCGCGGCGTCGAGACGGCGCACCGCCTCGGCGAGGGTGCTCGCCCCGTCCGGGGCGGGGATGGAGATCCGATCGCCGGCGAATTCGTGCCGCAGCGCCTCGGGCACCAGCTCGCCGAGCGCGGACACCGCCTTGCGCAACTGCGTCGGGTCCAGCGGGACCACCTCGCAGTAGCTGCCGCCGGTCTTCTCCTTGAGTTCGTCGGCGGTGCCCTCGGCGATCACCGTGCCCTTGTCGATGACGATGATGTTGTCGCTGAGAACGTCGGCCTCTTCCAGATACTGCGTGGTCAGCAGCACCGTGATGCCCTGCTCCTTGAGCGCGTTGACCAGATCCCACACGCCTTGGCGGCTGCGCGGGTCGAGGCCGGTGGTCGGCTCGTCGAGGAAGACCACCTCCGGCCGCACCACCAATCCGCAGGCGATGTCGACGCGACGGCGCATACCGCCGGAGTAGTGCCGCACCGCGCGCTTACCGGCGCCGACCAGGTCGAATTCCTCGAGCAGCGTGTCGGCGCGGCGACGCGCGTCCTTCTTGGGCAGGCCCATCAACCGCCCGAACAGTTCCAGGTTCTCGCGGCCGGAGAGATTCTCGTCCAGTGCGGCGTACTGCCCGGTCATCATGATCGAGCGGCGCACCCCGGCCGCGTCGGCGACCACATCGTGCCCGGCCACCGAGGCGCTGCCCGAATCGGGGCGCAACAGGGTGGACAGGATCTTGACGGTGGTGGTCTTGCCGGCGCCGTTGGGTCCGAGGATGCCCAGCACCGAGGCGCGCGCGGCGGTGAAGCTGATGCCCTGCAGCGCCTGGACCTCGCCGAAGGATTTGCGCACATCGTCGACCACGACGGCCGGATCGGTGCCCGATGCGGTCACGGCGGTATCGGCACCGGTGGTGATATCGGTGCTCACCCGAGACGCTGCCGCGTGGGTGTCTGCGCGAGACGCTGCCGCGTCGGTGTTTGCCCGAGACGCTGCCGCGTCGGTGTCTGCCCGAGACGCTGCCGCGTCGGTGCCGCCCGAATCCTCACGCGGTGTGTGCGATTCTGCGTTGTCCAAACTCGGCATCAATTCTCCACTATCGGCCGGGCCGCGACCGGATTGTCCGGAACGCTGATCTTTGTCCCGGTTGATGGATACCTTCCACCGGGCGCGATGTTACTTCGTCCGGCTGCGCGGCCGTCGGTGCCGCGGGCTCGGGGCGTCGACCGAGCCCCGGCGTTTTCCGCCGCGATAGTTTTCTACCGCGATCTGAAACAGGTCGTCGTCGAAACGCGTCGGCGGGTTCAATCTGTGGCGTTGCTCACACTTCCGTCGGCGAATCGGCCTCGATCACCATTGTCGCTGGTCCGGACGCGGACCGGGCGGTTCGTAGGATGTTCGTGGTTGTTGTCGCTCGCCCGGGACGCACCATAGTCTGACGACCAGGGGAGCGGTATCGATTCGTCCGCACCCGCCCGCGGCATCGTCGCCCGCCCGCTGCTGGTGCACACGTCGAACGAATGCCGAGGTCTCCGCCGGCGAGAGGGTGGCCAATGGCCGAGATGCTGAAGTCCCACGATCCACGCACCGGCGAGCTCATCGGCGAATATCCGATCATGGACGCGGCAGCGGTCACCGAGGTCGTGCGCGCCGCTCGATCGGCCGAGACCTGGTGGGCGGCAATCGGATTCGCCGGGCGCAAGCGCTGGCTGCTGGAATGGAAGCGCAGTATCGCCCGCAACGCCGGCGAACTGGCCGAACTGATCTGCACCGAATCGGGTAAGCCGCGCGTCGACGCCGCGATCGAGATCATGCTCGCCGTGGAACATCTGAACTGGGCCGCGCGCAACGCCGAAAAACTCTTGGGGCGAGGCAAACTCGCCTCGACCTGGCTCACCCGCAATCAGCGGGCCTCGGTGGGCTATCTGCCGCTGGGCGTGGTCGGAGTGCTCGGCTCGCCGAACAATCCGGTCTTCACCCCGATGGGCTCGATCGCGTACGCGATGGCCGCCGGCAACGCGGTGGTGTTCAAGCCCAGTGAGCTCACCCCCGGTGTCGGTATCTGGCTGGCCGACAGCTGGGCGGCGCTGGCGCCGAACAAGCCTGTCCTGCAGGCGATCACCGGAACCAGCGCGACCAGCGCCGAACTGTGCCGCGCCCGGGTCGACAAGATCGCCTACGCCGGCTCCGAGGCCGGTGCGCGCGAGGTGATCGAACTGTGCGCGCCCACGCTGACGCCCGTCGTGGTCGAGAAGGCCGGCAAAGGCACGATGATCGTGCACGTCGACGCCAAACTCGACACCGCGGCCGAGGCGGCGGTGTTCGGCGCCATGTCCAACGCGGGGCAGAGCCCGGCCGGTATCCAGCGGGCCTACGTCGCGGACTCGGTCTACGAACCGTTCCTGGAAAGGGTCGTCGCCCAGGCGCGTTCGCTGCGTCCCGGTGGCGATCGCAAGGCCTCCTACGGTCCGATGATCATGGATTCCCAGGTCGACGTGGTCCGCCGGCAGGTCAAGGATGCGATCGCGCGCGGCGGCCGGGCCGTGGTGGGCGGCCTGGAATCGATCCGCGAACCGTATATCGAGCCGATCGTGCTGACCGATGTGCCCGAGGACAGCCAGGCGATCACCGCGGAGGCGGTCGGGCCGGTGCTGATCGTGAATCGGGTGGCGAATATCGACGAGGCGATCGACCGCATCAACGCCGCCGATCAAGGCCTGGCGGTCTCGGTGTTCACCCGCGACGTGCGGGGTGTCGCCGACTTCGCCGAACGCATCAGAACCGGTGTGGTGACCGTGAATTCGACCATGGCCTACGCCGCCAACCCGGCCCTGCCCTTCGGCGGGGTCGGCGAGTACGGGCAGGGGCATACGCACGGCGAGGCCGGATTGCGCGAATTCAGCCGCACCCTGGCGATCGCGGAGAAGCGCTACCGGGCGCCGGTGGATCTGTCGAGTTTCGACCGGCACCCGCGCCATCTGCGGTTGACGCGGGCGATCTTCCGGATCCGCCACAGCCGGTTCTAGCCGCGGCCGGTTCCGGCGCCGCTACGCCTCGAGCTGTTCGCCCTGCGCCGCCTCCGGTGCTGAATTCCAGCCCAGCAGAACCGCTTCCATCAACGCGCACACCCGGGCGACATGTTCCGGCCGATTCTCGAAGCGCACGCGCCGCCCGACGTCGACGACCTGCGCGATGGCCGCATGGACGCGGCAGCGCGCCTCGGCCGGGTCGTCGTCGAGCAGATGCGCCCATTCGAGCACGTTCTGCCGCTGCACCGAACGCAGCTTCTGCTGTTCGGCCGCGGGCAGATTCGAGAATTCGGCGAAGTAGACCGGCAGGATCTCCGGCGTCGAGAAGGTCAGCCGTGCGAACCGCGCCGCGATGCGCAGCGCGGCGTCGGAGCGGCTGGTCGCCTCCGCCAGTGCCTCGGAATTCGCGATCGCGACGCGTTCCCCGGTGCGGTGGAACGCGGCGGCCAGCAGATCGGATTTACTCGCGAAGTAGCGGTACACGCTGGACGCGTTGATGCCGACCGCCGCGCCGATCTCCTCGATACTGGCCTCGTGATAGCCCTGGCGGCCGAAGATACGGATCGCCTCGGTGAGCAGCTGTTCGCGTTTGGAACTCAGCGGCAGCCCGCGCACCGGCGCCCCGCCGGCCGCGGGGTCGGGCAGCGGCGGCAGCTCGGTGTGCAGGAGCGACCAGCACATATCGAGCATCAGATCGGTCAGCCGCGCGTTGGACAGGGCCGTGCGGTGCGCGGTGATGCTGCCGATCACGCCCAGCATGCCCGTCGCGATCAGTTCCACGTCTGCGGGCGATGCCTCCGGCCGCAGCGCGGCGACCGCGGATTCGATCAGATCCTGCAGCTCGTCGTAGATCACCCGGATGCGCGCGCGGTCCTCGCGCTCGAGGTAGCGGCGCTCCCAGCGGTACAACCCGCCCTCGCGGCGCACATCGATGGTGTGCTCGGCCAGGGCGCGGATCAGCGCGGTGAGTCGCGATTTCGGATCGAGTCCGGGTGCGTCGGCGGCCTTGGCGGCGTCGAGCAGTTGCTGGGCGCCGGCCTCGGCGGCGGCCACCAGCAGTGCGTACTTGTTGGCGAAGTGGCGGTACAGCGCCGGTCCCGAGATGCCCACCTCGGCGGCGATCTCGTCCACGCCGACCGGGTGATAGCCGCGTTCACTGAAGGCACGGGCGGCGACCCGCACGATCTGTGCCTTGCGATTCTTCGGCCGACGCCGGGTCGTCGTGGTGGTACCCGGTCGCGCGGATGCGAGCCCGGCCTCGCTGCGATCCGCGACCATACACCTCTCCTTCTGCGTTTCGGCTCGTCGACGGCGCCGATTGGTTGACAGCGCCGGACAAGTCAACATAAGTTAACCACAATTCGCAAAGTTAACCATCATTCTCGTCTCGTCGCCAGCGGCGACGGCCCACCTGGGAGTAACCATGAGCGATCACGACCACACCCCCGGCCTCACCATCGTGCGGGACGATCGCGTTTTGCGGGTGACCATCGACAATCCCGGTCGCAAGAACGCCCTCAGCTACGACGCGATGATCGCCCTCGGTGACACGCTGGGGAATGTGGCCGAGGATCAGTCGATTCGCGTCGTCGTGCTGACCGGGGCGGGCGGTGATTTCTGCACCGGCGCCGACCTGGCCGCGGCGGCCGCCGAGAAGGAGCGGGGCATCACCCCCGAGATGACCATGGACGGCGCGAACCGGATGATCCGTTCGATCATCGACGCGCCGGTGCCGGTGATCGCGCGGGTACGCGGCGCCGCCGCGGGAATCGGTGTGGCGCTGGCACTTTCCGCCGATTTCACCTATGCGAGCGAAGAGGCCTATCTGCTGCAGGCCTTCATCAACATCGGCCTGATGCCCGACGGTGGCGCCGCCGCGCTGGTGGCCGCCGCATCCGGGCGGGCACTGGCCGCGGAGCTGGCGCTGCTCGGGGAGCGGCTGCCCGTCACCGAGGCCTATCGACGCGGCCTGCTGGCCGGGGTCCTGCCCGTCGACGAGCTCGATGCGAAGGTCGAGGCGGTCGCCGCCAAACTCGCCCACGGCCCGCGCCGCGCCCTCGAACTCACCAAGCGCACCCTCAACCGGGCCGCCCTGGCGTCGTTGGACGAGGCGCTCGCCGCCGAGAAGGCCGGGCAGGCGGAGTTGCTGCGCGGACCCGATTTCGCCGAGGGCGCCGCCGCGATGCTCGGCAAGCGCAAAGCGGTGTTCACCCACTAGGACGCCCTGGCCGCTAGCCGCCGGTGCTCCCGTCCTCCGGGAGCGCTGCGTCCAGCACCGGATCCGAGGTCGCCGCCGGATACTCGTAGCCCACCCAGCGGTTGCGATTCGCCCAGCCGACCAGATCGAATCGCCAGCGGAACGGCCAGGTTCGCGACACCGTCAGGAACAGCACCGCCCCGAGGGCCGCGTAGTCGTCGTGCGCCGACAGCAGCGCCCGCTGCTGGCGCGGGGAGGCGGTGAAGAAGGCCTCGAACATCGAGATCGATTGCGCGGTCGTCAGCCGCCCCAAGCCGTAGAGGCCGCGCATCCGCATCCAATACACCAGCCGCGCCTGCCACGGCCACAGCGCCGCGACCGGATCGGCGCCCGTGCGCACCGCGTCGACCAGCGTGTCGACCAACGCGAACGAATCGGCGACGCTGTAGCCGGTGCACGGATGCATCATGCCGCCGCGGGAGCCGAACGGCACCGGATCGTCGCCGCGCAGCGACCGGCGCATCGGCGGGGGCGGCTGATCCAGCGGATAGTGCGCGGCCTCGGACGGTTCGTCACCGCGCAGCCGGACGCCGTGCGCGGCGAGCCGATGCAGGGTGCGCCGGCGCAGTTCGTGCTGCGGCATGCCGCCGCGCAGGCCGAGACTGGTCTCCTCGAAGATCACCGTGCCGTCGCCGAGCGGGACCGCGTACAGGAACGAGGGCGGCTCGTCCGGGCCGGCGCCGTTCTCCTCGCGCCAATCCAGCAGCAGCCCTTCACCATCGGCGATCATCGGCGCCGCCCGGTCGGCATCGACGAAGATGCCGTGCGCGCTGGCGGTGCGCCGCGACCCCGGCGAAGCCAGTCCGCGGGTATCGACCACCGCGGCGGCGGTGACGGTGCCGCCGTCCTGCAATTCCACGCGATGAGCGTCGACGGAGGTAGCGCGCCCAGCCAGGACGGTGGCATCGTCCAGAGGAAGCGCGTCGCGTAGCCCGGGCTTGGAGAGTACGCAGTACGGCCTGTCGATTCGATGTGGCGTCTGCGTCCAGACGGTGGGCGCCTCGATGCGCTGGGCGATCGCGCTGTGCGGCAGCCATGCGGGAAGTTCGTCGACCCAGCAGGAGAAGGTCGGCGGCCACAGCCGCTCGGGCCGCGGATCCACCGCCACGACGTCGAGCCCCGCCCGCATCGCGCGGTGTGCGACGGCACGGCCGGTCGGCCCGAGCCCGACCACGCACAGATCGGCTCGACGGACATCCTGCGCACTCATGGCTGCATTCTCCCAGCCCGGCCCCGCATCGCCGCGCAGGCCGTGGACGTTACGCCCCGAAAACTCGTGGCGTAGCAATTCGCGTCGTGAAATGCGTTGGGACAGTTCATAACCTGAGACCACGGGCGCCGTCGGGGGGTGCTCGCGAACTGCTGGTGGCCAGGGAGAACGAGATGCGAAGATATCGATACGAGGGGCGAATTCCGCGGCGCAGATTCCGGCCGCGAATCGGTCCGGTCACCGCCGCCGTGCTCGCGGCGAGTGCGCTGATGATGTACCCCGCCACCGGTTTCGCCGATCCGGTGCCGTCCGGATCGGGGGGAGGGGAGTCGGCGATCGCCGGAGTGCGCACCGACGACGCGCGGCATCAGACCGTCACGGTCCATTCGGCGTCGATGGCCAAGGACATCGAGGTACAGGTCCAGCGCGCCGCCGATCAGACCACGCCGCGGCCGGTGCTGTATCTGCTGCTGGGCGCGGGCGGCGGCATCGACGGCGCCACCTGGGCGAGCCGCACCGATGCGTTGAATTTCCTGGCGGACAAGGACGTCAACGTCGTGACGCCGATCGGCGGCCAGTTCAGTTATTACACCGACTGGAAACACGACGATCCCTTTCTCGGGCGCAACAAATGGCGAACATTCCTGACCGAGGAACTGCCGCCCCTGCTCGATAAATTCCTGAATGCCAACGGTCGCAACGGCATAGCCGGATATTCGATGTCCGCGACCACCACATTGGCGCTGGCCGCCCTCACTCCCGGACTGTATTCCGCCGTCGGGTCCTACAGTGGCTGTGCGCAAACCAGCGATCCGATGGGACAGGAATTCGTGCGCCTCACGGTGAATACCTGGGGATGGTCGAATACCGACAACATGTGGGGCCCGACGGGTGATCCGGAATGGGTGCGCAACGATCCCTACGTGCACGCGGAAGGATTGCGCGGCAAGGCGATCTATATCGCCAACGGCACCGGCCTGCCGGGTCCGTACGACACCTACGGCGGCAAGTACTCACTGCCGGGAGCATGGGGTTTCTCGAACCAGATCGTGATCGGCGGCATCATCGAGGCGGCCACCAACCTCTGCGCGCACAACATGCAGACGCGATTGGATTCGCTCGGCATTCCGGCCACCTACAATTTCCGGCCCACGGGCACCCACACCTGGGGTTATTGGCAGGACGACCTCGAGCAGTCGTGGCCGGTTCTCGCCGGAGGCCTGGGATTGTGATCGATATCTCGAGCCGGAGGGGGCGATATGAAAATGCCACATCATCGCTGATCATTCGTGATAACAGGTGGCGGTCCGGGTGCCGGGAAATATCGTGCACTTCCCCTACCATGGGCTGCCATGAGTAGGGTGCGGTTCTCGGCGAGAGCCGTGTTCTTTTGCGCCTTGGTCGCCATAATTACGGGCCAGGCGCCTGTGGCCGGCGCATATCCGGTGGAGGTTCCGCCATTGCCCGGCGCGAACGATTTCACCTGCCGGCCGGCGCCGGACAAACCCTATCCGGTGGTGCTGGCGCACGGCGCCGCCACCGACGCGCAGCGCAGTTTCGGAGCATTGGCGCCCGCGCTGCGCCGCGCGGGATATTGCGTATTCGCGGCCGATATCGGCCGGGTTCCGTTCCCGGCGCCGGGCACGAGCGGCGCCGCCGATCGGGGGTGGCCCGGTCTGGGCCCGGTGGCGGCGGCCCTGCAGGGAAATGTGATCTACGGCGTCGCGGATATCGGGTCCCAGACGACGGAGCTGAGCACCTTCGTCTCGACGGTCCGTAACGCCACCGGCGCGGCGAAGGTGATCATGGTCGGCCATTCCACCGGCGGCACCGAGATCCGCGAGCTGGTGCGGCGGCGCCCCGACGTGGTGGCGAGTGTGGTCACCGTCGGGACGCCGTACCGGGGATCCACCTTCGAGGGCCTGCCCAGCATGTTCCCGTTCTACGGGGCCCTGGGGATGGACGGGCAGCAGACCGCGGCGCAGGTCTTCGGTCCCGCGGGGGCCGAACAGGTTCCGGGCGCCCCGACGCTGGCCGCGCTGAACGCCGGCGGCGAGACCCCGCCCGGCATCCGCTACACCGCGATCGCGAGCCGCACCGACGAGGTGATCACACCTCCGGAGACCGCGCTGCTGGCCGCACCGCGGCCGGGGGACCGCAATTCCTGGGTGCAGGACGGCTGCCCGAACCTCGCGGTCGGCCACGACGAATTGCTGTCGGCCCCGCGCGTGATCGCCGACATCCTGGCCGCGGTCGCGGACGCGCCGCCGCCCCCGCCCTGCTGAGTCGCGTGCCCTGCCGAGTCGCGACGCCCGGCGAGCCGGGCCGAATCGGCTACTTCGGTGTCACCCAGGTGGTGATGTCGGCGTGTACGACCTCGACGCCGCGTTTGTCATAGATCGACACGGGGACAACCACTTCCGTTCCCTCGGTGAGGCCGTCGAAGTCCGGGATCCGGTCGAGTTTCGCGACCGCGCGCAGACCCGATTCGGCCTTGGCCAGGTACTGCACGTTCATCGCCTTGGGGATCCAGCGGTGGGTGGTCGGCACCGTCGCCTCGCTCAGCATGCCCATCGCGACCTCGGCCAGATTGCAGGCCGCGATCGCGTGGAAGGTGCCCAGATGATTGTGGATCCCGAACCATTTCGGCGCGGTGACCTCGCACAATCCCGGCTCCAGCCGCACGACGTTCGGGACGACGGTGCCGAAGTAGGGGACGCGCGCGATCATGCCGACCGAGAACAGGGCATGTCCGAGCCGGTTGTCGGGCAGCTTCTTCCAGCCGCGATACGTGGCGGTCTCTGTGCTCATGGCCAGCATCTTACTCTGGAGTAAGTTCGACGTGCCGCGACCCGGTCCGGTACCGTCCGACCAGGACCGCGGCATGTCCGCCGGAGCGGACGACCCCCGATTTGGAGTGGGTGGGGGGCCTCGGGCATACTGTTCGGGTTGCCTGCAGCGGTGGTGTGCGTCCATCGCCGGTAGGTGAGCAGGACCCACTGAGTATCGGCGTCGAGTCCGGCGCGGGTACGTCCGGGACGAAGTTCCGAGACCCACCAGGTGAAGTATGCCCGGGGTCGAAGAATGAGCGGAGAGGCGACACGCCCGACCGCGTGGACCGGAAGAACCATGACAGATGAACAGCGGCGATGGATCGGGTGCGCCCCGGTCGTGATGGTGGCTGATGCGTCTTCGTGTGTTCGGGCTGTGCAAATGAGGGTGGTTCGGGAGCGAAAGCTCCTGGGTCACAACGTAAGCGGAGAAAAGGACACTCAGCGTGGCGGGACAGAAGATCCGCATCAGGCTCAAGGCCTACGACCATGAGGCGATCGATGCGTCTGCACGCAAGATCGTCGAGACGGTGACCCGCACCGGTGCCCGCGTCGTCGGGCCGGTGCCGTTGCCGACCGAGAAGAACGTGTATTGCGTCATCCGCTCGCCGCACAAGTACAAGGACTCGCGCGAGCACTTCGAGATGCGCACGCACAAGCGGCTGATCGACATCCTCGACCCGACGCCGAAGACGGTCGACGCGCTCATGCGCATCGATCTGCCGGCCAGCGTCGACGTCAACATTCAGTGACGGGGATTGCAGATATGACTGACAACAAGAACAGGCCCGCCGCGGGCATCCTGGGCACCAAGCTCGGTATGACCCAGGTGTTCGACGAGAAGAACCGCGTCGTTCCGGTCACCGTCGTCAAGGCCGGACCGAACGTCGTGACCCAGATCCGCACCGAGGAGCGCGACGGCTACTCCGCCGTTCAGATCGCTTTCGGCGCGATCGACCCGCGCAAGGTGATCAAGCCCGTCGCCGGGCAGTTCGCCAAGGCCGGTGTCACCCCGCGCCGCCACGTCGCCGAGATCCGCGTCGCCGACGCCGGCTCGTTCGAGGTGGGCCAGGAACTGTCGGCCGATGTCTTCGAAGAGGGCACCTACGTCGACGTGACCGGCACCAGCAAGGGCAAGGGCTACGCCGGTGTCATGAAGCGTCACGGCTTCAAGGGCCAGGGTGCCGCCCACGGTGCGCAGGCCGTGCACCGCCGGCCGGGCTCCATCGGTGGTTGCTCCACCCCGGGTCGCGTGTTCAAGGGCATGCGGATGGCCGGCCGGATGGGTAACGACCGCGTGACCACGCAGAACCTCTCGGTCCACAAGGTGGACGCCGAGAACGGCCTGCTGCTGATCAAGGGCGCGATCCCGGGCCGCAAGGGCGGCATCGTGATCGTCAAGAGTGCTGCGAAGGGTGGTGCCCGGGCATGAGCACCGACACTAAGACCAACCTGACGCTTCCCGTGAAAGAGCCGGGCGGCAAGACCAACGGCACCGTCGAACTCCCCGCGGAGATCTTCGACGCGACCGCCAACATCGCGCTGATGCACCAGGTCGTCGTGGCCCAGCAGGCCGCGGCTCGCCAGGGCACGCACGCCACCAAGACCCGCGGCGACGTCCGCGGCGGTGGTAAGAAGCCGTACCGCCAGAAGGGCACCGGTCGCGCCCGCCAGGGTTCGACCCGTGCGCCCCAGTTCACCGGCGGTGGCACCGTGCACGGCCCGCAGCCGCGCGACTACTCGCAGCGCCTGCCCAAGAAGATGAAGGCCGCCGCCCTGCGTGGCGCCCTGTCGGACCGGGCCCGCAACGAACGCATCCACGTGATCAGCGAACTGGTCGCCGGCCAGACGCCGTCCACCAAGGCCGCCAAGAACTTCCTGGCCGAGCTGTCGGACCGCAAGAAGGTTCTGGTCGTGGTGGGCCGCGAAGACGTCACCGCGTGGAAGAGCGTGGCGAACCTGCAGGGTGTGCACCCGATCGCGCCGGACCAGCTGAACACCTACGACGTGCTGCTCAGCGACGACGTCGTGTTCAGCGTCGAGGCGCTCAACGCGTTCGTGCACGGCCCGGCCGAGTCTGCACAGGAGGAAAGCAAGTGACCACCATCGCCGACCCCCGCGACATTCTGCTCGCGCCGGTGATCTCCGAGAAGTCCTACGGGCTGATCGAAGAGGGCACCTACACCTTCCTGGTGCACCCGGACTCGAACAAGACGCAGATCAAGATCGCCGTCGAGAAGGTTTTCGGCGTCACGGTCACCAGCGTCAACACTGCCAACCGTCAGGGCAAGCGCAAGCGGACCCGCTTCGGTTACGGCCAGCGCAAGAGCACCAAGCGCGCGCTCGTGACCATCTCGGCCGACAGCAAGCCCATCGAGATCTTCGGAGGCCCGGTCGCGTAAGCGGTCGGATCTTCAGAAAGCAGAGAAGAACTCATGGCAATCCGTAAGTACAAGCCGACTACGCCGGGTAGGCGCGGGTCGTCCGTTTCGGACTTCGCCGAGATCACCCGGTCCACTCCCGAGAAGTCGCTGCTGCGCCCGCTCACCAAGTCCGGTGGTCGTAACGCGCACGGCCGGATCACCACCCGTCATCGCGGTGGCGGTCACAAGCGGGCCTACCGTCTGATCGACTTCCGTCGGTTGGACAAGGACGGCATCCCGGCCAAGGTCGCTCACATCGAGTACGACCCGAACCGCACCGCCAACATCGCCCTGCTGCACTACGCCGACGGCGAGAAGCGCTACATCATCGCGCCGAAGGGCATCGCCCAGGGCACGCGGATCGAGTCCGGCACCGGCGCCGACATCAAGCCCGGCAACAACCTGCCGCTGCGCTCGATCCCGACCGGTACCACCATCCACGCGGTGGAGCTGCGTCCGGGCGGTGGCGCCAAACTGGCTCGTGCCGCCGGTATGAGCATCCAGCTGCTGGGTAAGGAAGGCGCCTACGCCGTCCTGCGTATGCCCTCCGGTGAAATCCGCCGCGTCGACGTGCGCTGCCGCGCCACCGTCGGCGAGGTCGGCAACGCCGAGCAGTCGAACATCAACTGGGGTAAGGCCGGCCGTATGCGCTGGAAGGGTCGCCGCCCCACGGTCCGTGGTGTCGTCATGAACCCCGTCGACCACCCGCACGGTGGTGGTGAGGGCAAGACCTCCGGTGGTCGCCACCCGGTCTCGCCCTGGGGTAAGCCCGAAGGCCGTACTCGTAAGCCCAACCGTCCGAGCGACAAGCTCATCGTCCGCCGCCGCGGCAAGAAGCGTTAAGGAGGAGGTTAAAGATGCCACGCAGCCTCAAGAAGGGCCCGTTCGTCGACGAACACCTCCTCAAGAAGGTGGACGTCCAGAACGAGAAGGGCACCAAGCAGGTCATCAAGACCTGGTCGCGTCGTTCGACCATCATCCCCGATTTCATCGGCCACACGTTCTCGGTCCACGACGGCCGCAAGCACGTGCCGGTGTTCGTCTCGGAGAACATGGTCGGGCACAAGCTCGGTGAGTTCGCGCCGACCAGGACGTTCCGGAGCCACGTCAAGGAAGATCGGAAGAGCAAGCGGCGATGAGCGAACAAGACACCACGCTTCAGAACCCGACCGCGCGCGCGACCGCGAAGCACGTTCGCGTCACTCCGATGAAGGCTCGCCGCGTCGTGGACCTGGTCCGCGGCAAGCGGGTCGAGGATGCGCTGAACATCCTGCGCTTCGCGCCGCAGGCCGCCAGCGAACCCGTCGCCAAGGTCGTGGCCAGCGCCGCGGCGAACGCCGAGAACAACTTCGGCCTGAATCCCGACACTCTGGTCATCTCGACGGCGTATGTCGACGAGGGCGCGACCATGAAGCGTTTCCAGCCGCGCGCCCAGGGCCGCGCGTTCCGGATCCGCAAGCGCACCAGCCACATCACGATCGAGGTCGAGAGCGTCGCCAGCGCCGCCCCGGCTCGTAGCCGCCGGAAGGGAGGGGCTAAGTAAATGGGACAGAAAATCAATCCCCACGGCTTCCGCCTCGGTATCACCACCGATTGGAAGTCCCGCTGGTACGCCGACAAGCAGTACAAGGAATACGTCAAGGAAGACGTAGCCATCCGCAAGCTGCTGAGCACGGGTATGGAGCGGGCCGGCATCTCGAAGGTCGAGATCGAGCGCACTCGTGACCGCGTCCGGGTGGACATCCACACCGCGCGTCCGGGCATCGTGATCGGCCGTCGCGGCGCCGAGGCCGACCGCATCCGCGCCGAGCTGGAGAAGCTCACCGGCAAGCAGGTTCAGCTGAACATCCTCGAGGTCAAGAACCCCGAGTCGGATGCGCAGCTGGTTGCCCAGGGTGTGGCCGAGCAGCTGTCCAACCGTGTGGCGTTCCGTCGCGCGATGCGCAAGGCCATCCAGTCGGCCATGCGTTCGCCGAACGTCAAGGGCATTCGAGTGCAGTGCTCGGGCCGCCTCGGCGGCGCCGAAATGTCGCGCTCGGAGTTCTACCGCGAGGGTCGGGTGCCGCTGCACACGCTGCGCGCCGACATCGATTACGGCCTGTACGAGGCTCGCACCACCTTCGGCCGCATCGGCGTGAAGGTGTGGATCTACAAGGGCGACATCGTCGGCGGTAAGCGTGAGGTCACCGCCGCCGCCGCGCAGCCCGAGCGTCGCGAGCGTCGGGAGCGGCCGAGCCGTCCGCGGCGGTCCGGTTCGGCCGGTACCACCGCGACCAGCACTGAGGCCGGACGGGCCGCCACCGCGGTGGCGGAGGCTCCGGCAGAGAATCAGGAGGGCTGACCCATGTTGATGCCCCGCAAGGTCAAGCACCGCAAGCAGCATCACCCCCGTCGTACCGGTATGGCCAAGGGCGGCACCTCGGTGGCGTTCGGTGACTTCGGCATCCAGGCTCTGGAGCCGGCGTACGTCACCAACCGGCAGATCGAGTCGGCGCGTATCGCGATGACCCGCCACATCCGTCGTGGCGGCAAGATCTGGATCAACATCTACCCGGATCGCCCGCTGACCAAGAAGCCGGCCGAAACCCGCATGGGTTCCGGTAAGGGTTCGCCGGAGTGGTGGGTCGCGAACGTCAAGCCGGGTCGCGTGATGTTCGAGATGTCTTACCCGAACGAGGAGACCGCTCGTGAGGCGCTGCGCCGCGCGATGCACAAGCTCCCGATGAAGTGCAGGATCGTGACCAGGGAGGAGCAGTTCTGATGGCTACCGGAACTCCGGCCGCAGACCTGCGCGAGCTCAACGAGGACGAGCTCGTCGCCCGCCTGCGTGAATCGAAGGAAGAGCTGTTCAACCTGCGCTTCCAGATGGCGACCGGCCAGTTGCAGAACAACCGGCGCCTGCGTGTGGTTCGTCACGAGATCGCGCGCATCTACACGGTCATGCGTGAGCGCGAGCTCGGCTTGGCCTCCGGTCCTGAAGGCAAGGGAGACGCCGCATGAGCGACGTAAAGGGCCCGGCCAAGACGCCGGCCAAGGAGACCGAACGTGGCTCGCGCAAAGTGCGTGTCGGTTACGTCGTCTCCGACAAGATGAACAAGACGATCGTTGTCGAGCTGGAAGACCGTAACCGGCACCCGCTCTACGGCAAGATCATCCGCACCACCTCGAAGGTGAAGGCGCACGACGAGAACGAGATCGCCGGTGTCGGCGACCGCGTGCAGCTGATGGAGACCCGTCCGCTGTCGGCCACCAAGCGGTGGCGGCTGGTGGAGGTCCTCGAAAAGGCGAAGTAGGAAGGCTCCTTCTTCTCCGGCCTCGGCTGTGTAGTCGAAATACGAAGGCCCGCTTCCCGTTCGGGAAGCGGGCCTTCGTGCATCCGAGGCCGAGCTCTCCGCTTGCGGTTTCGCCGGATCGGCAGCTCGTTCGCACGCGACGGGTCTGCCACGACCACACCGGCCGGCGAGTGTCCGCTGCGTTCGTATGATCGTCGGATGCGGATTCCCGAGCGTATTCGACCAGATGTCCGCACCCTGTGGGAGTACAACCTCATGGGGCATGAGGTGCGGCCGGTGGATGTGGGGATCGGGCTGGGGAGTCACGACATCGGGGTGGCGGTGTATGCGGTCGAGTTGTTTCGGCGGGGGATCTTTTCGACGGTCGTGTTCAGTGGCGCCAACGCGCCCACGACGGTGGCCGAGTTTCCGGACGGGGAAGCGGTTCACTATCGGGAACACGCTGTCGCGCAGGGGATTCCGGACGACGCTGTCCTGGTCGAGCCGCGCGCCACGAATACCGCTGAGAACATCGACCTTTCGCGTGCGTTGCTGCGCGACTCAGGTCGCGTCGTGCGGTCGGTTCTGCTGATCTGCCGGCCGTATCAACAGCGGCGCAGTTATGCGACCTGCCGGAAGCGCTGGCCGGAGGTCGAGGTGGTGTGCGGATCGCTGCCGGAGTCGCTGGACGACTATGTGGCGCGGATCGGCGATGCGGAGCGGGTCGTCACGATGCTGGTGGGGGATACGCAACGGGTGTGGCGGTATGCGGCCGAGGGATGGGCGATCGAACAGGATGTTCCGGACGCGGTTCGCGCCGCGTACGACCGGCTGGTGGCGGCCGGCTTCACCGGGCGTCTGCTGCCACCGCACCGATAACCGGCCGGCCGCGGGTGGCCGTCGATCGGAACACACCCACCCACGGTGAATGACTGGGCTGCCCACACCGGAGAATCGGTAGATTACTCGCGTCCTCGGGGCATCGGCGGGAGGAACGAGAAGGTGTGGGGTGTACGGAATTTCGATTCACTGCGACTGCCGGCGGGAGAGCGGTGATGCGGGTTGTGATCGCGGGCGCAGGGATCGCCGGACTGACCGCTGCGGCCTGTCTGCACCGGGTGGGCATCGACGCGGTGGTGTTCGACGCGGTCACCGAACTGCGTCCCCTCGGTGTCGGGATCAACCTGTTGCCCCATGCGGTGCGGGAACTGACCGAGCTGGGAATCGGTGCGGCCCTGGCCGATTGCGCGATCGCGACGTCGCGCACGCTGCACCTGGATCGGTTCGGGAATCGAATATGGAGTGAGGCACGCGGATTGGCCGCCGGTCAGCGCTGGCCGCAGTACGCGGTCCATCGCGGCGAATTGCAGGAGTTGCTCGTGGAGCTGGTGCGTGCCCGGCTGGGTGCGGACGCCGTGCGTGAAGGGCTGGCGCTGCACTCGTTCACCGAGGACGCCGATAGGGTGCGCTGCCGCTTCCACGACCGGTCCGCAGGCCGCTTCGTCGAGGAGACTGCGGATGTATTGATCGGCGCCGACGGTCTGCATTCGGCCGTCCGAGCGCAATTGCATCCGGCCGAGGGACGTCCGCTGTGGAACGGCATTCGAATGTGGCGGGGCGTCGGTGAGATTCGGCCCTTCCTGGATGGCCGGACGATGGTGGTCGCGGGTTCCAACCACGCCGCGAAATTCGTCATGTACCCGATTTCCGGCGCCGCGCATCGTCGGGGGAGTTCGCTGGTGAACTGGGTTGCCGAAGTGCGCGTGCACGATACGGCGGAGCAGAGCCCGGACTGGAATCGCGCCGGTCGGCTGGCGGATGTGCTCCCGCACTACGACGGTTGGCGCCTGGCCGGTGTCGACATTTCCGCGTTGCTGCGCGCCGGCGCGGAAGTGCTCGAGTATCCGATGGTCGACCGAGACCCGTTGCCGCACTGGGGGAGCGGACGCGTCACGATAGTGGGCGATGCCGCACATCCGATGTATCCGGTCGGCTCCAACGGCGGCTCGCAAGCGATTCTCGATGCCGGTGTGCTGGCGTCCGAACTCGCGGCGGCCGCCGATCCGATCGCCGGACTGGCGCGCTACGAGCAGGTCCGGCGGAAGGCGGTCAACGCCATCGTGCTGGCGAACCGCGATATGCCGATGGACCGGGTGCTGCACGCGGTGGCGCAACGAGCGCCGCGCGGCTTCGATCGGATCGAGGAGGTACTCACCGCGGCCGAACTCGCCGGCCTTGCCGAGGCGTACCGCCATACCAGTGCCGCTGTTCCCGTCGACCACGCATCGGACGCGGCAGAAGACACGACCTATGCCGCCGGTGCCTCGGCGGACGACGGCCGTCCATACGACTCCGGGACGGAGTGACCGGTCTCGTAGGCCGCCGCGCGCCGCGGCGCTGCCGGGCCGAGCGACCGCACTCGGCGTCCGAGCGGGGTTGTTCCCTCGATCCGGGGCCGGCCGGTGAGGTAGATACTGCCGGGCGCGTGGCGCACCACGCCGACGATCGCGAGGGTCACCGCCAGGACCGCCACGAACAACAGCGCCGTCGCGCCCGCGGCGCCGACCGCGTCGTGCAGCCGCGGGTAGAGAGGGATCAGCAGTTCCAGCACGATCGGATGCATCAGGAAGACAGCGAACGAGCGATCGGCGCCGTAGCGTGAGATGCGGCCGACGACGCGGTACTTCGGACGCAGCCAGGACCACCACGTACTCACGGTGTAGAGGCCGACGATCAGCGCGACGAAATAGGCGGCCATGTACGGGTTGAAGACGTTGTCGGCCTGCCACGGTGTGGTGCCGCCGGCGACGGCGTGCTGATAGCACCACTCGGCGCCCGCCGCCACGAGGACAGTGCCGAGGATCAGCAGCGGGCCGAAGCGACGCACGGCCCGGTCGACGGTGCCGATATGCCAGGCGGCGACCGCGCCGAACAGGATGTAGAACTGGTACGGCAGTACCGTCACGTAGAGGTGGTCCCACAGCTCCTCCGGCATACCGGTGAGCGTCGGCGGATGCGTGAGCGCCCCCAGCATGCCCGCTTGGACGAGCGCGCTCGTCCCGAGTACCCACCGGTGGTGGCCGGCCGACCAGCGGACGAACCGGAGCAACAGCGGAAAGAGCAGATAGATCTGCATCGAGACCAGCAGGAAGTACAGCTGATACCAGGCCTCTCCGGTCACGAGTTCGATCGCCAACCGGCGTACCGCTCCCGCCGCGGACTCCTGATGAATACCGGCGACCACCGAATAGCCCCAGTAGAACACCGACCAGAGGACGTAGGGGATGCCGACGAGGGCGAAGCGGCGGCGCCAGAAATGCGGCGCGTCGAAGGACCGGTCGGCGTACTGGTAGATCAGCACGAATCCCGTCAGCGTGAAGAAGGCCTCGCGGGGAAAGTGCAGCAGCACCATGGCCCCGTTCGCGGACACGTTGTTCGGATCACTGGATCTGTCGATCACGTGTACGGCGATCACACTGGCGAAGGTCAGGATCCGGAACAGATTCACCTGATGCAGATAGGGCCGCGACGGCTGGGGTTGTGCGGCCTCTCCGGATCCGGTCGTGGCGGAGGTGGGCGTACCGCGGACCGAGGTCGCAATCGCCGTACTCATCGTGCCGTGATCCGTGGGCAGGAGCACCGTCCGTCGCGCAGCAAGGTCGCCGACGAATGCGCTCGCGGAAAGGTCTCGATCATCTGCTTCCTCGAGTCGGTCGTCGCACTCCATGATTACGACCGAGCCTGTGAGGTTCCTTATCGGGCCCTTCGAGGCGCCTGAACCGCCTGGTAGCGGCGTTGCGAATCGGCGCTCAGCCGCCGACCGCCACGGGCATGCTGATGCGGCGCGCCGCCTCCAGTATTCCCAGTATCCGGGAGCCCGGCAGGCCGATGGCGGCGCCGATCGCGGCGGGGGTCCACGATTCGTCGGTGAGGGTGAGGATTTCGGCGAGCTGGTCGACCGACAGCTTGGACAGGCCGCGGCGGCGGATTTCGTGTGCCACCGACCGGATGGCTACCTCGCCGGTCTCGTCCTCCGCCGAACCGACAGCTAAGGCATCGACAGCGACGGAATCCACAGCGACGGATTCGATATCGGCGAATTCGGCCTCGTCCGTGTCTTCGATGGGGGTGAGGTCGGCGGGTTCGTCCGTCGGCGTCGTGCGGTCGAGTTCGGCGGCGGCCGCAACGGGTCGCGGCGCTTCGGCGACCGGCTCGCCCAGGACCAACTGCACGGCGTCGTCCACCGCTCGCCGCGTGCGCGTCCTGCGCGGTTCGTCGGAGACGATCCGGAGCCCGGCACCGTGCGATCCCGACCGCTCATCGGTGCGCACGGGCTCCTCCGCCTCCGTGACTTCCGTTGGCGCCCCGGCATTTACCGACGGCTCGTCGGCCTTGCCGGTTGCCCCGTCGGCGGAGCCGTCTGTGATTGTCGCGTCGGCGGATTCATTGGTCGCTGTCGCGGCGGTAGGGGCGTCGGTCGCTGTCGCGTCGGTGACCACCTCGTCTGCGGCGTCTTCCGCGGTCGCGATGGCGGGTGCAGGGGACGGTGCGGCCGAATCCCGGGACGACGCCATCGCAGCGGAGTCGGTCGCGGGAGAGTCGACGGTCGGCGAATCCGCGGGAGTCGGCGCGCCCACTTCGCCGGATGCCGGAACCGGTGGTTCGAACAGCACCGGAACGGCCGGTGCGGTGCGCGCGGCGGACTGCGGCGGTGCGGACACCGGTTCGGACGCTGTCCGGGCCGCGTGCACCGTGGGCCGGCGACTTTCCACCGCGTCCGCGAGCAGCAGCGAGGCATCCCATCCCGCCACCGAAACAGGTTGCGGCACAGCCGTCGACGGGAGCTGTGGATAACTGGGGAATTCCGCGGTTCCGGCGGATTCGGGCAGCGGACGCGCCTCCGCCCATTCGGGAAGGTCGTCGGGCCGGTAGCTCGGGCGGTACCCGGTCGGCGGTAGGTCGGAGTCGATGTCCTCCATCGGGATGTCGTCGATGAGCTGGGCGTAGCGCGCGGAAACCCAGGCGTGCAACCAGATCACGACGCCCACCATGACGGGGGCGACGGCGGCCTCGGCGGCGCGTGCCGGTGCGCCCGCGACCAGATGTGGGCCGGCGTTGAGGGCGATGGTGACGCCGAGCAGCGCGGTTTCCAGGAATACGACCTTGCCGCGATCGATATCGCGGCCCCACCGGGCGGCGGTGGTGGCGACCACCATGATGGTGATGATCGGGATGGAGATCATCGCCTCGAAGCCGTAACTGAGCCAGTACAGCGGATCCGACATGTCGCCGCTGGGCACGAGATTGTGCTGGACGTTCACTCCCGCCCACACCATGCCGAGGACGACGACGCCGATCAGTGCGCGCGACGACCATTCGGCGCGGCGGAACAGTTGTGCCAGGCGCGCATCGGGATTCGACACCCGCATGCGCGCCGCGCGGGCCCGCCGGTGCCAGCGGGCGTCCGCGTCGTCGGCCCGGCGCAGAGCCAGGGCGACACGGCGATCGCGCTTCTCGGCCGACAGCTGGGCCGTCACCGCGCGCTTGCGTTGCCGGCGGCGCTGGGTGCGAATCCATTCGGCGAGATCGCGTTCGGCGGCGATCTCGCGATCGGACAGTTCGGCGAACAGCGCCGGGTCAGCCTGCAGGGGCAGCTTGCCCCGTGCGGTCGCCACCCGCCGGGCCAGCGCGTTGAGCTCCGCCTGCGGGGAGTGCTCGGTGGCGCCCCGCCGCCGGGCGTCCTTCGGCGTGGCCGGGGGCAGTGCGGCGTCGTGGGTCGGAGGATGCGCGGAGTCCGCCGGAGGGACGGCGGTCGTGGTGGTCGACTGCTCGTCGAGCATGGCGTGCCTTTCCCGGCAGCAACCGCGCTACCGAGGTCGATTACCCGAGTACTCGAACATATGTGTGATCGAAGTGAGAGAGTAATCGCCGACCATCGGCGCGGTCAACGCTTTCACCGAACATCAGTTCGGGCGAATATGCAAATGGGCTGTTCGGCCCGGCGATTGGCGAATTACGCTGCGACAGCGGAATTTCAGTGCACCGCGGTATGCCAGACAATGGCCGCCGCGAGCGCGCCCGCCCCGTTGAGCGACCAGTGCAGTGCGATCGGCGCGAGCAGGCTTCCGCTGCGCCGGCGCAACCAGGTGAAAATCACACCGGCGGCCGCGGTGGCCAGGACGGCCAGTGCGATTCCGGCGATCTGCCCGCCGACACCACCGCCGAGCAGTGTGCTCAAACCGCGGTTTCCGCTGGTCAAGCCGAGTGACGAGGCGATATGCCAGCAGCCGAAAAGCAGTGACCCGACGATGAATACACCGCGTGCGCCGGTCGCTCGATCCAGTGCGCCGTGCAGGACGCCGCGGAAGGCGAGTTCCTCCGGAATCACGGTCTGCAGCGGAATGACGATCATGGAGGCGATCAATGCCCCGGACAGGGTCGCATATCGATTGGCGAGAAAGAACGGCCGCGTAATCGGTAGCAGTGCGCCGATCACCACCGCGCCCACGACAATCGCGACCGCGCCGAGCGCATAGAGCGTTCCGCGTCGCCACTGCCGCGGCGAAAGCCCCAATTCCGCCCAGCCGAGCCCGCGTCGCCGCATCAACAGCACGAGAATCACCGCGGCCGCCGGAACGGTCGCGATATTCGCCCATTGCGAGGTGAAATGCGCGATGAGATTCGTACCGGCGAGCACCGCCACCACGACGGCGACGTCGAGGTAAGCGTGTAACCGGCGCCCCGCGTCGACCGGGGCCGAGGACTGCACAACCCCGTTATCGTTTCGAGACATCGCCGCCAGTCTACGTTCATCCGCGCGGGCGCGCCGTGTTCGGCGGGTCACGATCGACGCGTCGGACGCCGGTGTCGCGGCTCGCGGGCGAACGACCATTCGCGCTATCCGGTCGGTTCGCCGCTCCAGCCCGCGTAATCGGTCCATGCCCGCAGGGTGCGCGTGGTCTCGAATACCCGCTCGGCCCCGCTGATCGGGTCGGTGAAGGCGAGTCGCGCGGCCAGCAGTTGCAGCGGCCGGGTGAAATCGTCCACGGGGCGATCGGTGAGGTGGGGATAGAAGTCGTCGCCGAGGATCGGCACCCCGAGCCCGTTCATGTGCAGTCGCAGCTGATGGGTGCGGCCGGTGTGCGGGCTCAGCCGGTAGCGGCCGAGGCCGTCGCGGTGGTCGATCAGCTCGATCAGCGTTTCGGCGTTGGGTTCGCCCTCGACCTCGAAGGCGCGAAGGATCGTGCGCTCCTTGACGATACGGCTGCGCACCGTGCGGGGCAGAGCCAGTTCGGGATCGTAGGGCGCGATCGCCTCGTACTGTTTGTGCACCCGGCGCTTGTGGAACAGGGTCTGATACGCCCCGCGCCGCGCCGGATCGACCACGAACAGGATCAGTCCGGCCGTGGTCCGGTCCAGCCGGTGCGCCGGCACCAGATCCGGGAGGTCCAGGTCGCGCCGCAACCGGACGAGTGCGGTCTCGAGGATGTGCTGTCCGCGCGGAATCGTGGACAGGAAGTGTGGTTTGTCGACCACCAGCAGATGGTCGTCGCGATGCACCACGGTGACGTCGAAGGGCACCGGTGTCTCGTTCGGCAGATCGCGGTGGAACCACACCGCGCCCCCGGGGACATAGGGCGCGTCCGGCTCGATCGGACCGTCGAGGTCGACGATGTCACCGCCGGCGAGCATCTCGTCGATGCGCGCGGCGGGGACCCGGGGGAGCCGATGGACCAGATGGTCGCGAATCGTCGCCCAGGTTCCGTCTTCGGGTAACCGCAGCCGCGCCGGATCGAGTCCGTGGCGCTTGGGCAGCGGCGGCTGTTGCCGGCGTCGCACGTAACGACCCTAACGACAGCGCCGCGGTGCCCCGGATCAGAGGTCGTGGTCCCGTGCCGCCGGTCGGTCGTCTGCCATTCGATAGCGGCCGGCCTCGAGCCGTTCCAGCACGCCGGCCGTCCACTGCGACAGGTTGTCGAATGTGCCGCTCCACAGCTCGAGCAGGTCGGCGGAATGCGGAGCTTCGTACCGAGGCGGGTAGTCGGCCTTCATGGCGAGTAGTTCGTCTCGCACCTGCGCACTGCGTTCGCGTTGCTGTCGCAGCAGACCGATGACATGCGATCGCGGCAGGGTGTCCATGAACGCGATACCGGCACCGAGTTCCTCCATATCGATGCTGACCAGCGCCGCGTCCAGGAGGGTGCGGAACTCGGCGTCACCGGCCTCGGTCATTTCGAAGAGGGTGCGGCCGGGCCCGGTGCTGCTGGCCTCGGTTCCGCTCGCCTGCAGTTTGCCCTCGTGGGTGAGCTGTTTGAGGGCGTGGTAGATCGAGCCGGGCTTCACATTCGTCCACGTGTCGGCGCGCCAGGACAGCAATTCGCGCCGAACCGCGTAGCCGTACGTCGGCTGCCGCAACCGGATCACGCCGAGGACGAGTAATCGCACTGTGGACACGAATGGATGATAGCCTCCACTAGTCAAATTTGAATACCGGGAGGGATGTGGGATGCCCGAGAGTGCGGTGCCGTTGTTGTGGAGCCGTAAGTCCGAGCTGTCCGAAGTGCTCGACTTCTACCGCGGCCTCGGTTTCGAGGTCACCTATGAGCAGACTCGCCCCTACGTGTACGGCGCGGTCACGCGCAGCGGGTACGAACTGCACTTCGTCGCCCGGCCCGACGGCGTCGACGCGGAACTCAGCTGTTTGATTTTCGTCGACGACGTCGGCGCCTGTCACGGCGAATTCTCTGCCGCGCTGCGCGCGCGGCTCGGCAAGGTGCCGGCCAAGGGGATACCGCGAATCACGCGGTTCAAGCCCGGGCAGACCCGCTTCACGATGGTGGATCCCGCGGGCAATCACGTGCTGGTGATCCAACGGGACGAGCCGCGCGAGCTGGAGTACGGCGGGTCCGCGGAGCTCGAAGGTCTCGCCCGGGTGCTCGACAATGTGCGCATACTGCGTGATTTCAAGAACGACGACGCGGCGGCGCTGCGAGTGCTGGAAGTCGGCCTGCGCAGATACGGACCGACCGCGACGCCGGAGGATCTGGAGCGTGCGCGGCGGGAGCGGGCGGAGCTGTCGGGCGAGTTGCCCTAGCGTCCGCGATGGCGGTCCCGGGCACGACGGCGGCGCCCGGGACCGCTGCGTGCACTAGACGGTGCAGGGCAGGTTCGCGTAATAGGCGATCGTGCACTCGGATTCGCGGGTCAGCTTCCAGGTGCCGTCGATGTCCTTCCACTTCAGCTCGATGTACATGGCATCGAAGCCGGGGACGTTGATCTGCAGGCTGTGGGTGAGGGTGTCGCCCTGCACAGTCACCGGAGCGACGGCCTGCCACTGGAATCCGGGCACCGAGGCCATCACGCCGCCGACCTGGTCGACCAGGCTCAGACCGGCCTCGCCGGCCTCCAGCTCGTTGGCGCGAGCGGACCGTGAACCGTTCGGGTCGAGCACCAACTGCAGCTTGCTCTGCAGCTCGCCGACGCCCGGAGCGGCGGCGTGCACAGGGGCGGCGATCGGCGCGGCGACGGCCGGGGTCACGGAGGCGACGCCGCCGGCGAAGACCACGGCGGCCAGCGAAAACGCCGCAACGGCACGGGATTTGATCTTGATCATGGTCGTATCCGATCAGTTGGGGGACAGGAGTGCCGTGCCTCGCAATCGTTCCGCGAGGGCTGGCACCACCTAGCAATATAAGGTAAGCCTATGCAAAGGTAGGTAATACTCAGTCGACTTCGGGTGGATCCGCTCTTCCCGATATGTCGGATCTGCGCAGCTGAACGCCCCGGCGACCGGCTGGGTGGTGGCTGGAATCACAGAACGGGAGTACCAGTGAAGACGCTTCTCGTGGTCGGAGCCGGGCCGAAAGCGATGGCAGTGGCGGCGAAGGCTCGGGTGCTGCGGGACCTGGGGTTACCCGCTCCGCGCGTGGTCGTGGTGGAACCGCATGCGGTGGGCGGCAATTGGCTGCCCAGCGGCGGATGGACCGACGGCCAGCACCGGCTCGGCACCAGCCCCGAAAAGGACATCGGCTTCCCGTATCACTCCACCTGGGCGCGCGGCCACAACCGCGCGATCGACCGGGCGATGATCGCCTACAGCTGGACGTCGTTCCTGGTCGAGAACGGCACCTATGCCGAATGGGTCGACCGGGGCCGGCCCAGTCCGCACCACCACGTCTGGGCCAACTATCTGCAGTGGGTCGCCCGCAAGGCCGAGGTCGAGATGGTGCTGGGCGCGGTGCGCCGGATTCGACCGGCCGCCGACGGCTGGCTGGTCGCGGTAGCCGACAGCTCCGGCGTGGAGACCGAAATCGACTGCGACGGGCTGATGATCACCGGCCCCGGCGACAGCCGGCGCGCGCTGGCCGAACATCCGAAGGTGCTGAGCATCGCGGACTTCTGGGATCTCGCCGGTAAGCGCCGGCTGCCGGTCTCCTCGCGGGCGGCGGTGATCGGCGGCGGCGAGACCGCGGGGTCGGCGGTGGACGAACTGGTCCGCCACGACGTTCTCACCGTATCGGTGATCTCGCCCGCGGCCACCATCTACACCCGCGGCGAAAGCTATTTCGAGAATGCGCTGTTCAGCGATCCGGCGAAGTGGCGGGCGCTGAGCCTGCAGGAGCGCCGCGACGTCATCCGCCGCACCGATCGCGGGGTGTTCTCGGTGCGGGTGCAGGAGAACGTGCTGGGGGACAATCGCGTTCATCATCTCCAGGGACGCGTGGTGCGGGTGGCCGAACGCGGCGAGGGGGTGGCGCTCACCTTGCGCAACGAATTGCGCCCCGATCAGATGCACGCCTTCGATCTGGTGGTCGACGCGACCGGTGGCCAGCCGCTGTGGTTCCTGGATCTGTTCGATGCCGATGCCTCGGATCTGGTGGAGCTCGCCGTGGGCGGTCCGATCACCCATGCCCGGCTGGAGGCGGCCATCGGCCACGATCTGGCGGTGTCCGGCCTCGACGCCAAGCTCTACCTGCCGAATCTCGCGGGGATGGCGCAGGGGCCAGGCTTCCCCAATCTCAGCTGCCTGGGCGAACTTTCGGATCGGGTGCTGGGTGAGGTGCCGGTTCGCCGGGCCACCGCGGTGGCCCGGATCGGAGCCGGGCAGCGCCCGGAATGATCACCCGGCAAACTGTAGGCTAGGCTACCCTTAGTTCGAGGGAAGAGGTTCGGTTCATGCGTATCGTGTCGTTCGGTTATCAGACCTGGGGTCGTAAAACGCTGCAGGCCCTGATCGATTCGGAACACGAGGTGGTACTCGCGGTCACTCACCCCGCGAGTGAACACGCCTACAAGGGCATCTGGTCCGATTCGGTCGAGGAACTGGCGCGCGAACACCGCATTCCGGTCCACCTGACCGAGCGCGCCGATGCGGAGACCATCGATCTGGTCAAACGCGCCGAACCCGACATCATCGTGGTCAACAGCTGGTACACCTGGATGCCGCCGGAGCTGTATCTGATGCCGCCGCACGGCACGCTGAATCTGCACGATTCGCTGCTGCCGAAGTTCACCGGATTCTCGCCCGTGCTGTGGGCGCTGATCAGCGGCGAATCCGAATTCGGCCTGACCGTGCACCGGATGGACGAACAGCTCGACACCGGCGACATCCTCGTGCAGCGCTCGCTGCCGATCGGCCCGACCGCCACCGGAACCGAACTCGTCCTCGCCGGAATGGAATTGATTCCGGGCGCGCTCCAGGAGGCACTGAGCGCGATCGAATCCGGCACCGCGGTCTGGCGGCCGCAGGACAAGACCGAGCGCACCTATTTCCACAAGCGGTCCGAGCGCGACAGCCGCATCGACTGGCATTGGGACGCGGTGGATCTCGAGCGTTTCGTGCGCGCGCTGTCCGAGCCGTATCCGCGGTCGTTCTCCTACTATCGCGGCGAGAAGGTGGAGATCACCGCCGCCACCCTGTCGCAGGCCCGCTACGGCGGAACCCCCGGCCGCGTCGTCGTGCAGGAGGGTGGTGGCGTGGTGATCTGCGGGCCGGACGCACATCGCGGCGGCAATCTCGGCCTGGTCGTCACCCGGGTACGCACCGCCGACGGCGCCGAGCACGACGGTGCCGAATTCTTCGCTCGCGGTGGTTATCTCACCGACGCCCCGCGATGACCGCGCTGTCGGCGCAGCAGCCGGCGGGGCAGCTGTCGGCGGGGCAGCGCCGGATCTGGTTCCTGCAGAACCGCGATCCGGAGGACACCACACTCAACTGCTGTGCGGTCCACCGGCTCGAGGGGGCGGTGGACGCCTCCCGGCTGCGGGACGCGATCACCGAAACCGTTGCGCGGCACCAGGTTCTGCGCACGCTGTACACCCTCGACGAGGACGACGAGCCGCGGGCGGTGGTGCGTACGGACGCGACGCCGTCCTGGCAGGAGGTCGATCTGCGCGATCTCGCCGCCGCCAGTCGGGAGCGCCGAGCCGAGGTGCTGATCCGCCGCGAGGCGGGGCGCCCCTTCGATCCGTCGTCCGAGACACCCTTGCGCTGCCTGCTGATTCGCACGGGCGAGCGGCGGTATGTCCTCACCCTCGTGGTGCACACGATCGCGTGGGACGACGACTCCTGGCAGATCTTCCTCGACGAGGTCGGTCAGCGCTACGACGCGGTGGCGACCGCGCAGGCGTCCCGCGAAGACCGCGGAATGCGCAGCCGACGCGACCGCGCACCCGTCCCGGTGCCCGAGGCCGATCGCACGTATTGGCGAAACGCGTTGTCACCCTTGCCACAACCGCTGGAACTGCCCGGCCGCGTCGTCGCGACCGTGCCCTCGCTGCGCACCGGCCACGTCCGCGCCGGGCTCCCGGCCGACGTGGCCGCGCGGATAGCGGAGTTCGCGCACCGGCAGGGCACCACACCGTTCGTCGTACTTCTCACCGCCTTCGACGCGCTGATCCACCGCTACACCGCCGCAACCGATTTCCTCGTCTGCGTACCGGCCACCGTGCGGCACGCCGAGGACACCGGTATCGGCTACTTCGGCAATACGCTGCTCCTGCGTACGACGGTCGACCCGGCGGACAGCTTCCTCGACTGCCTGCGCGCGGTGAACGACCGCGCCGCAGCGGCTTTCGAGCACCGCGGCACGCCGATCGACCAGGTCGTGGCCGACCTCAACCCCGAGCGAGGCAGTGGTCGCGACGGCCTGGAGCAGCTGGCCCGCATCGAATTCGGCGTCCGCCGTACCGTGACGCTCTCTCTCGCCGGCATCGCGACCGCGGCCATCGATGTCGGCAGCCCGACGACGCGGATGCCGCTGTCGCTCACCGTGTTCACCGCCGGCGACGTACCCGAGCGCATCGACATCGCCTATCAGGCAGACGAATTCGACGCCCGCATCGTCGAACAGTTCCTCACCCACTATGTGCGGGTGCTCGCGGTGGCGATCGCCGAACCCGAGCGTCGCGTCGGCGAGCTGGATATCTTCGGAGCCCGCGACCGCGAGGGAATTCTGGAGCAGTCGCACGGCGAACTCGTCGCCGTCGCTCCCACCACGCTGGTCGATCTGTTCGAGCGGCAGGTGGCGGCGAATCCCGAGGCGGTCGCACTCGTCGACGCCCGCGACGGAGATCGCGAACTGAGCTACGACCACCTCGACCGGCGCGCGAATCGCCTGGCGCATCACCTGATTCGGCAGGGAATCGGCACCGACGACGTGGTGGCGCTGCGGCTGAATACCTCGGTGGAGTTCGTGGTCGCCGTCGTCGCGGTGTTGAAGGCCGGCGCGGCCTATCTGCCGATCGATCCGGCCTATCCGGCGGATCGGGTGGAATTCCTGCTCGCCGATGCGCGGCCGGCGCTGGTTCTGGATGCCGGTGATCTGGGCGCCGCCGAAGCGGCCGCCCGCACATCGCCGCAGCACGATCCGCGCGACAGCGACCGAGTACGCCCGCTGCGGCCCGGCAATCTCGCCTACGTCATCTACACCTCCGGCTCCACCGGAACGCCGAAGGGGGTCGCCGTCTCCCACGCCGCGATCGCCGAACACGTCGTGGGATTCTGTGCGCAGTGGGGTGTGGGTGCGCAGGATCGGCTGCTGCAATCCTCGTCGATCGGTTTCGACGCCTCGCTGCTCGACATCTTCGTGACGCTCACCCTCGGCGCCGGCCTGGTGATTCCTGAGGTGGACGCCTTCGACGACATACCCCATGTGGCGGAACTGATTTCGCGCTGCGGCGTGACCGTGCTGCATATGGTGCCGTCCATGCTCAGCACCCTGCTGATGCTGCCGGAGGTGAGCCAGTGGCGCGCGCTGCGCCATGTGCCGGTCGGCGGTGAGGCGCTCTACGGTGAGGTGGCCGACCGGTTCGCCGGCATCTTCGAGGCCGAACTCCGCAACCATTACGGGCCCACCGAGGCGGTCGTCTCGGCCACCCACCTCACCGTGGAGGGCCCGCAGGGAACCGGGATCGTGCCCATCGGCCGCCCCAACCGCAATGTCCATCTCTATCTGCTGGACGAGCGGCTGCAACTGGTGCCGACCGGCGTGGTGGGCGAAATCTACCTCGGGGGAGCGCAATTGGCGCGCGGCTATCTCGGGCGGGCCGCCGCCACGGCCGAACGTTTCGTGGCCGACCCGTTCGCGCCCGGGCAGCGGCTCTATCGCACCGGAGATCTGGCGCGCCGCAACGGCCACGGTGAGCTCGAATTCCTGGGCCGCGCCGACGAACAGGTCAAGGTGCGCGGCTACCGCATCGAACTCGCCGAGGTGCAGGCCGCCGTCGCCGCTCATCCGGACGTCGCGCACTGCGTGGCCGCCGCGGTGGCCGACGAGACGCTCGGCACGGTACTCGCCGCCTACCTCGTGCCCGTGCGCCGCGAGAACGCCGGCGCCGCAGTGGATGTGGAGGCGGTGCGCGCACACGCCGCGGCGGTCCTGCCGCCGTACATGGTTCCGGGCGCCTTCGCGATCATCGACGAGATTCCGCTGACCGAACACGGAAAACTCGACCGCCGCGCCCTGCCGCCGCCACAGCGGTCGCCGGTGGAGTTGTATCGGGAGCCCAATACCGCGGTGGAGACGCGGATCGCGGAGTTGTTCGGGCGGATGTTCGGCCGTGAGCGGATCGGCGCCGAGGATTCGTTCTTCGAACTCGGTGGTCATTCCCTGCTGGCGGTGCGGCTGCTGGCCTGGATCCGAGCCGAATTCGGCGTGCGGATCGGTGTGCGCGCACTGTTCGACACTCCGACCGTGGCCGGATTGGCGGCCCGGGTCGAGGCATCGACGACAGTGTTAGCTTAGCCTAAGCTACGATTTCGAGAGGCCGGGATCGCGAGTCGCCCGGAGCGAAGTACAAGGAGCTGTGCAATGAACCCAGGTCGAACATCCGCGCGCCGCGGCATGCGCGCACGCGGCGCGGTGCTGCGAACCACGATGCTGGCGCTGATCCTGGGTCTGGTGACGGCCGTGGCCGCCTGTGGATCCGGTTCAAACGACGCCGATTCCGGTGGGGCCGTGACGATCGAGCACAGCATGGGCACCACCACCGTCGACGGCACGCCCAAGCGTGTGGTGACCCTCGGCCCGGCCTGGCTGGACGCGGCCGTCTCGCTCGGAGTCACCCCGGTCGGCTATCTGGTGCCCGGCGCCGGGGCCGGGATGACCGTGCCATGGCTGCCGCCGTCGCTGCCGCAACAGTCCAAGGCCCTGAACATGGGCGGCGATGTCGTCGAGCAGATCGCGGCGCTCGAGCCCGATCTCATCGTGGCGCCGGGTTACATGATGGACAAGGCCATGTACGACAAGCTGTCCAAGCTGGCCCCGACCATCGGGCCGCTGTCCTCGGCGCAGATCGACCCGTGGGAGGACCAGGTTCAGGCCCTCGGCAAGGCATTGCACAAGCAGGACCAGGCCGAGAAGGTGGTCGCCGATGTGCACGGCAGGATCGACGCGGTCGCCGCGAAACATCCGGGCCTGAAGGGCAAGACCTTCCTCACCTGCATGCTCACCACCCCCACCCAGCTGATGGTGCTGGCGGATCCGAAAGACGGTTCCGCGCAGGTGTTCACGCGG
The DNA here is from genome assembly GCF_963869435.1 of Nocardia violaceofusca NBRC 14427. NCBI lineage: Bacteria > Bacillati > Actinomycetota > Actinomycetes > Mycobacteriales > Nocardiaceae > Nocardia > Nocardia violaceofusca. The sequence continues at coordinate 64,232 of NZ_CAWMPM010000007.1, forward strand.
CTGGGGATGACGATGCCGGCGAAGCTGGTCGCCGAGGCCCCCTCGGGCGGACGGCTGGCGCTCTCGCCGGAACGGCTCGGCGATCTCACCTCCGATCTGCTGGTGTGCGGCGCGGCGCCGGGCCTGCAGGAGAAGTTCACCCAGCTGCCCGGCTACGCGGATCTGCCGTCGGTGCGCCAGGGCGGCATCTCGTTCGTCGACATGATCACGATCAACGCCATCAACCAGCCGACCGCACTGTCGGTGCCGTATCTGCTCGACAAGCTCGAACCGACATTCGCGACCGTCGGCAAGTAAGGACTGATTACCTATGTCTGATTCGCCCGTGCCGATTACGACCGCGCCGGCCACGTCTGCTCCGAAAACCGCTGCGGCCGGGGCGGAGTCGCGAACGGGCGGGCGGGGCATCCCGTTGTCCCCGGCCCAGCAGGCCGCCCTGCTGCCGGAACGACTACGCGGCGTCGCGGCGACGAATCTCTTTCTCGCCCTGGAGATCACCGGTGACCTCGGTCCGGCCGATCTGGACCGGGCCGCGGTCGCTGCGGTGAGCCGGCACGACATCCTGCGCACGGTCTTTCCCGATGATCGCCGGATTCCCTACCAGCGTGTCATCGACGCGCCCGACACGGTGGTCGAGACGGTCGAGACCGCCTCCGCGGACCTCGACGCCGCGCTGCGCTCCGACGCCGCGCACCGCATCGATCCGGTGCGCGAGCTGCCGATCCGGATCAGACTGCACCGCACGCCCGATCGAGACATCCTGTCCCTCACCGCTCATCCGGTGGCCGCCGACGATCGCAGTCTCGAACTGCTGGTCGCGGAACTGGTCGAGGGGACGGTCGCCGAGCCCGTGACGCAGTACCGGGGCTACGCGATGGCACAGATGAAGTCGCTGGTCGGCGATGCCGCCGCCGATCCCCACCTCGGATACTGGCTGGATCGGCTGGCCGATCTGCCGGAGCGGGCGACCGTGGCGGTGGCCGCTGACTCCGGTGCGAAATCGGGACCGGCCGCCGCGACGCGCACCCTGCGGATCCCGGCGGCTGCCTTCGGCGACCACGACGTCGAACTGGCGGTGGTCGCCGCGCTGGCCGCGGTGCTGGGCGCGGCGGGTCTCGGGGATGACGTGCCGATCGGCATCGCCGACGCGGGACGCACCGGCGCACAGCAGGATTCGGCGCTCGGCGCCTACGCCAACCATCTGGTGCTGCGCGTCGACACCGCCGCGGCGGCCACCCCACGAGCACTGCTGGCGCAGGTCGCGGAGCTCGCGGTGCCCGCCCGCGCCCATGCCGCGGCCCGGATCGAGCGGATCACGCATCAGCTGCGCGGCGCCGCCGCCGTCGCCGCCGGTGCGCCCTTCCAGGCCCTGGTCATCAACCGAACCGAGGTGACCGGCGCGAATGCGCGCGAGATCGCCCGGCGGGTGGCGCGGCCGCACGGCGTGGATGTCGTCGCCGATGTCGTCACCGGAGCCGAGGAGGTGGTGGTGACCCTCGAATTCCCGGCGGCATTCGCCGGGAGTGCCGAATTCGACGCGATCGCAGGCGGAATCGAGCGATGGCTGCTGAATTGTGCTGCGGCCTCGGAGAATCCGCTGCACGATGTGGAGCTTCCGGTGGTGTTCGAACGGAACGCGGCGTATTCCGGTGGCACCGGCCTCGGTGGAGAGCCCGGTACCGATGCCGAACGGTTGATCGCCGACACCATTCGCGAGGTGCTCGAACTGGACGCGGACGACGAGGTCGGCCGCGCCGACACCTTCTTCTCCCTGGGCGGTGACAGCATCGCCGCGCTGCGCATGGTCACCCTGCTCGGTGAGCGAGGCTATGCGCTGGACGTGCAGAAGGTGTTCGAATTCCCGGCTGTGCACGAAATGGCCGCACAGCTGACCGAGGCCGAGGCGGCCCCGGCCGCCGAACAGACCGCCCCCGTCGCGCCGATGAGCGCTTCCGGTCTGGATCCGGCCGCCCTGGCCGCACTCGGCAAGAAGTTCGCCGCACGGTGAGCGAGGTGGAGATTCTCGACGTCGTCGCGCTGTCGCCACTGCAACGCGGGCTGTATTCGGTCAGTTCGATGGCGCAGGGCATCGACCCCTATCTCGTCACCTTCGCGGTGCGCGTGGAGAATCTGGCCGATCCGGCGGCACTGCGCGCGGCCTTCGACGGCGTCCTGCGGCGCTATCCGCATCTGGGCGCGGCGGTACTGGCCGAGGATGTGCCGCATCCGGTGCTGGTCATCACCTCGGAAGGCCGGATCGGCTGGCGCGAGGTGGATCTGCGCTCGGCCCCCGACCCCGAGGCGGCGGCGCGGGAGCTCTACTGGCAGGAAGCGCGCCGGCGGCTCGACCTGGACCGCGGCCCGCTGTTCCGGGTCGTCGCGGCGCGGGTCGGCGAGCGCGAGTACGAAGTGGTGTGCACCGCGCACCATATCGTCGTCGACGGCTGGTCGATTCCGCTGCTGTTCTCCGATCTGATCGCCCTGCACCGTGGGGAGGGCGCGGCGCTGCCCCCCGCTCCGCCGTTGCGGGGACACGCGGCCTGGCTGGCGAGCCGCGACACCGAGGCCTCGGCGCGGGCGTGGGCCGCGGCACTGGCGGATCTGGCGCCGATGCCGATGCTCGGGCCGCCGGCTCCGGCGGATCTCGACCTGCCCGTCGTGGGCGAGGCGCGCGTGGACGCGGCGGGCACCGACCTGCTCCTCACCTGGGCACGGAGCAACGGCCTCACGCTGAACACCGTGCTCCAAATGGCCTGGGCGCGTATTCTTTCCGGGCTGACCGGCCGCGACGACGTGGTCTTCGGCCAGACCACCTCGGGTCGCGACGCCTCGCTGCCGAATGCGGAGCGCCTGGTCGGCGCGCTGGTCACCACCATTCCGGTGCGGGTGCGGATGGACGAACGCGCGCCCGCCCAGGTCGGCGCCGAACTGCAGCGCTCGGTGGCGCAGTTGCGGGCGCACGAATATCTGGGCATCGCGGAGATCACCCGCCACGCCGGCGCCGGGCAGTTGTTCGACAGCCTGCTCGTCTTCGAGAACTCACCGGTCGGCGCGGTCGCACCGCGAATGCCGATGGGCGGCGGCGCCACCATGACCGCCCGCCGCGTCGATTCACCGAGCCACTATCCGATCGCCGTCGTGCCGGTACTGGAACACGGCGAGCTGATCTGCCGCGTCGAAACCCGCCCCGACCTGCTCACCACCTTCGACCCCGACCGAATGGCCCGCCGGTTGCTCGCCGTCGCCACCCGGATCGTCAGCGCGCGGCAGTGTAGTGCGGTCGACGTGCTGCTCGACGACGAGCCCGCCGCGTTGACAGCCGGTTGTGCGAGTGGCGCAACGGTTTCCGAGGTTTCCACCGCACCTGCCAGGACGGTTCCGGAGGTGTTGCTCGACGCCGCCGCTGCGGCCGCCGATCGGATCGCGGTCGTCGACGCGGCGGGCGAGCACAGCTTCACCGAATTCGGTTCGGCGGTACGCACATTGGCCGCCGAGCTGGGTGCGGCGGGGATCGGTTCCGGTGACGCGGTGGCGGTCATGCTGCCCCGCGACCGCCGGGTCCTGCACGCCCCCTTCGCCGTCGGTCTGGCCGGTGCCACCTGCGTGCACGTCGATCCGGCCACACCGGCGGACCGCGTGGCCTATCTGCTGAGCACCAGCGGTGCACGCATCGTGCTCGCCGACGCGGACCGCGCCGACGTCCTGGCCGAGGTCCGCGGCCAGGGCGTGGACTGCCGCCACGGCATCACCGACGGCGACGGCCGCCTCCGGTTCCCGGTCGCCGATGTGGTCGATCCCGCGGCAAACGCTGTGGCGCAACGGTATTCGGACGCACCGTGCTACGTGGTGTTCACCTCGGGCACGACCGGCAGGCCCAAGGGCGTCGCGGTATCGCATCGCGCGCTGCTCAACCACTGGGGCAATCACGAGCGGCGGATCTTCGCGCCGATCGCCGCCGCCACCGGGCGCACGCTGCGCATCGGGCACGGCTGGTCCACCGGATTCGATGCCGCGTGGCAGCCCACGGTCGCCCTGCTGAGCGGCCATACCGTGGTCCTGCTGGGTGACGAGGTGCGCACCGATGCCGAGCGCATCGTCGGCGCCATCGGCGAATTCGGGATCGACATCTTCGACACGTCGCCCTCCATGCTGAACCGGCTGATCGCCGCCGGACTGTTCCGCACCGATCCCGCGTCCGGCGCCGAGCGCTGTCCGCTGGCCGTGCTCGCGCTCGGCGGCGAGGCGATCAGCCCGGACACCTGGCGGCGCCTGCAGGGCTTGGCGACCACCCGGGTCATCAACTTCTACGGCCCGACCGAGGCGACCGTCGAGGCGCTGATGGCCGATGTGCACGACCATGCCGCGCCCACCATCGGCCGTCCGTTCGACGCGATGACCGCCGAAGTGCTCGATCACCGGTTGCGACCGGTGCCGGCTGGCGGGCAGGGCGAGCTCTACCTTTCCGGGCCGCAACTCGCGCTCGGCTATCTGGGGCGGCCCGCCACCACCGCGGCCGCCTTCGTCGCGGGCGAGGACGGCGAAAGGCGGTATCGCACCGGTGATCTCGTGCGCCGAGCCGACGACGGGACCGTCGTCTACGAGGGGCGCGTCGACCGGCAGGTGAAGATCAACGGGTACCGCGTCGAACCTGACGAGGTCAGTGTGGTGTTGCGGGAACTCGACGGCGTCCGCCACGCGGCGGCACTGGCCTTCACCGAGAACGGACGGACCCGGCTGGGCGCGCTGGTGGTCGGTGACGGCACCGTCGCACGGCTGCGTTCCGATCTGGCCCGGCGGCTGCCGCAGTTCCTGGTCCCCACCCGCATCGTGTTCGTCGACGAGATTCCGTTGAACCGCAACGACAAACTCGATGTGCACGTCGCGACCGAACTGCTGGCCCGCCCGGACGGCACCGGCGCCCGCGCCGAACCGCGCACCGAGACCGAACGCACCCTGCTGGCGCTGATCGAGGCGATGGGCGCAGGGGCGCGGATCGGCATCCTGGACAGCCTGGTGGACCTGGGGATCGACAGTATCGGCGTGATCGATCTGGTGTCGCGGCTGCGCGGCGCCGGCTATCGCGTCTCGGCGCGAGAAGTGCTGGCGGCGGCCGATCTTCGCGATCTCGCCGAGCGTCTGGACGAACCATCCGAAGACGCCCAGGCCGATGCCGAGGTGACACCGGCGGGAACCGTACTACCGCTCACCGCCCTTGCGCACGAGATCCTCGGCTACGGCGACTATCGCTTCCTCGCCCAAACCCAGGTGATCTCGCTCGATCCGGAGATCACGCCCGAGGCGATCGTGCGACGGCTCGAGGACTTGGCCACCGCCCATCCCACCCTCCGGTCTCGCCTGGAGTTCGGTGACGACGGGCGGCCGGTCCTGATCGCGCAGGACCGCTCGAGCGCGGCCGCATCGTTCGCCGTCGCGGCGCCGGACGAAAGCCGGAGTGCGGCAGATCATCTGGCGGCGACCGTGCAACGGCTGGATCCGGACGCCGGCCGGATGGTGGCCGCGACCTTGTTGCCCGGCGACCGGCCGCGACTGGTGCTGTCGATCCACCATCTGGCGGTGGACGTGGTGTCCTGGCTGATTCTCGTGGACGATCTGCGCCGACTCGAACAGGGCGATGGCGCGGTGAACGAGACCGGGGCCGAACGGGTTTCGGATTCCGGCCCCGACGGCGCCCGGTCCGGCATTTCGCCGACGCTGGGCACACCGCTCGGCGGCCGCTACACCGATCCGCGCAGCGATCGGGCCGGTAAGGCCATCCGGCGAATCGTCGAACTGGGCCCCGACGACACCGAGGCGCTGCTCACCCGGTGCGCGGACACCGATGTGCCCCTGGACGATCTGTTGCTGGCCGCGTGCGCGCGACTGGTCGCCGACACCGCCGACGCCACCGGTCGCATCGCGGTGACCCGCGAATCGCACGGCCGCGACCCCGGAGACGAGACCCGCCGCGTCGGCTGGTTCACCGTCGAGGAGACGGCATTGGTGCCGGCGGCCGAACTCGAGACCTGGACGCCGGCGACCGGCCGGGCACCGGTCCACGATCGAACCCCGCACGCGCGCGGGCAGATTCGCCTCAACCACCTGGGCCGCTTCGACGTGCTGCAGTTCGGCAGCGGCCCGTGGACGCCGGTGCCGTTGCCGGAACTCACCACCGAATTCGGTGCGGCCGGACATCCGGATCTGCCGCTGCGCTTCACCATCGACCTCAACACCGCGGTGGTGTCGAAGGAGGCGCGTCCGGTTCTGGTCGCGCACATCGACGTGAACTCGGCGGTCCTGGACGAGGCCGAGGCCGATGCGCGAGCCGAGCGCTGGCGCACCATACTGTGTGATTTCGCCGCCGGAATGTCCGAATTCGGTGCACAGCGACAGGCAGGGTGACAGCTATGGGAGGGAAGGACTGATGACGGTTCAGACCGTGGATCCGGCCGAGCCGGAGGCGGCGCGGCAGGTGCCGCCGAGCACGCCCGACGCACCGCTGGAACCCGACCGGGTCGCGCTGAAACAGCAGCGCCGCGCCGACGGCCTGGCCCGCAAACAGGTGCTCGCGCCGGTGAACGGCGCGCTCTCGCTGGCGAGTCTGGTCGTCGTGGTCTCCTCGATCTGCGCGGTGGTGCCGTTCATCCTGATCGTCGAGGCCTGCCGGGAACTGCTGTCCGCGCCGATCGACAAGGATCGGGTGTGGACGCTGGTGATCGCCGCGGTCGTGGTGCTGGTGCTGCGCGGACTGCTGCAGGCCGCGGCGCTGGTCTGGACCCACATGGTCGACGCGAAATTCCAGCTCACCCTGCGACAACTGCTGGCGGCCAAGCTGGCCCGGGTGCCGCTGGGGTGGTTCACCGACCGCAGCTCCGGCGAGGTGAAGAAGTTCCTGCAGGACGATGTCGAGGCCCTGCACTATCTGGTCGCACACGCGCGGTTGGAATTCGTCGGTGCGGTGACGGTGCAACTGGTGGCGCTGATCTACCTGTTCACCGTCGACTGGCGGCTGACGCTGATCCTGCTGGTGCCGCTGGTGCTCTACACCCGCGGCCTGGCGGCCATGATGGGTAAGGCGCATCAGGAGCGCTTCGCCGTCTTCGACGCCAACGAACGCGCCATCGAACAGTCCATCATCGAATTCGTCGACGGCATCCAGGTGGTGCGGGCGTTCGGCCGGGCCCGCAAGGCGCACAGCACCTTCCAGCGCGCGGTCGACAACACCGCCGAGAGCCTGCTGGCGTGGAAGACGCCGATGACCAAACTGCAGTCGGCCGCAGAGATCCTGCTGACCCCGGCGCTGCTCATGCTGGTCGTGGTGGTGGCCGGCGTGGGCTTCGCCGACCTGGGCTGGACCGATCCGGTCGACATCCTGCCGTTCCTGCTGCTCGGCATCGGCCTGGGCAGTGCGCTGCTGGGCATCGGCTTCGGCGGACAGGCGCTGCGCGAGGGCGGTGCCGCGGCGTTGCGCCTGCACCAGTTGCAGCAGACACCCGAACTCGAGGTGCGGGCCGACGGCGACGAGGCCGCCGATGCGGACGCGGACGGTGACGCTGCCGCCACGGGACTCGCGGTCCGGTTCGAACAGGTGAGTTTCGGCTATCGCGCCGACCGCACCGTCCTGCGCGAGCTCGACTTCGAACTCGCGCCCGGGACCATCACCGCCCTGGTCGGCCCGAGCGGTTCCGGCAAGTCGACCCTGGCCCGGCTGCTGCCGCGCTTCTACGACGTGACCGCGGGCCGGATCACGATCGGCGGCAAGGATGTTCGGCAGTACTCGACCGCCGAGCTCTACCGCACCGTGGGCTTCGTCCTGCAGGACGTGCGGATGATTCGCGGCACGATCCGCGACAACATCGCGCTCGCCCGGCCCGACGCGGATGCGGCCGCTGTCGAGCGAGCCGCACGCGCGGCCCAGATCCACGATCGGATTCTGGAACTGCCGCGCGGCTACGACTCCGAAATCGGTGCCGACGCGGTGCTGTCCGGTGGTGAGGCGCAACGCCTGTCGATCGCCCGCACCCTGCTGGCCGATACCCCGGTGCTGGTGCTGGACGAGGCCACGGCCTTCGCCGACCCGGAATCCGAGGCCGCGGTGCAGGACGCGCTCGCCGTCCTGGTCGCCGGGCGCACGGTACTGGTGATCGCGCATCGGCTGCACACCATCACGGGCGTCGACCGAATTCTGGTGCTGGACAACGGCGAACTCGCCGAAACGGGTGACCACGCGACGCTGTCGGTGGCCGGCGGGCTCTATCAGCGTCTCTGGGAACAGAATCAAGCGTCGGTGGTCGTGCTGGGCGTTTCCGACTCCGAAGGAGAACTGCGGTGATCAGGAAGATCTTCGCCCTCATTCCGCCGGAACTGCGCCGCTACGTGCCGCGCCATCTGGCCCTCATCGGCGCGGGCGCGCTGGGCCAGATCGCGGCCTATCTGCTGCTGATTCCGGTGCTGCAGGCGCTGTTCGACGGTGATTTCGGACGCGCCTGGCGCTGGACCGCCTGGCTGGCGCTCGCGGTGGTCGTCGCCTCGGTCTGTTCGTATCAGCAGTTGCTGGTGGGTCTGCGGATCGGCGTGGGCATGCTGCGCGGCGTGCAGACGCGGCTGGGCGACCACCTGAGCACGCTGCCGCTGGGCTGGTTCGCCACCGCCGACGCCGGATCCCTCTCCCGCATGGTGGTCGGCGGCGTGCGCGAAATCCTCAGCGTCGTCAACTATCTGCTCGCACCGGTACTGACCGCGGTCCTGGTTCCGGTGGGCGTCGCGATCGGGGTCGCCTTCATCGACTGGCGGATCGCGCTGGTCATGCTGGTCAGCCTGCCGGTGCTGCTGCTGGTCAGCAGCTGGGCCAACAACAGTTACACCCGGGCCGACCGCAGGCTCGATGCCGCTGCGGCAGAAGCCAATTCGCGGGTCGTGGAGTTCGCGCAGGCGCAGCCGGTACTGCGGGCCTTCGGTGCGGTGGGCGCGGGCAACCGGGCACTCACCCGGGCACTGCGCGACCAGGAGGCAGCGTCCAAGCGCATGATCGTGGCCAGTGTGCCGGGGCTGATGGTGTTCGCACTGTGCGTGCAGATCGTCTTCCTGATCGTGGTGTCGGTGGTGGTGGCCCGCGGGACCGGCGGCGACCTCTCCATTCCGGCCACGATCGCGTTGATCGCGGTGACCTCCCGGTTCATCGAACCGATCAACCGCGCCGCGCAGCTGAGCACCGCGATCCGCAGCGCCGGCGACGCCGCCGACCGGATCACGGCCTTCCTCGCCGAGCACGATCTGGCCGAGGCCACCGAACCGGTGACCCCCGGTGCGCCCGAGATCGTCTTCGACAATGTCGAATTCGGCTACCGTCCGGGTGAAAAGGTCGTCGACGGTGTGTCTTTCACCGTGCCGAGCGGCACCACCACGGCGATCGTGGGCCCCTCCGGCGGCGGTAAGACCACGCTGCTCAAACTGGCCTCCCGGTTCTACGACGTCGAATCCGGCAGCATCACCGTCGGCGGCCACGATGTGCGCCGGCAGCCCTCGGAAACCCTGTTGCGCCAGGTGTCGCTGGTCTTCCAGGACGTCTACCTGTTCGACGAGACCATCTCCGACAACATCCGCATCGGAAATCCGGACGCCACTGCCGAGCAGGTGCGCCGGGCCGCGGAGATCGCCCGGGTGGACGAGATCGTCGGCCAACTGCCCGACGGCTGGGATTCGGCGGTGGGCGAGGGCGGCGCGGCGCTGTCCGGTGGTGAGCGCCAACGGGTCTCGATCGCCCGCGCGCTGCTCAAGGACGCACCGATCGTGCTGCTCGACGAGGCGACCAGCGCGCTCGACCCGCACAGCGAGGCGGCGGTGGTGCGCGGCATCCACGAACTGACGCGGGACAAAACCGTCGTCGTGGTGGCGCATCGCCTCGACACCATCGCCCATGCCGATCAGATTCTGTTCGTGGAGGCGGGCCGGATCGTCGAACGGGGCACGCACGCCGAACTTCTCGAACTCGGCGGCCGCTATGCCGGGTTCTGGTCGGAGCGGTCCCGCGCGACCGGCTGGCATCTGGTGTCGGCCTGAGGTTTTCGCACCGGACGGGTCACCGCCAGTAGCCGCGGGTGGCGATATTGTGTTTCGGCAGTTTGGCTTTCAGCGATTTGGTGATCGCGCGCGTGGTGGCGGCATCGCAGGCGGCCCAGCCGAACGCGTCAGGGGAGCAGGTCACCGAGTCGGCCGCCTGCCGCAGCAACTGGCCGTAGTTCACCCGCTGCACCCACGTCACCTCGGTTTTCGGTCCGGTGCGCACCGGCAGCGACTGTTCGGACTCTTCCTGCCATTCCAGCCACACCCGGGCCGGCGTCTCACCGATCGCATCCAGCAGCGAATTGATCGCCGGCAGCGAGGCGCTGTCGCCGAAGATCAGGAATTCCGACGGAACCGGTTCGGGCACCGCGAATTTCGAGCCCATGACGGTGGCGTCGATCTCGTCGCCGACCGCGGCGCGCGCGGCCCACTGCGAGGCCGGACCGCCGTGCAGTGCGAATTCGATATCGAATGCGTCGTTGCCGGGATCGGGGTCGACGAGGGTGTATCCGCGCTGTTGCAGAGTGCCGCTCTCATCGGGGAACCAGATGCGGATCCACTGCGTGGGGTGCACGGGATGGTCGGCCAGCAGGCCGCCACCGGTGAAGCCGAGCCGCAGGTACTTGTCGCCGATCTGCCGCACCGAGGTGACGGTCAGCCGGTAGTCGTCCGCGCGCAGCGCCTTGAGGATGACGCCGTTGATGCCTTTGCCCATGAGGCTAGGGTAGCTGGGTTAGGTTAGCCAAACCACATCCCTACGGCAGTCGGGGTCGGGTGGGCTACTATGCTTGGAGGTTAGGCAAGCCTAGCCTTTGAAGTAGGTGGTGAGGCCCGATTTCCGGCCGGTGAGGAGTTTGTCTGATGCTCGGCAAGGCTGACGTTCGTGACATCGTGGCGGCGGAGCTGGGGATCCGACCCGAGGCGATCGGATACGACGACGATCTGGTCGGTCTGGGCATGCATTCGATGAAGCTGATGCGCCTCGCCGGTCGCTGGCGCAAACAGGGCCACGAGGTCCGCAGTTCCGAACTCGCGCTCGCGCCCACGATCTCCGCCTGGGCCGAATTGCTCGGCGCCACTCCCGAACCCGCGCCCGCCGCCACCCCTGCCTCGCCCGAAGCCGGTGCCACATTCGCCGACGGCGAGGAATTTCCGCTCGCCACCATGCAGCACGCCTACTGGGTGGGCCGCCGCCAGGATCAGCGGCTCGGCGGCGTCGCCGCCCATCTCTACGTCGAATTCGACGGCCGCGGCCTGGATGCCGAGCGCATGGGCCGGGCGGTCGAACGCCTGGTCCGGCGCCATCCCCAGTTGCGCGTGCAGTTCACCGATGCCGGCACGCAGCGCGTGCTGCCCGAGCCGCTGCTCCCGGTGTTCCGGGTGGAGGATCTGCGCGCGGCCGCCGATCCGGACACGGAACTGGAACGCCTGCGCCAGGCCAAGAGTCATCAGCGGATGGATGTCGAGGCCGGCCAGGTCGTCGACATCACCCTCACCCTGCTGCCCGACGACGCCCACCGCGTGCACGTCGACGTGGACATGCTCGCCGGAGATGCGTTGAGCTACCGGAGAATTCTCGACGATCTGGCCTCGCTCTACGACAGCGACGCCGATCCGGCCGATACCGTCGGCTACACCTTCCGCGAATATCTCGACGCCAGAGCGCGCCAGATGCCGGACAATTCGGCGGCCCAGGCCTGGTGGGAGCAGCGACTCGCCGACCTGCCCGATATCCCGTCGTTGCCGGTCCTGGCCGAGGACGAGCGCGCCGACCCGAGCCGCAGCATCCGGCTGCACCACTGGTTCGAACCCGAGGCCAAGGCCGGATTCGACAAGCTCGCCCACAGCCACGGTGTCACTCCGGCGGTGGCGTTGGCCACGGTGTTCGCCGAGGCCATCGCGCGCTGGTCCGCGCGGCAGCACTTCCTGCTGAACGTCCCGCTGTTCGACCGGGAGCCGTTGCACGACGACATCGATCGTGTGGTCGGCGACTTCACCAATTCGGTCCTGGTCGACGTCGACGCCCGCGCGCCGGAATCGATGGTCGCCCGCGCCAAGCGCCTGCAACGCGAATTGCACACCTGCGCTGTGCATTCGGTGTACGAGGGCCTGGATGTGCTGCGTGATCTCGGCCGCCTGCGCGGCGCTCCGGTGACGCCGTCGGTGGTCTTCACCTCGGGCCTGGACCTGGGTGAGCTCTTCTCCGACCGGGTCACCGCGCTGTTCGGCGAGCCGGTGTGGATTCTGTCGCAGGGCCCGCAGGTCGATCTCGACGCGCAGGTCGCCGAACTGGGCGGCGGTCTGCTGGTCAACTGGGATGTGCGCCGCGACGCCATGCCCGCGGGTGTGGTCGCGGCGATGTTCGCCGAATTCCGCCGCCTGCTGCTGGCTCTCGCCGAGCCGGGTGCGGACTGGAACGCACCGCTGTCGATCGAGCTGCCGGCACAGCAGCGTGCGGTGCGCGAGCGGGTGAACGACACCTTCACCGACTGGCAGGCCCGCACGCTGCACGGTGAGTTTTTCTGCCGGGCCCGGCGCAAGCCGGAGGCCGAGGCCCTGCGCTGGCGCGGCGGTGCCTGCGACTACGGTGATCTGGCCGATCAGGCGCTCGCGGTGGCCGCCGCGCTCACCGATGCCGGCGTGCGGCCGGGCGATACCGTCGCGGTGGTGATTTCCAAGGGCCACCGGCAGATTCCGGCCGTCCTCGGTGTGCTGGCCGCGGGTGCGGCCTATGTGCCGATCGGCACCGGTCAGCCGCCGGCGCGACGCGACCGCATTCTGGCACGCGCGGGCGCCCGGGTCGCGCTCACCGATGCGGCCCTCGAGCTCCCGGCCGGCGTCACCGCCGTCGAATTGACCACCGCGCTGGCCGGCCGTCGCCTCGAGCGCGCCTACGCCAGTGATCCGGACGCCGTCGCCTACGTGCTGTTCACGTCCGGCTCCACCGGTGAGCCCAAGGGGGTGGAGGTCAGCCATCGCGCCGCCGCCAACACCATCGACGCCCTCGCCGCCTCCTTCGGCCTGGATGCGAGCGCTCGGCTGCTGGGCCTGTCGTCGCTGGAATTCGATCTGTCGGTCTTCGACATCTTCGCTCCGCTCGCTCTGGGCGGTGTGCTGGTGTGCGTGGACGCCGAGATCGAGCGGGACGCCCAGGCGTGGGCCCGGCTGATCGCCGAAGACGAAGTGAGCGTGCTCAATTGCGCGCCGGGCTTGATCGGGATGCTGCTGGACGCCGCCGACGCGGCGGCATTGCGCACACTCCGGGTGGTCGTCACCGGCGGCGACCGGGTCGACGCCGAACTCGCGCATCGCCTGCGCGCCTCGGTGCCCGGCCTGCGTTTCGCCGGACTCGGCGGAGCCACCGAGGCCGCGATCCACTCGACCGTCTGCGAAGTGACCGACGACTTCCCGGCCGACCGTGCCACCGTGCCCTACGGCACGCCGCTGGCGAATGTGGCGATGCGGGTGGTGAACGAGCGCGGCGAGGACTGCCCCGATTGGGTCGTCGGCGAATTGTGGATCGGCGGAACCAGTGTGGCCGACGGCTACCGCGGCGACCCGGAACGCACCGCGCAGCGCTTCGTCGAATACGGCGGCCTGCGCTGGTACCGCACCGGCGACCTGGCCCGCTATCTGCCCGACGGCACCGTCGACTTCCTCGGTCGCGCCGACCATCAGGTCAAGATCCGCGGCTACCGCGTGGAACTCGGCGAGGTCGAAACCGCGCTGACCACACTGCCGTCCGTCCAGCAGGCCGTCGCCCTGGTGACCGATTCCGGCCGGTTGGCCGCCGCGGTGCGGGCCGGCGGTGTCACCACCGACGAGTTGCGGGCAGCGCTGCGGGATCTGCTTCCCGCCCACATGATCCCGGACCTGATCGAGATCGTGACCGAGATCCCGCTGACTCCCAACGGGAAACTGGACCGGGCCGCGATCCGGCGGCTGGTCGAGGCGGGCGCCCCCGATGCCGGCGCGTCCGCGGTGCCGCCCGCGAACGAGATCGAGGCGGCGCTGGCCTATATCGCGGCGCAGATCCTCGGTGTCGAGACGGTCGGTGTGGAAACCGATTTCTTCGAGATCGGCGGCAACTCGATCCTGGCCACCACGCTCACCGCCAAGGTGCGCGGACTGCTGGCGGTCGAGAAATTCGGAGTCACCGCGGTGTTCGGCGGACGGACCGTGCGCCGCATCGCCGCGCAGCTGCAGGCAGACGAGACCACCCCGGGGCGGTTGGCGCAGGTGTCGCGAATTCTGCTGGAACTGGCCGAAGTGCCTGTGCCCCACACTGATTCGGCTCTGGCCCCATCGGGGAACTGACCGCAGCGCCGGGCCCCGAGTTTTCGTTGTAGACAGATTGGTTCGTCAGATGCGTTCGCTGGAAGACCTGCAGGTAGCGATGGCGGCTCGGCTCGCCGAGGAAGGTTTGGCCACCGCCGCGGCCGTGCCGGTACGCCGGAATCCGCAGCGGGCGCCGTTGTCGTTCGGTCAGCGTTACGTGTGGGCGCATCAGCAGATTTCGCCCGGCAGCTCCGCCTACAACCTGTGCCTGGCGCTGACCTTCGAGGGCGCGGTGGACGCCGAGCCGATCGATGTGGCGGCGCTGCGCACGGCCTTCGCCGCGCTCGTCGAGCGGCACGAGGTGCTGCGCACCACCTATCACACCGATGAGGACGGTGAGCCCTATCAGCGGATCCACGCCGACCTGCCGCCCCGGCTGCTGGAGGAGGATCTGTCCGGTCTCGCCGAGGAGCAGGCCCGGCGGCGGTTGCGCGAGCTGACCGAGTCCGCGGCCCGCGAAACCTTCGATCTGACAGCGGAATCCTCGCTGCGGGTGACCTTCGTCCGGATATCCGCCGCCGAACTGGTCGCGGTGGTCGTGATTCAACACATCGCATGGGACGGGATGACGCTGCCCGCGCTCTCCCGGGATGTGGAGAACTTCTACCGGCAGGCACTGACCGGCCCGGTCACGGTGGAGCCGCTGCGGTTGCAGGTCGCCGATTTCGCCGAATGGGAGGCCGACCGGTTCGCCGCCGAGGACCATGCCGAGGATATTCGCTTCTGGCAGAACCGCTTCGACGGTGAGCTGCCGGAACTGCAACTGCCCTACGATCGCCGTCCGGTGGCGGCCACCGAACGTGGTGCCCGCTGCGATCGCCCGCTGAGCGCGGCCGCCGACACCGCGCTGCGCCGCCTCACCGCCGAACTGCGCACCACCCCGTTCTCGGTATTCCTCGCCGCCTACTACGTCGCGCTGCGCGAGATGACCGGGCGCGGCGACATGGTCATCGGCACCACCGTGGCCAACCGCGAAGAGTCCGGGATGGAGCTGCTGATCGGCAATCTCAGCAATATGCTCCCGCTGCACATCGCCGGCCGTGACGATCAGCGCTTCGCCGAACTGGTCGAACAGGTGCGCGGCGTGATCACCGACGCGTTCGGGCACAAGCATTTCCCGCAGGAAGGCATCGTCCGCGCGGTGAACGCCGCGACCGGCAACGTCGGCTCGAATCTGTTCGACACGATGGTGCTGTTCCTGCACCAGAAGATCGACGGCCCCCAGTTGCCGGGGGTCACCACCAGCTGGGAGCTGATGGACAACGGCGCCGCCCTGCTGCCGCTGGTGGTGGAGACGTTCATGCACGGTGATCGGACCGACGTCCAGATCACGTATCGCACCGACCTTTTCGACGCCGTGACGATCGATCGCCTGCACGAGTACATCGATCTGGTGCTCGCCACCGCGACCGCCGATCGGCGGGTATCGGAGCTGGCCACCCTGTCAGCGACCGATCGCGCGGCGCTGGCGCAGTGGTCGCACGGCGCCTCGGTGCCGATCGAGGCGGAGACCGCCGACGCGATGATCCGTGCCTCCGCGCGCACCCACCCGGACCGCACGGCCGTGGTGTTCGGCGATATCGAACTGACCTACCGCGAATTCGATACCCGGGTGAACCGGCTCGCGCGACTGCTGCTGGAAGACGGGGTGCGGCCCGGTGATCGCGTCGGTGTCTACGCCGAGCGCAGTGAACGGCTGCCGATCGCGTTCGCGGCGGTGCTGCGCGTCGGCGCGGTGTACTTCCCGATCGACCCCAGCTACCCGATCGACCGCATCGAGTACATGCTCGGCGATGCCGAACCGGCGCTGCTGCTGACATCGGCCGACAAGGCGTTGAGCGTCGAAACCGTTGTCCCCGCAATCGATCTCACCGACACGAAGGTGATCGAACGCCTGTCCGCCCTCGACGGCTCGGAGCTGCCGCAGGCCGCGCTGCCGCGGCCTCTGCATCCGCTCGACCCCGCCTATCTGCTCTACACCTCCGGCACCACCGGCCGCCCCAAAGGCGTCGTGATCCACCACCGCGGCATCGCCAACCACGTGCAGTGGATGCGCGACTATCTCGGCTTCGGCGAGGAGCGCATCCTGCAGAAGGCGCCGATCGGCTTCGACGTCTCGGTCTTCGAACTGGTGAACGCGCTGTGCACCGGATCGGCGACGGTGCTGCCGCCGCCGCAGTGGTGGCAGGCCGACGTGGAGGCACTCGCCGAGATCATCCACCGGCATCGCATCACACAGATCTCGTTGGTACCCAGCGTGGTTCGCGCCTTCATCGACGCCGGGCCGGATCCGGCGCGGCTGCAGTCCATGCGCTATGTGTACCTGGGCGGCGAGGCGGTACCGCCGGCGCTGGTCGAGGAATCGAGCCGTTTCTTCGGCGGCACGGTGCTCGGCCTCTACGGCCCGACCGAGGGCTCGATGGACCTCATGCACGAGGACTTCGCCGGCCGCACGACCACGCAAGCCACGGCCGGCGCTGCGCTCGAACCGGCGCTCATCGGCCTGCCCGAATGGAATTCGTCGGTCTACGTGCTGGACGAGCGGTTGCGGCAGGTCCCGCCCGGCGTGATCGGTGAGCTCTACCTCGGCGGCGTGCAACTCGCGCAGGGCTACCATCGCCGCCCCGATCTGACCGCCGGAGCCTTCGTGGCGTGCCCGTTCGCCGGTGAGCTCGGGGCCCGGATGTATCGCACCGGCGATATCGTGCGCTGGAATTCGCAGGGCCGCATGGAATATCTGGGCCGGGTCGACGATCAGGTGAAGGTGCGCGGGCATCGCATCGAACTCGGTGAGATCGGCACCGTGCTGCGTCGCGTACCCGGGATCGCCTCGGCCGTGGCGATCACCGTGCCGCAGAATGCGCAGAGCCATGACCTGGCGCTGGTGGCCTACTATGTGCCCGAAGCGAATTCGCAATTCGCCACCGGCGGTGACGCCGAGAACACCGAGCGCATCAAAGCCGCACTGGCACAACGCCTGCCGGAATACATGATCCCCACGGCACTGGTGAAACTGGCGGCACTGCCGCTGACCGCCAACGGCAAACTCGACCGCCGGGCACTGCCGCAGCCGGATCTCGGTGGCAGCACCGGCCACGGCCGGGAACTGCGCGCGGGCGCCGAAGCCGCGGTCGCGGAGGTGGTGCGCGCGGTGCTGCACCTCGGCGATACCACCGCGCTGGCGGCCGACGACGACTTCCTGGCGCTGGGCGGCGATTCCATCAGCGCGATCCGGATGGCGTCGGCGTTGAAGAAGTACGGATTGCTGATCACCACCAGCGCCCTGTTCGACGCGCGCACGATCGCCCGCATCGCCGCGGCGTGCGAGCCGATCGTCGAGAGCAGCGGCCCGGCACTGGTCGAGGCGGACAGCCCGGCCGGCTGGATCCCGCTCAACCCCATCGCGGCCCTGCTCACCGAACAATCCGGCGACTACCACGCCTACACCCAGGCCACCGCGGTCGTAGCCCCCGCACACAGCACACGTGAGCAGATCGCCGAGGTGGTCTCGGCGCTGGCCGCACGTCATCCGATGCTGCGTGCCCGGCTCGGCACCGATCCACAGGGCGCCACGGCCTATTACGTCCCGGAACCGGACGAGCCGGCCGCCGCGCCCACCGTCGCGGAGATCGTGATCGGCGACGAGAACTGGGATCGCACCGCGGGTGCGCGCCTGAACGAGCAGCTGGCCGAATTGAGCGCGCAGCTGGACCCCGCCGCGGGCCGCATGCTCGCCGCCGCCTGGGTGCACTCCGCCGACGGAACGCAGGGGCGGCTGCTGCTGGTCGTCCACCACCTGGTGGTCGACGGTGTGTCCTGGCGGGTTCTGCACGACGATCTGCGCGGCCTGTGGGGTGTCGCGGCCGCGACGGTCGAACCGCAGCCGGGAACCTCGGTCAAGACCTGGAACACCAGCCTGGTGCACGTGGCGAACAGCGACGCCGTACTCGCGACGCTGCCGTACTGGCGCGCGGCCGCCGAGGCGGTGGATCCGCTGCTCGGCAGCCGCGCCCTGGACCCCGCCGTCGACACCGTCGCGACCGTCCGCGAGGTCACCGCCACCCTCGACGCGGACGACACCGCGTTCCTGATGAGCACGGCCACCACGGCTTTCGGCTGCGACTTCCTCGACATCCAGGTCGCCTCGCTGGCCGTGGCGATTCATCGCTTCCGCCGCCGCCGCGACCGGGACGCGCAGGCGGTGGCGGTGACGATGGAACGGCACGGCCGGGTCGAAACCCTGTTCAGCGGAGTCGATCTGGCCAACACCGTCGGCTGGTTCACCACGACCTATCCGGTGTCGCTGTGTATCCCGGATGCGGGCGAGCAGGTGGAATCCGCGGTGAAAGCGGTCAAGGAGCAACTGCTCGCGGTGCCCGAATCGGGAATCGGCTGGGGACTGCTGAGCCGGCTCAACCCCGGCACCCGCGCCGAGCTGGCGGGTTCGCCCTCGCCGCAGGTGAGTTTCAACTACATGGGCCGCTTCGCCGCCTCCGGCGCCGCCGACCGCGAATCGGTCCGAACCTGGGATGCCGCACCGGAATTCGGCTATATGGGCGGTCACGCGGATCCGGCGATGCCGGCCCCCGCCCTGCTGGACATCAACACGGTGGCACTGGCCGACGGCGGCAGCGTGCGATTGCATGCCTCCTTCCGCTTCCCGGCGGGACCGCTGTCCGACGACGACGCCGGCGAACTGGCCCAGCTGTGGACCGAGGGCCTCGGTGAACTCGTGAAGACGGTGCGCGACAACCCTGTTCGCCGCCTCACGCCCAGCGACGTGGTCGCCGACGAGGTGTCCCAGCTGGACCTGGATCGCTGGCAGGCGCTGTATCGCGGCTGTGTGGACATCTATCCGCTGGCGCCGCTGCAGGCCGGCTTGTACTTCACCGCGCTCGGCTCCGCGGGCAACGACGTCTACAACGTGCAGACGCTGATCGGCGTGCGCGGCGCACTCGACCTGCCGCGGCTGGCCGCATCCTTCGACACCGTCCTGAACCGCTATCCCAATCTGCGCGTATCGATTTCGGTGTCCCATGCCGGACAGCCGTACGCGGTGGTCGCCGACTACATGCGGATCCCGGTGCGCGAGATCGACTTCGCGGACCTGCCCGACGCGCAGCAGCGGTTGCGGGAGTTCTTCCGCGCCGATCAGGCCGAGCATTTCGACCTCACGCACGGACCGCTCCTGCGGGTGACGGTGGTGCATCTTCCCGACGACCACCACATGGTCGTACTGACCTCGCACCATCTGCTCACCGACGGCTGGTCGGGTCAGCTGCTGCCGCGCGAGATCTTCGCCGAATACGCCGGTCGCGGCGGGCAGCCGCTCGGCGATCCGGAAACCTTCGCGCGCTTCCTGCGCCTCACCCGGGATCGGGAGCAGGCCACCGAGGCGGCCTGGCAGAGCTATCTCGAGGATGTGCGACCGTGCCTCGTCGCCCCGGCCCGCACGCCCGGCAGTGGCGGTGTCCCGGAGGGGCGCACATTCGTCCTCGACGACGACACGGTCGCGCGCGCCACCGAACTGGCCGCGGAGCAGGGCGCCACCTTCAGCCTGGTCTGCCAGCTCGCCTGGGCGAACGCGCTGCGGTACGTCACCGGCGAGCAGGCAACGGTGTTCGGTGAGGTGGTGTCGGGCCGGCCCGCCGATCTCGACGGCGTCGACCATGCCGTCGGCTGTTTCGCCAACACCATCCCGGTCGCGATCGACCTGGCCGGCGACCGCACCTGGCGCGACCATCTCGCCGAGATGCAACGTCATCGCGTGGAGCTGATGGAGTACCACCAGTACCGGCTCACCTCGGCGATGCGGGCGGCGGGACGATCCGGCCCGGCGGCGCGCAAGCTGTTCGACAGCATGTTCGTCTTCCAGTCCTATCCGCCGGGGCGCGACGAGCTGGAAACCTCGTTGCGCGAGGGCGGTTTGGAGCTGGTGTCGTTCGAGGGCGGCGGCGCCACCGACAACGCCCTGCTGCTGATGATCTTCCCGGCGAATTCCCTGCTGCCCGGCGACGCCGTGCAGGCCGTGGTGTTCTACGCCGAGGACAGCTTCGAAGCCGACGATGCCCGCATCGTCGAGACCGCCTTCCGGAATACGTTGCGCGCCATCGCCGAACAGCCCGACCACGCCGTCGCCGACACCACCGTGATCGACGACGAGGATCAGGGCCTGCTGGTGATGCGGCGGATGTGGCAGTGACAGACATGAGGAGTCAGACGAGCATGGCAGCAGCACCCGGTTGGATCCGGCAGTTCCACGCACCGCGCGGCGCGAGCGCACCGCTGATCATCTGCCCGCACGCGGGCGGCGGCGCATCGACCTACCGGCCCTTCTCGAAGCAGTTGCGCGAATATTTCGATGTCGGTGTGCTGCAGTATCCCGGCCGTCAGGACCGGGCTCGCGAGGCCGCGTTGCAGACGTTGCCCGAGATCGCCGAGGGCGCCTTCGACGAATTCGCGCTCTCGCCGTGGAATCGCGACGAGCCGATCACGGTGCTGGGCCACAGCATGGGGTCGATCGTGGCCTTCGAATTCGTGCGCATCGCCGAATCCGAAGGAGTTCCGGTGCGATTGCTCGCGGTTTCGGGTGCGGTTCCCCCGGGCCGGGTCGCCGAGATGCCGAACCATCCGACCGAGGACGAACAGTTGCTCGACCATATGGCCGGGCTGGAGGGCACCGGATCGGATCTGCTCGGCAATCGTGAGCTGATGCGGATGGCGCTCCCGGCGCTGAAGGCCGACTACGCCGCCTTCGACCGCTATTCCTGCCCGGCGGACGTGCGCGTGCAGGCCCCCGTCCAGGCGATGGGCGGCAGCGACGACGACTACGTCACCATGGGCGACCTCTACGGCTGGCAGCAGCACACCGAATCGGACCTGCGGGTGTCGATGTTCGACGGTGGCCACTTCTATCTGCACGACCACGTCGAGGGCATCGCGGAGCTGCTGGTCGCGGAAATGGAGACCACATCATGAGCGACGCGGATCCGATCGTCGTCAGCGGCTTCGCCGTCGAGGCGCCCGGTGGCATCGAGACGCCCGGACAGTACTGGGCGGCGCTGTCGCAGGCGCGCGATCTGACCGGGCCGTTCCCGCGCGACCGCGGCTGGCCGCTGGCCGAACTGCTGAACCTGGCGCGCCACGAAGGCTGGGCGGCGGTCTGCGACGCCGGCGGATTCCTCGCTCGCGCAGCGGAGTTCGATCCGATGTTCTTCGGCATCACCCCGCGCGAGGCCGTCGCGATGGATCCGCAGCAGCGGGTGGCGCTGCGGGTGGCCTGGCGGGCGCTGGAGAACGCCGGCATCGATCCCGCGGCTGTCGACGGTGACGAGGTGGGCTGCTATATGGGCGCCTCACCGACCGAATACGGTCCGCACGGCGCCGAGGTCAACGACTACTCCGGCTATCGCGCGGCCGGTGCCGCGCTCGGGGCGGTGGCGGGGCGGATCTCCAACTGTCTCGGTCTCGGCGGCCCGTCGATCGTGGTCGACACCGCCTGTGCCTCGTCGCTGTCGGCGGTGCATATGGCGGCGGCGGCGATCCGCGCCGGGGAATGTGACTGGGCGCTGGCCGGGGCCGTGTGCGTGATGGGTTCGCCCGCCGCGTTCTTCGAATTCTCCAAGAACAACGCGCTGGCCGCGGACGGGCAGTGCAAACCGTATTCCGATGCCGCCGACGGCACGCTGTGGGGCGAGGGCGCGGGCGTTCTCGTACTGGAACGCGAATCGCGGGCCCGTGCGGCCGGTCGCCGGATCTACGCCCGGGTGCTCGCCACCCGGGTCAATCACAACGGCGCGGGGGCGCCGATCGCCGTGCCGAGCAGCCGCGCGCAGGAGCGGCTGATCCGCGCGACCGTGGCGGCAGCGGGTATTGCGCCCGAGGTCGTCGGCATGATCGAGGGACACGGCACCGCGACCGCGGTCGGGGACCCACTGGAACTCCAGGCGCTGGACCGCGTCTACGGTTCGGGCTCCGCGCGCCTGGGCTCGGTGAAATCGAATCTGGGCCACGCCCAGGCGGCGGCGGGCATGCTCGGCCTGATCAAGGTGCTGCTCAGCGGTCTGCACGGTCAGATCGCGCCGACCCGCTTCGCCGACAATCCGACCGGCAAGGTGGATTGGGACGCGACCGGCCTGCGGCTGGCCGCGAAGCTCGAGGACTGGCAGCCGCACGACGGTGTGCGCTACGCGGCGGTGTCGTCGTTCGGCGTCTCGGGCACGAATGCCCATGCGCTGCTGGCCGTTCCGGCCGAAGAGGAGAGTCATGTCTAGCTACCGCCTGCCCGACGGCAGCGTTCCGATCCTGCTGTCCAGCGACAACCCGGATCTGCTCGGATCGGAGGCGGCCGCGATCGCGGACTACCTCGTCGGCCATCCCGGGGTGTCGCCGGATCGCGTGGCCGACATGCTGTTTCGTACCCGATCGCCGCGCCGCCACCGCGCCCTGGTCATGGCCGATGCGCAGACCGACGTGATCGCCGCGCTGCGCGCCGTGGCCGACGGCCGCCCGCATGCGGCGGTGGTGCGATCGGAGCGCGCCGCGACCGCGCAGCGCGTGGCATACGTCTTTCCCGGTCAGGGCAGCCAGCGCCCGGGCATGGGCGCGATGCTCTACGAGCACTCATCGGCCTACCGTGACGCAGTCGACGAGTGCGACAAGGTCTTTCACGATCTCTACGGCTGGTCGCCGCGCGCCTATCTGCTCGAGGCCGACCGGCAGGCCGACGACAAGGCGCTGACCGTGCAACCGGCACTGTTCATGCAGATGATCGGTGTGGCCGCGATGTGGCAGGCCGCCGGGGTCGCCCCGGGAGTGACGGTGGGGCATTCGCAGGGGGAGATCGCCGCAGCCTGTGTGAGCGGGGCCCAGACCCTGCGGGACGCGGTGCGGATCGTCACCACCCGGGCGCAGATCGTCGACGATCGCGAGCTCAGCGGCTATTCCATGGCGGTGCTCGGCATCGATCGCGACGAGTGCGAGGACCTGATCGCGCGGCAGGCCGACTTCGTGGAGCTGTCGGTGGTCAACTCCCGCCACATCATCGCGATCTCCGGCGAACGCGACGCGGTCGTGGGCATCGTCGAAACACTGAACGCCGCAGGGAAATTCGCGAAGGAAATTCGCGTCCAGTATCCGGCGCACACCTCCTACGTGAGTACGGCGCGCGAATTGCTGTCTGCCACGGTCGGTCCGGAGATGGACAACCATGCCTTCGCCGACACCGAAATCGACTGTATCGGCGCCACCATGGGCGACCGCATCCATTCGGGTCTGTCGATCGTCGACTACTGGTACCTGAATCTGCGCAACCGGGTGCGCTTCGACCTGGCGATCCGGAAAGCCGCGGACGCCGGGGCGACCACCTTCCTCGAGATCTCCGAACATCCGACGCTGATGTTGGCGATGCAAGAGAATCTGGGAGAGATTTCGGGGCAGCGGGAATTCCAGGCGCTGGGCACCTCGCGCCGCACCGCCGAGGATCTGCGGGAATTCACCCGCAATCTGGCGACCGTCGCGGTGCACGACGCGAATTATCGATGGGAGGCGCTGCGCGAACCAGGCGAGCGTGGTGTGCCCGCACTGCCGCTGCTCGACTTCCCCAATACGCAGATGAGCGCCAAATCGCTGTGGGCGCCGTTCGATTACGCACGCGCCGCGCACAAGCCGCTCGCCGACAGCGATTCCGGCGGCTCGACGGTCGCCCCGCAACGGGTGGTGGAGACCTGGACCCGGTTGCAGCGGCGAACGATGGTGCCGCCGCGGACCTTCGTGGTGATCGACCCGGCCGGCGCGAACGAAGATCTCGCGGCGGCCGTCCGCGCGGCCGCGCCGCGCCAGGGCGCCACGGTCGTCGAGCCGGGTTCCGGCACCAGGCCGGACACCGTGGTGGTGCTGGTCCCGCCGTCGTCGGCGAACGGACCCGTGCACGACGTCGCCGAATTCCTCGGCGTCCGAACCTGGTTGGACGAGCTGGACGGTATCGGCGATATCTGGTTGGTGACCAGCGGCGGCGAACAGGTCGTCGAATCCGATCTGCCGGATCCGTTCCATGCCGCCGTGCAAGCCGGATTTCGTTGTCTGGCAGCCGAACACGTGGGCGTCGCCTTCCGGCATGCCGATCTGGGCGCCGGGGTCGACGCCACCGTGGCGGCCAAAGCGCTGCTCGGGGCGATCCACATCGCCGCGGAACCCGAACTGGCCGTGCGCGACGGCGGCTTCTACGCCAAACGGCTGATTCTCGACGACACCGCGGGCGACGCCCCGTTGCGTGCGGAAGAGTTGCGCGAGGTCGTGATCGTGGGCGGCACCGGCAAACTGGGCCTGGATTTCTGTGCGCAGTTCGCCGCCGCGGGCGCGGGCCGGATCACGCTGATCAGCAGATCCGGCGGTACGGCGGCCGCCGGGGCGCGCATCGCCGAGATCGGAGCCCGGTACGACACCGAGGTCGTCGTGCGGCGCTGCGACGCCGGCGATGGGGAGGCGCTCGGCGCCCTGGCGGCGGAATACGCCGCGAGTCCGGCGACCCTGATCGTGCACGCCGCCGTGGACTACGAGGCGGCGGCCGCCGATCCGGACCCGGCCGCCATCCGCGCGGCGGCGACCGCCAAATTCGTTGTGCTGCACAATCTCACGCGCATCTTCCCGCGCGCCGACGACGCCCGCATCGTGGTGTGCTCCTCGCTGTCGGCCACGCTGGGCGGGCGCGGGCACATGGTCTATTCGGCGGTCAACCGCATGCTGGACGCGCAGGCCGCGCACTACCGGGCCGAGGGCATCCGATGCTCGTCGGTGCAGTGGGGTCTGTGGCGGGCGGTCGGCGCCGACCACGCCGAAGCGCTGGCCCGCATCAGCGGCACCGGACTGCTGCCGATGGACCCGGCGGTGGCGGTCGCCGCCGGTTTCGCGCCGCGCGCGGCCAACGTTCTGGTCGCCGCCGCGCAGTGGGGACGGATCCGAGACCTGTTCTCGGTCTTCGGTTTCGCGCCGCTGTTCGCCGAACTACCCGACGACGAGCCGGAACCTGCGCCGTCGGCCGCCGAACCCGCCGCCGAACCCGAGCCGGCCGCCGAAGATCCGGCCGTGCCACCCGACGTCGCCGACTCCGTGCGCGATGCGCTGCGCGTGGTGATGGGGCTGGAGCCGGACGAAGCCGTCGACGGCTCGGTTCCGCTGGTGGCGCTGGGCCTGGATTCGCTGCAGGCGCTCGATCTGCGCAAGCGGGTCGAGGCCGAGTTGCGGCGGGACCTCCCCGTCACCGCCATCCTCGGCGGCGCCTCCCTGGACGAGGTGGTGGCGCTGCTCGGCTGATGTCGAAGCGGTGGAGTTCGTCGAAAAATCAAGTTAGCCTTACCAAAGTAAACGGGTGGGCGCTCGGACGGAGAGCATGGTGTCGAATTCAATGGGTGGTCCGGCGGATACGGACGACGCGATCGTCGTCGACGGCGTGGAGAAGACCTTCGGCGCGGTGCGCGCGCTGAGAGGTATCAGCTTCAGCGCCCCCGCGGGCAGTGTGCTGGGCGTGCTCGGGCCCAACGGTGCGGGGAAGACCACCACGGTGTCGGTGTTGTCGACGCTGATCCGGCCCGATGCCGGCAGTGCGCTGGTGGCCGGCTTCGACGTGGTGACCCAGGCCGCGCAGGTGCGGTCGTCGATCATGCTGACCGGGCAGTACGCGGCGCTCGACGAAATGCTCACCGGCCGGGAGAATCTGGTGCTCTTCGCCCGGCTGATGGGATTGCGGCGCAAGGCCGCCGCGCGGCGCGCCGAGGAACTGCTGGAACAGTTCGCGCTCACCGAGGCCGCGGAACGACGGGTCGGCCAGTACTCCGGCGGTATGCGCCGGCGCATCGACATCGCCTGCGGACTGGTCCGCCCGCCACGCGTCGTATTCCTCGACGAACCGACCACCGGCCTGGACCCCGTCAGCCGCCAGAGCCTGTGGGCGCTGGTGCGCTCGCTCAAGGCACAGGGCGTGACGATCCTGCTCACCACCCAGTACCTCGAGGAGGCGGATGCGTTGAGCGACAACATCATCGTCGTCGACAAGGGCACCGTGATCGCCGAGGGAACCGCCGATCAGCTCAAGGCCCGCTCCGGCGACAGCTACTGCGAGGTCGTTCCGGTCGACGCCGCGGATGTGCCGGCCGTGGCCACCGCGCTGGCGAACCTGGGCGAGGTCACGATCGCCGAATCGCAGGACCGGGTGTCGGTGCCGGCGCCCGGCGGCGCGGTGACGCTGTCGGAGGCGCTCGACCGGATCAACACCGCGGGAATCGAATTGATCGACATCGCGCTGCGCCGCCCCTCCCTCGACGAGGTCTTCATCCAGCTGACCAAACCGGCCGAAGAGGTATCGGCATGACCGCGGCGACCACCGAAACGGCGGAACTGTTCCGGGTTCCGGCCGGTCTGCAGTGGTCCGCCCTGAGCGGGCGCATGATTCGCAGCGCCCTGCGCGAAGGCGATCTCGTGCTGGCCTTCGCGGCGCCCGTGGTGTTCTTCGTCTGCTTCTATGTGCCGCTGCGGCATTCGATGGAAGCGGGCGGTATCGACTACGCCCAGTACCTGCTTCCGCTGATCGCGGTCTTCGCCATGTTCTTCACCTCCATGTTCGCCGGTGACCGGGCGGCGCGAGAGGTCGTCGGCGGCATGGCCACGCGGCTGCGGGCGATGCCGGTGCCGCCGTGGATTCCGGTGACCGCGCGGATGTCGGCGAATCTGGTGCGTGCCGTCGCCGCCTTCGCCGGGGCGCTGGTCATCGGCACGAGTTTCGGATTCCGATTCCACAGCGCGGATTCCGCGCTGGTCTTCGTGCTGGTGGTCCTGGCCTTCGGCGCCACCCTGGTGATCGCCACCGATGCGCTCGGCACCATCACCCGCAACAGCGAACTCAGCGGCACCGTCTTGTTCGGCCCCCAGCTGCTGCTGGTGATGACCTCCACCGGATTCGTTCCGGTCCAGGGCTTTCCGGGCTGGATCCAGCCGTACGTGCGCAATCAGCCGGTCTCCCGGATCACCGACGCGCTGCGCGGACTGGCCGCGGGGGAGTACACCTCCGAACTCGGCGTGGCCGCGATCTGGATCGCGGGGCTGTTCGTGGTGGCCGCGGTTCTCGCGGTGCGAGCGGAAGGGCGCCGGGGATGAGCGAGGTGGTGATGGGCGATTCTCCCGTGCTGGGCAACCGGATCGGCGATCTGGGATCGCAGACCCTGGTCGAGACCGGTCGCCTGCTGCGGCGCTGGTCGCGACAGCCGGAGGTGATCACCAGCACCCTGGTGCTGCCGATTCTGCTGCTGCTCATGTACGACCTGGTGCTGGACAAATCCCTCGGCGCCACCGGCGGGGCCGACCCGATCTACGGTTTCGTGCCGATGATCGCCGTCGCCGGAGCCATGTACGGCGCGATGGGGACCGGCATGTCGTTGTACGCCGAGCGGGAAAGCGGTCTGCTGCGCCGGTTCTGGGTGCTCCCGACGCATCGCTGGGCCGGACTGTCCGGCCGGCTCGCCGCCGAATGCGCCCGCGCGCTCGCGGCGACCATCGTGGTCGTCGCCGTCGGTATGGCGTTGGGCCTGCGTTTCCAGCAGGGCTGGGCCGGTGCGATCGGCGTCCTGCTGGTGCCGGTGATCGTGATCGCCGGATTCACGCCACTGGTCGTCGCGGTCGGGGTGAGCAGCGCCGGCGACAAAGTCGTGCAGTTGTTCGCGATCGTCGTGCTGGTCGGCATGTTCTTCAATTCCGGATTCGTGCCGGTGCAGAACTATCCGGGCTGGTTGCAGCCGGTCGTGCGGGCCCAGCCGATGAGCTGCGCCATCGAGGCGATGCGCAACTTCATCCTCGGTGGTCCGCTCCTGGTGCCGTTGTTGCAGACCGTCGCATGGTCGGCAGGGCTGATCGTGGTTTTCGGCGCCATGGCCATTCGCGGTTATCGGCGGGCCGTTCAGAGTTGACCGGTCCGCGCCTCCGGACAACTCGTTAGCCAGTCGTTAGCGAGACACGCCCACCGTCATTCTGATTCCCCGAAGATCGATACGTCTTTTTCGGTACTGTCGAGATCCGTTTGTTCGTTCCGATAGGCATCCCGAAGCTCAGGAAAGGACGAATCGTGCGGAGCCGGATTCGCAGTTGTACCGCTGTCTTGTTCGGAGCTCTCATCGCAGTCGCGGGCGGAATGGTTTCGGCGCCGCATGCCTGGACGCAGCCGCCGGCGCAGGCCGCCGCCGATGATTTCTACGTTCCCCCGGCGCCGTTGCCCCCGGGGCCTCCGGGTGCCATCGTGCGGGCTCAGCCTGCGTCGTTGCTGTTCTCGGCGCCGGGGCAACCCGGCGTCGTCCCGGCGAGCTCGACACGCATGATGTATCTCAGCAGCGACACGCACGACGCGCCGACCGCGGTGACGGGCACCTATCTGCAGCCGATGCTGCCGTGGACCGGACCCGGTGAACGCCCACTGGTCGCGTACGCGGTCGGCACGCAGGGGCAGGGCGATCAATGCGCGCCCTCGAAATTGCTCCCGCAGCTCGCCCAATACCTGCCGCCGTTCGACGTCATCGCCGAATACGATGTGTTGGCGCTGTATTCGCTGCTGTCGCGTGGGATGGCCGTTGTGGTCACCGATTACCACGGGCTGGGCACACCGGAAATGCACGACTTCCTGAACCGGAAAGCGCAATCCTATGCGGTACTCGATTCGGCGCGGGCCGCAGAGCAGTTGCCGAACAACGGCCTGGGGCCGCGGCCGCCGATCATCGTGTACGGCTACTCCCAGGGTGGTATGGCGTCGGCCGGTGCGGCCGAACTGCAACCGAGCTATGCGCCCGAGCTGAATATGCGTGGCGCGTACATCGGCGGGCCGGTGGTGGATCCCGAATACTTCATCGGCTTCAACGAGGGGCAGCCGAGTCTTTCCGGTGCGGTCGGCTTCACGCTCAACGGCATCGCCGCCGACTATCCCGACACTCGCCCGGAAATCGACGCCGAACTCAACGACGCGGGTAAGGCGCTGCTGCGCGATGCCGAGAGCAAATGCGCCATCGCGGTATCGATCGACAATCCGCAGCGGCAGACGGCCCAGTTCACCTCCAGCGGACAGCCACTCACCGCGGTGATCGACCGGTCCCCGGCGTTGAGCCAGGCCTTCGCCGATCAGCGCGTCGGTGGCGGCACGCCGTCGGCGCCGGTGCTCATCGCCTCGGCGAGGAACGACGAGGGTGCGCCGTACGCGCCCATCCGAGATGTGGCCGCCGCGTGGTGCAGTCGTGGCGTGCCGGTGCAGATGGACACGAACTCCCAGCTGCCACCGATTTCCGGTGTCATCGGCACCCACGATCTCGCGTTCTTCCCGTCGCTGGCGGCGTCGCAGATGTGGCTGACCGATCGGCTCGCGGGCGCGCCCGCGGCCGGCAATTGCGCCGCGCTGCCGTAGCGGCCCGACGCTCGACAACTATCCGCTGATAACGCAGGGAAGGATCGATCGTGAGGGGCTTGATCCGCAGATGGAACGCAGTTCTGTTCGGCTCGCTCGTCGTCATCGCGGGCGCGGCGATCTCCGCGCCACCCGCGTCGCCGCAACCGGCCGCGGAGGTCGCCGCCGATGATTTCTACATGCCGCCGCCGGTACCGCCGATGCCCCCGGGCGCGATCCTTCGCGCCCAACCGGCAGCGCTGGTGATGTCGGCGCCCGGTCAGCCGGGTGTCGTGCCGGCGGCGTCGACGCGAATGATGTACATCAGCAGCGACACTCACGACGCTCCGACCGCGGTGGTGGCGACCTATCTGCAGCCGACGCTGCCGTGGACAGGCCCGGGTGAACGTCCGCTGGTCGCCTACGGAGTCGGCTCGCAGGGGCAAGGCGATCAGTGCGCGCCGTCGAAGGTGCTGCCGCAGCTGGCCCAGTTCCAGCCGCCGTACGACCTCATCGCCGAATACGACGTCATCGCGCTGACGTCGCTGCTCGCGCGCGGTATGGCCGTGGTGCTGACCGATTATCACGGGCTGGGCACACCCGATGTGCACGACTTCCTGAACCGGAAAGCGCAGGCGTATGCCGTACTCGACTCCGCGCGTGCCGCATTGCAGCTTCCGGGCACCGGGCTGAATCCGAACTCGCCGGTCATTCTGTTCGGCTATTCCCAGGGCGGCATGGCCTCGGCCGGCGCCGCCGAACTGCAATCGAAGTACGCGCCCGAACTGAACGTGCGCGGCGCCTACATCGGCGGGCCCATCGTCGACCCGGAGAGTTTCATCGGCTACAACTACGGCCAGCACGGTGTCGGATCCTCCGCGCCGTTCACCCTCAACGGTATCGCCGCCGACTATCCCGAAACGCGTCCGATTCTCGATGCCGAAATCAACGATGCCGGTAAAGGACTGATGAACGACGCTCTGGGCAAGTGCGCCATTGCGGCGTCATTGGACATTCAAATACGGCGAATCACCCAAATCACCAATAGCGGAGAACCTCTCACCGCGGTCATCGACCGGTCGCCGGCGCTGAAAGCGGCATTCGACGAGCAGCGCATCGGAACCATCGCGCCCTCGATGCCGGTGCTCATCGCCTCGGCCGCGAACGACGAGGGCACGCCGTATCCGCCGGTTCGCGCAGTGGCCGCCGGCTGGTGCGCCGGTGGCACTGCGGTTCAGCTGGACGCGAATCCGCAGCTGCCCGCTGTCACCGGCGTCGTGGGCACCCACGACCTGGCCTATTTCCCGTCACTGATGACCGCGAATTCATGGATGACCGATCGGCTGGCGGGTCTGCCCGCGCCGAGTAATTGCGCCGCCCTGCCGTAGCGAGCCCGACAGACGCCGCCCGCCGACCGGGGTGGGCGGCGTCGTGTCGTCTCGGATCGGAAAACGCCTCGAAAAATGCTGTCATACCCTGGCGATTTCGGGGTATCTGCACGTCGATAGGTCTTTTTCGGTGATCTCTGGACAGCCTGGCACGAACGGCTACTCTGAATGTTTCAGGCCTACGCCGCTTCATGTTTCAGGCCGGCGCCGCTTCGCGCGGCCGCATTCTCGATCTGGTGTCACTCCTGGACAGCGAGAAGTACATGGCGATCTTCGAACAATCCCGAGCCCGCGACCCCAAGCGCTACCTATGGATGCTGGGGTTGATAGCGCCGGCCTGTGCCCTGCTCCCCGGCCCGCTGGTGGTCCTCACCGGATCGCCGGTGTTCTGGTGGATCGGGCCGATCATCGTATTCGTGGTCATTCCGTTGCTGGACTGGACGATCGGGAACGACGGCAGTAACCCGCACGACGAGGACTACGAAGCGCTCTCCAACGACCGCTACTACCGTTGGTGCACTTACCTGTTCCTGCCGATGCAATTCTTCGGCCTGCTCGTCGCGGGTTTTCTGTGGGCGGACACCGCGCTCTCGTTCGTCGACAAACTCGGTCTCACCGTCACCCTCGGGGTGGTGTCCGGCATCGGGATCAACGCCGCCCACGAACTCGGCCACCGGTCCGAGCATCTGGAACGATGGCTGTCGAAGATCGCGCTCGCGCAATCCGCGTACGGGCACTTCTTCGTCGAGCACAACCGCGGCCACCACGCCCGCGTCGCGACCCCGGATGACCCGGCCAGCGCCCGTTTCGGCGAGTCCCTGTGGGTGTTTCTGCCGCGCAGCATGTTCGGCGGGCTCCGCTCGGCGTTCCGGCTCGAACGGGACCGGCTGGCACGCAGGAACAAGCGGTGGTTCAGCTACGAGAATCATCTGCTGCAGGCCTGGTCGATGAGCGTCGTGCTGTTCGGCGCCATGATCCTGTGCTTCGGCCCGCGGGTGATCCCGTGGCTGGCCCTGCAGGCGTTGATCGGCGCCCTTCTGCTCGAGACGGTGAACTATGTCGAGCACTACGGCCTGCTGCGCGTGCGGCGCGCCGACGGCACATTCGGGCGCTGCTCGCCGCGCGACAGCTGGAACAGCGACAGCCTGGTCACCAACATCTTCCTGTTCCATCTGCAGCGCCACAGCGACCACCACGCGAATCCGGGCCGCCGCTACCAGACCCTGCGCAGCGTCGAGCAGGCGCCACAGCTTCCGATGGGTTATGCCGGGATGGTCCTGCTGGCCGCGGTGCCGCCGCTGTGGCGCGCGGTGATCGATCCCCGGGTGCTGGACCACTACGGAGGTGACCGCAGCCTGGTCAACGTCAAACCGCCGCGCAAACGGCCCGTCGAGGGAGCCGGCGATCGCGCGCGCTGAGTCCCGTCCGCGATCCACCCTGCTGGGCCGCAGCACGGATTTGTGACGTGGTCGAGGGATCGGCCGTGCCGAACACCGTCCAGCGGTTACTCTCGATGATCGAGACGTTCTCGCACGAACGTTGTCGGATAGGCCCACGCACACCTCGAGCCGGATCGGTTGTCGCCGGTGATCAGGGAGGAGCCGTTCGCGATGGTGATGTTCGAGTCGACGAAACGATCTACCGCGCCCGCCGCGGCGCCGCGACACCCCCGAGGGGGTGATGCGCGATGACCGGGCCCTCACCTCTCAACGGCGGCGAACCCGCCCTGCTCAACGGTTCGGTGACGCTGGTCGAGGGCAGCACCTTCTGCCTGTCCGACCGGGTCGGCGATGTGGAATCGGGAACGTCGCAGGGCCTGTTCTATCGCGATGCTCGCGTGGTGTCGCGGTGGGAGTTGCGGGTGGACGGACAGCGGCTCGAACCGCTGTCGGTGCTCAGTCCGGAGGCCTTCACCGCGCGGTTCATCCTGCGGCGGCCGCCGCGGTCGGGCGCCGCCGATTCCAGTCTGCTGGTGGTGCGCGAACGCCTCGTCGCCGACGGTATGCGGGAGACGGTCATCCTGGAGAATCTCGGCCGCGAACCCACCGCCGTGGTGCTGGAACTGCGCGCCGACGCCGACTTCGTGGATCTGTTCGCCGTCAAGGAGGGCCGCGCCGGGCACGGCCGGGCCGAGATACTGGTCACCGACAACGAACTGCTGCTCAACGACCGCTCCGATCGCGCACGCGGCCTGGCGGTCTCGTCCTCGGAACTGCCGATTGTGCTGCCCGGCTCGCTGACCTGGCGCATCGTCGTGCCCGCCACCGGGCGCTGGCAGACCGAGATCCTGGCCCAGCCGACGGTGGCCAATCAGCGGGTGCATGTCGCGTTACGCCCCGGCGAGCACTACCGCAGCAGCGAACCGGGCCGCAAGATGGCCGCGTGGCGTGACACCGCCACCAAACTCACCACCGGAGATCCGCAGCTCACCGCCATTCTGCAGCGCACCGAAAGCGACCTGGGGGCGTTGCAGATTCGCGAGGAACGCCGCCATCGCACCTTCGTCGCCGCCGGCGCCCCGTGGTTCATGACGCTGTTCGGCCGCGACTCGCTGCTCACCGCGTGGATGGCGCTGCCGCTGGACTCCTCGCTAGCCCTGGGCACCATGCAGCAATTGGCCGAAATGCAGGGTCAGCAGGTCGACGCCCTCACCGAGGAGGAACCGGGCCGGATCATGCACGAGATCCGGCGCGGTCCGGCGGGTGGACTGGCCCTGGGCGGTGAGGTGTACTACGGAACCGTCGACGCCACACCGCTTTTCGTGATGCTGCTGGCCGAGACCCGGCGGTGGGGTGCCTCGCCGGAGGCGGTGCAGACGCTGCTGCCGGCGGCCGACGCGGCCCTCGACTGGATGTCGCATTTCGGCGACCGCGACGGCGACGGCTTCGTCGAATATCAGCGCGCGACCGACCGTGGCCTGATCAATCAGGGCTGGAAGGACAGCTTCGACGGCATCAACGACGCGGCCGGACATCTCGCCCAGGCGCCGATCGCGCTGTGCGAGGTGCAGAGCTACGTCTACGCGGCGATCCTGGCCCGCGCCGAACTGGCCGAGGAATTCGGGCAGTCGGACAAGGCCGAGAAGCTGCGCGAACACGCCGCCGAACTGCGGACGAAATTCTCCGAAGCGTTCTGGATTCCCGAAAAGGGCTGGTACGCCGTCGCTTTGGACGGCAACAAACGCCGCGTCGACGCGCTCACCAGCAATGTCGGGCATTGCCTGTGGTCGGGCATCGTGACCGACGAACATGCCGAACAGCTGGTGCATCATCTGGCGACCGCCGAGATGGACTCCGGATTCGGTTTGCGCACACTGTCTTCCGGGATGGGCGCGTTCAACCCGATGAGCTATCACAACGGTTCGGTCTGGCCGCACGACACCGCCATCGCCGTCGCCGGTCTGCTGCGTTACCGTCACATCCCGGGTGCGGTCGGACTGGCCACCCGGCTGTCCAACGGATTGCTCGACGCCGCAACCGCTTTCGGTGGCCGCCTGCCCGAGCTGTTCTGCGGCTTCCAACGTTCTCGGTTCTCGGCGCCGGTGCCGTACCCGACCTCGTGTTCCCCGCAGGCCTGGGCCAGTGCCGCGCCGTTGCTGCTGGTCCGTTCGTTCCTCGGACTCGAACCCGATGTGCCGCACCGCACGGTGACCGTCCTGCCGCACGTCCCCGCGCGCTGGGGCAGGGTAGAGCTCACCGATCTGCGCCTCGGCGGTACAGCGGTGGATCTGGCGGTGGACGGCGAGCAGGTGACGGCCGCCAACCTTCCCGAGGATTGGCGACTGATCACCCACTGACCGGTCGCGCGAAGCTCACAGAGCGACGCGCTGATCCTCGGGAAGGAAGAGTTTGTCCGACGGCTGGACGCCGAAGCTCGCGTAGAACTCCGGCAGGTTGCGCACCACCTGGTTGCAGCGGAATTCGCCGGGGGAGTGCGGATCCGTCGCGACCTGCTGTTCCAGCGACTGCTGGGTCTGCTTCTCGCGCCAATTGCGGCCCCAGGACTGGAACATCGGGGTGTAGTCCGGGGCGTTGCGGCCGCTCTTGGCTTCCTCGATGCGGAAGGCGGCCAGCGCGATCATCAGTCCGCGCAGGTCGGCGAGGTTCTCGCCGACGGTCAGCTGACCGTTGACGTGATCGCTGGGCGGCAGTCCCTCGGGCACCAGCGCGTTGTACTGATCGATCAACTGTTTGGTCTTGGCCTCGAACGCGGCCCGGTCCTCCGGGGTCCACCAGTCCTCGCGATTGCCGTCGCCGTTGTACTTCGAACCCTGGTCGTCGAAGCCGTGGCCGATCTCGTGGCCGATGGTCGCGCCGATCGCGCCGTAGTTCACCGCCGGTTCGGCGCCGGTGTCGAAGAACGGGGCCTGCAGGATCGCGGCCGGGAAGTTGATGGAATTGGAGGTCGCCTCGTAGTAGGCGTTGACGGTCTGCGGCGACATGCCCCATTCGGCCTTGTCCACCGGCGTCCCCAGCTTGTCCATCGACCGCTTCGCCTCGAAAGCCTCGATGGCGAGCAGGGATTCGACCAGTTGGCCGCGGGTGACCTTCAGCTTCGAATAGTCCACCCACTTGTCCGGATAGCCGATCTTGACCGTGATCTTGTCCAGTTTCGCGATCGCGGCCTCGCGGGTTCGCGGCGACATCCACGAGGAGTTGCGGAAGTTCTCGCGGTAGGCGGCGAGCAGATTGTCGACCAGTTCCTTGGCCCGCGTCTTGGCCTGCGGCGGAAAGTATTTCGCCGCATACAGCTTGCCCAGCTGCTCACCGAGATTCGCGTCGACCACCGCGACCGCCGATTTCCACAGCTCCGGGCGCTGCTCGATTCCGCTGGTGGCCTTCAGGAAATCGAAATTCGCGTCCGAGAGTTCCTTGTTCATGTACTTGGCGTATTTGCGCAGCAGGCTGAGCTTCAGCCATTCCCGCCAGGTGTTGATATCCACCTCGGTCCACAGCTGACCCGCCGCGGTGACGAACGACGGTTCGCCGACGACCATCTTCGCGAACAGATCCTTGGGCCGGTCGGTGCTGCCGGCGAGCCAGGGCTCCCAGTCGAAACCCGGTGCGAGCGTGGTCATCTCGTTCCACGCCATGAGGTTGTAGGTGGCGTCGGCGTCGCGGGTGCGAACGTTGTCCCAGTAACCGGCGGCGATGCGCTTCTCCAGGTCCAGGGTGCGTTCGGCCGCACCATCCGGATCCGGGAGGCCGGCGCCGGTCGCCAATTTGTGCAGCAACGTCTGGTACGCCGAAAGGTATTGCGCGAATTCGGGTTTCCGGTAGTACTGCTCGCTCATGCCGAGGCCGGACTGTCCCACCGCCGGAATGTAGGCGTTCGAATTCTTGCGGTCGATGCTCACGCCGAGTCCGATCAGGCCGCCCAGCGGCAGCGCACCCATGACCTTCGCGAGATCGGCCCTGTTCTGCGCCCCGTCGATCCGGGCGAACAGCGGTCGCAGCGGGGCGGTGCCGAGCTTCTCGAGCGTGTCCAGATCCATCCGCGCGTCGTAGAGGTCGCGGATCTGCTGGCCCTCCGACCCGTCCTTCGGATCGTGGATCCCGTCGATGACCTCGCGCAGCTGTCCCTCGACCCGATCGGATACCTCGGCGAAGGTGCCGTAGGAAACCTTGTCCGGCGGCAGCTGGTAGGTGCGCAGCCAGGTGCCGTTGATATTGCGGTACAGATCGTCCTGCGGCCGCACCGCGGGGTCGACGCCCGACAGATCGGGGCCGGCGAGAGGTTTGGGCTTCGTGTCGTCGCTGTTGCACGCCACCAGGGCGGTGGCCACCGGCACCGCGCCGAGGGCGATCAGGAACGAGCGGCGACCCAGGCGGACCTGGCGACCGGACGATGTCACAGAAAATCCTCTCCCCGACTTCATCGTGCACCTGCGCGACGACACCGCGGTCCCACCCGGAGGCGGGGCCGGTCGCGTCGGTGAGAGGCTAACCGAACCTGCTGAGTATCGGCTGAGTTCGACCGCCACCCGTGGCGGCCGGCCTCGCCCGATGCCCCGCTCGCCCCTGATTTGGGCGCGACCTGCGGCTTCGCTACACTTGTCGGGTTGCCTGCGGGCATTGTGCCCGCACTTCGGCCGCGAACCCACAGTGGTTGATCTTCCCGATCGTGTAAAACCGCTGGCAGGCGCTGCCCCGCTACGGTGCGGGAGCGGGCCGTCAAGGTCCGTCGAAGGGCAACTGACCATGCCCGTCGGGTCGGCAATCCGGCGTGCATTACGTCCAGGTCTAGGAGGAGCTGAAGTGATTCAGCAGGAGTCGCGACTGCGCGTCGCCGACAACACGGGTGCCAAGGAGATTCTGTGCATCCGCGTGCTCGGCGGGTCGTCGCGTCGCTATGCCGGTATCGGCGACGTCATCGTCGCCACCGTCAAGGACGCCATCCCCGGCGGCAACGTCAAGAAGGGTGATGTCGTCAAGGCGGTCGTCGTGCGCACCGTCAAGGAGCGTCGTCGTCCGGATGGTTCGTACATCAAGTTCGACGAGAACGCCGCGGTGCTGATCAAGGCGGACAACGATCCGCGTGGCACCCGCATCTTCGGCCCCGTCGGCCGCGAGCTGCGTGACAAGCGGTTCATGAAGATCGTTTCGCTGGCCCCGGAGGTGCTCTGACATGAAGGTGCACAAGGGCGACACCGTGATCGTCGTCTCGGGTAAGGACAAGGGCGCCAAGGGCAAGGTCATCCAGGCCTACCCGGCGACCGACAAGGTCCTGGTCGAGGGCGTGAACCGGATCAAGAAGCACGTCGCGAACTCCGCGAACCAGCGCGGCGCCAGCTCCGGCGGCATCGTGACCCAGGAGGCGCCCATCCACGTGTCCAACGTGATGGTTGTCGACTCCGACGGCAAGCCGACCCGGGTGGGTTACCGCACCGACGAGAACGGCAAGCGGGTGCGCATCTCCCGTCGCAACGGGAAGGACATCTGAGCATGACCACCGCAGAGAACATTCAGCCTCGTCTCAAGCTGCGCTACCGCGCGGAGATCAAGGACGCGCTGAACAACGAGTTCAACTACGCCAACGTGATGCAGATCCCCGGCGTGGTGAAGGTCGTCGTCAACATGGGTGTCGGTGACGCCGCCCGCGACGCCAAGCTGATCAACGGCGCCGTCAACGACCTGGCCCTGATCACCGGTCAGAAGCCGGAGATCCGCAAGGCCCGCAAGTCCATCGCGCAGTTCAAGCTGCGTGAGGGTATGCCGATCGGTGCGCGCGTCACGCTGCGCGGCGACCGCATGTGGGAGTTCCTGGACCGCCTGGTGTCCATCGCGCTGCCCCGTATCCGCGACTTCCGCGGCCTGTCGCCGAAGCAGTTCGACGGCAACGGCAACTACACGTTCGGCCTGAGCGAGCAGTCGATGTTCCACGAGATCGACGTGGACTCCATCGACCGTCCGCGCGGTATGGACATCACGGTCGTGACCACCGCGACCAACGATGAGGAGGGCCGCGCCCTGCTCAAGCACCTCGGCTTCCCGTTCAAGGAGAACTGAGCACATGGCTAAGAAAGCTCTCGTCAACAAAGCCGCCGCGAAGCCGAAGTTCGCCGTTCGTGGCTACACCCGCTGCCAGCGTTGCGGCCGCCCCCGCGCGGTCTACCGCAAGTTCGGCCTGTGCCGCGTCTGCGTCCGTGAGATGGCGCACCGCGGCGAGCTGCCGGGCGTGCACAAGAGCTCCTGGTGAGCTCGCGCTGCTGAGGCAGCGCCCGCGCTGAGCGCGACAATCGAATCGAGAAAGGGTACGGACTCGGCCGAGTCCGTACCCTTTCTTGCGGCTGCTGTCGGAAGTCGCCACTGCCACGGCCGCAGTCCTGTGATCCCGAACTGATCGTGCAAACCTCGGACGAAATTCGGTTCCGGGGCGCGTTGCCACGCCCCATGGCCGGCCGCACGTCCAAAGGGCTGTTCCTGTATCTCGCCCTGGATCGCGGACGGGCGAATCTCGCCCTGGCCCGGCATCGGCTGAAGGCGATCGAAGCGGATCTCGAGGTCTGATCGCTACCCGATTTTGCCCGCTCATACCGCTCGCCTACACTAGACCGGTTGCTCGGGCACCCTCGTGCCCATATGCGTGCGCATTGCTCCGGGTGACAGCATTCCGAATCCGGTCGGCAAAGGTGTCGGCCGGACCAGCCGAAATTGTCGTAGGCCCACGACCGCCCCGCGTGACGGTGCTGTATGGGAACCGCGGCGAGAAAGGTAACGGTCAACACATGACCATGACTGATCCGATCGCAGACTTTCTGACCCGTCTGCGCAACGCCAACTCGGCGTACCACGATCAGGTGAAGGCTCCGCACTCGAAGCTCAAGGCGAACATCGCCGAGATCCTCAAGCGCGAGGGCTACATCGCCGACTACCGCACCGAGGATGCGCCCGTCGGCCAGACCCTGATCGTCGACCTGAAGTACGGCCAGAGCCGGGAGCGCAGCCTGCAGGGTGTGCGCCGCGTCTCGAAGCCGGGTCTGCGGGTGTACGCGAAATCCACCAACCTGCCCAAGGTGCTGGGCGGTCTGGGCGTGGCGATTATCTCCACGTCGAAGGGCCTGCTCACCGACCGTCAGGCCAAGCAGCAGGGCGTGGGCGGCGAAGTCCTCGCCTACGTCTGGTAAGGGAGGTAGGAACAATGTCGCGTATCGGTAAGAAGCCGATCTCGATTCCCGCCGGCGTCGAGGTGACCATCGACGGCCAGCAGGTGTCGGTGAAGGGTCCCAAGGGCACCCTGTCGCACACCGTCGCCGAGCCGATCACCGTCACCAAGGCCGAGAACGGTGAGCTGGAGGTGGGCCGTCCGGACGACGAGCGCCGCAACCGCTCGCTGCACGGCCTGAGCCGCACCCTGATCAACAACATGATCGTCGGCGTGACCCAGGGCTACGAGAAGAAGATGGAAATCTTCGGCGTCGGTTACCGCGTGCAGCAGAAGGGTTCGAACCTCGAGTTCGCCCTCGGCTACAGCCACCCGGTTCCGATCGAGGCCCCCGAGGGCATCACCTTCCAGGTCGAGGCCCCCACCAAGTTCTCGGTGTCCGGCATCGACAAGCAGAAGGTCGGCCAGATCGCCGCAGTGATCCACGGCCTGCGCAAGCCCGACCCGTACAAGGGCAAGGGCATCCGCTACGCCGGTGAGGTCGTTCGCCGCAAGGTCGGAAAGACGGGTAAGTAAGCCATGGCACAAACTGAAGCTCAGAAAGCCGCCCGCAAGCCGGTCGGCAAGGATGCGTCGACTCGTCGCCGGGTGTCGAAGACCCGTCGGCACTTCCGTCTGCGCAAGAAGGTCCTCGGCACCGCCGAGCGTCCGCGTCTGGTCGTGTTCCGCTCCTCGCGGCACCTGCACGCCCAGGTGATCGACGACTCCGTCGGTAAGACCGTCGCCTCGGCGTCCTCGATCGAGGCCGATGTGCGCGCGCTCGACGGTGACAAGTCCGCGAAGGGCAAGAAGGTCGGCGAGCTGCTGGCCGCCCGCGCGAAGGCTGCCGGTGTGGAGGCCGTGGTGTTCGACCGCGGTGGCCACGACTACCACGGCCGCATCGCCGCGCTCGCGGATGCCGCGCGCGAAGGTGGGTTGAAGTTCTGATGCAGATTCAACTCATGGACCGAATGACCCTGAACGGAAGGAACGTCTGATGCCGGGACGTCAGCGGCGTGACGGCGGCAGCGGACCCGCCGGACAGAACAGCAACGAGCGCGATCAGCGCGGCGGTGGCCGCGACCGTCGCGGCGGCGGTGACCGTCGCGACAATGCCGCCGAGAAGAACCAGCTCGAGCGTGTCGTCGCGATCAACCGCGTCTCCAAGGTCGTGAAGGGTGGTCGTCGCTTCAGCTTCACCGCCCTGGTGATCGTGGGCGACGGCAACGGCCTGGTCGGTGTCGGATACGGCAAGGCCAAGGAAGTTCCCGCGGCCATCCAGAAGGGTGTCGAGGAGGCTCGCAAGGGCTTCTTCCGCGTCCCGATGATCGGCAGCACCATCACGCACCCGGTGCAGGGTGAAGCTGCCGCCGGTGTCGTCATGCTGCGTCCGGCCTCGCCCGGTACCGGTGTGATCGCCGGTGGTGCGGCGCGTGCCGTGCTGGAGTGCGCCGGTATCCACGACATCCTGGCCAAGTCGCTCGGTAGCGACAACGCCATCAACGTCGTGCACGCGACCGTCGCTGCCCTGAAGATGCTGCAGCGTCCGGAGGAGGTGGCCGCTCGCCGCGGTCTGCCGATCGAGGACGTTGCCCCGGCGGGCATGCTGCGTGCGCGTGCCGGACAGGGAGTCTGACATGGCACAGCTCAAGGTGACCCAGATCAAGTCCACGATCGGCGCCAAGAAGAATCAGCGGGAGTCGCTTCGCACCCTCGGCCTGCGCGGTATCCGCCAGACCGTGGTCCGCGAGGACAACGCCCAGAACCGCGGGCTGATCAACGTCGTGCGCCACCTCGTTTCCGTTGAGGAGGAAACCGCATGACCCCCATCAAGCTCCACCACCTGCGGCCCGCCCCGGGCGCCAAGACCGAGAAGATCCGTGTGGGTCGCGGTGAAGGCTCCAAGGGTAAGACCGCCGGTCGCGGTACCAAGGGTACGAAGGCTCGCAAGAACGTGCCGGCCCGTTTCGAGGGCGGCCAGATGCCGATCCACATGCGCCTGCCGAAGCTGAAGGGGTTCACCAACCCGTTCCGCGTCGAGTACCAGGTCGTGAACGTCGGCGATATCGCGCGCCTGTTCCCGCAGGGCGGCACCATCGGCAAGGACGAGCTCGTCGCTGCCGGTGCCGTGCGTAAGAACCAGTTGGTGAAGGTGCTCGGCGAGGGCGAGATCGGTGTGGCCGTCACGGTCACCGCCGACAAGTTCTCCGGCTCCGCCAAGGAGAAGATCACCGCCGCCGGTGGTACCGCCACCGAACTGGGCTGACAGTTACTGGTAATACAGTCGGGGCGCCGGACGGGTGAGAGCCCGTCCGGCGTCGCTGTTAGAGTTCAAGTGTTGTCTGCCAACCAGTCTGCCCCGTTGTCGTGGCACAGGACCGGCTCTGCCCTGTAGGGCACCGGTATGTGCCGAGGTGACGGAAGTGGGCGTGACCCCCGTGTCGTCAGCCAGGAGGATCTGTGCTTTCCGCCTTCGTGTCGGCCTTCCGGACCCCGGACTTGCGGCGGAAGATTCTCTTCACGCTGGGCCTGATCGCGCTGTACCGCGTCGGCGCCTCGCTACCGTCGCCGGGCGTCGACTACAAGGCGATCCGCCATTGCATCGACGTCGTCTCCGGCGGTGACAATGCCGGTATCTACCAGCTGATCAATCTGTTCTCCGGCGGTGCGCTGCTGCAGCTGTCGGTGTTCGCGATCGGGATCATGCCCTACATCACCGCGAGCATCATCATCCAGCTGCTGACGGTGGTCATCCCGCGGTTCGAGGAACTGCGAAAAGAAGGCCAGTCCGGCCAGAACAAGATGACGCAGTACACGCGGTATCTGTCGATCGCGCTGGCGATTCTGCAGGCCACGGGTCTGGTCGCCCTGGCCGCGCGCGGTCAGCTGCTGCGCGGCTGCCCCCAGGACATCCTGGCCGACACCAGCGTCTTCGGCATGATCATCATCGTGCTGGTGATGACGGCCGGCGCGGCGTTGGTGATGTGGTTCGGCGAGCAGATCACCGAGCGCGGTGTCGGCAACGGTATGTCGCTGTTGATCTTCGCCGGTATCGCCGCCCGTATCCCGTCCGAGGGCAAGCAGATCCTCGACAGCAAGGGCGGCCTGATCTTCGGGCTGGTGTGTGTCGCCGCTTTCGTGGTGATCGTCGGCGTGATCTTCGTCGAACAGGGCCAGCGCCGAATACCGGTGCAGTACGCCAAGCGCGTGGTCGGCCGCAAGATGTACGGCGGATCGTCGACCTACCTACCCCTGAAGGTCAACCAGGCGGGTGTGATCCCGGTGATCTTCGCGTCCTCGCTGCTGTACCTGCCGAATCTGGTCGCCCAGCTGACCCAGTCGTCCAACTCCGACGGCTGGTGGCAGAAGATCATCCAGAAGTATCTGGTGAACCCGGGTAATCCGGTCTACGTCCTGATCTACTTCGCGTTGATCGTGTTCTTCACCTACTTCTACGTCGCGATCACCTTCAACCCGGAGGAACGCGCGGACGAGATGAAGAAGTTCGGTGGCTTCATCCCCGGTTACCGTCCGGGTAAGCCGACCGCCGACTATCTGAACTATGTACTGAGCCGAATCACCCTCCCCGGTTCGATCTACCTCGGTGCTGTTGCCGTACTGCCCAACCTGCTGTTGCACATCGGTGCCGGCGGTGGCGGTTCGAACTTCCTGCCGTTCGGCGGCACGTCGGTGCTGATCGTCGTGAGCGTCGGCCTCGATACGGTCAAACAGATCGAGAGCCAACTGATGAACAGAAATTACGAAGGGTTCCTCAAGTGAGACTCGTACTGCTCGGACCGCCGGGTGCCGGTAAAGGAACACAGGCCGAATTGCTGTCGGACAAGCTGGGTGTTCCGCACATCTCCAC
Source organism: Nocardia violaceofusca NBRC 14427 (assembly GCF_963869435.1). NCBI lineage: Bacteria > Bacillati > Actinomycetota > Actinomycetes > Mycobacteriales > Nocardiaceae > Nocardia > Nocardia violaceofusca. The sequence goes on from NZ_CAWMPM010000007.1 coordinate 107,934, forward strand.
GGGGAATTTGTTCCGTGCGAACATCTCCCAGCAGACCCCGCTGGGTCGCGAGGCGCAGAAGTACCTCGACGCGGGCAATCTGGTGCCCAGTGATGTGACCAACCGCATGGTGGAGTCGCGCATCGCCGAGCCCGACGCCGTCAACGGTTTCGTGCTCGACGGTTACCCGCGCACCGTCGACCAGGCCGAGGCCCTGGAGAAGATGCTCAAGGAGTCCGGCCACGCGCTGGACGCGGTGCTGAGTTTCGAGGTCCCGGAGGAGACGCTCGTCGAGCGTCTGGTCGAGCGCGGCCGCACCAGCGGACGCAGCGACGACAACGAGACGATCATCCGGAACCGGATGAACGTGTACCGCGAGGAAACCGAGCCGCTGCTCGAGCACTACGACGGTCTCGTGGTGGCCGTCGACGGCGTCGGCGAGATCACCGAGGTCAACACGCGCGCCCTCCGAGCCCTGGGTCGCTGAGGCGAATGGTTTTCGGCCTCAAGCAGAAGAAGGTGGTGCCGTTCCGCACCGCCGGTGAGCTCGATGCCATGGCCGCGGCCGGCGCGATCGTCGGCCGCGCGCTGGTCGCCGTGCGCGCCGCCGCCAAGCCCGGGGTCTCGACCTTGGAATTGGACGAGGTCGCCGAGCAGACCATCCGGGAAGCGGGCGCCGTCCCGTCCTTCAAGGGCTATCACGGTTTCCCGGGATCGATCTGCTCCTCGGTGAACGACCGTGTGGTGCACGGGATTCCGTCGAAGGACGAGGTGCTCGCCGAGGGCGATCTGGTCTCCATCGACTGCGGTGCGATTCTCGAGGGCTGGCACGGCGATTCGGCGTGGACGTTCGGCATCGGCGAGGTCATCGAGGCCGACCGGCTGCTCAGCGAGGCCACTAGGCTGTCGATGGACGCCGGTATCGCGGCCATGCTGCCGGGCAACCGCCTGACCGACGTCTCGCACGCGATCGAGCTGGGCACGCGCGCCGCGGAGAAGGAACACGGCCGCGCCTACGGCATCGTCGACGGCTACGGCGGACACGGCATCGGCCGTCAGATGCATATGGATCCGTTCCTCGCCAACGAGGGTGCACCCGGACGCGGTCCGAAACTGGTGGTCGGTTCGGTGCTGGCCATCGAGCCGATGTTGACCCTCGGCACCACGGAAACCACTGTGCTGGAAGATGATTGGACCGTCGTCACCACCGACGGCAGTCGCGCCGCGCACTGGGAGCACACTGTGGCGGTCACCGAGGACGGTCCGCGGATCCTGACGGTTCGCCCCGAATAATTCGTTTCGCGACGCACCCGTGGCCTCGTCGGCGCGGGTGCGTCGTGCTGTCGGCGGACTGTTACGCCGTGCGCCCGGTCATGGTGGTGAGTGGTACCACGCCCGTCCAGCCACACGGGCGGTCGCAGCTGGCGACGACGGTGGGCGCCCCGGCGACATCGGCCGAAGCCCGTGCGGGATAACCGCATTCGGGACATTTGCCGAAGTAGTCGAGAACCTCGTGCATTCCGGGGTTCATGGCGATACTGCGTTCGGTCACGGGCCCTCCTCTCAGTCGGCGTACGGTGTCGTGACCGCACGTGTCGATGAATATCTGCTGGTCGTGAACCTAACTCGCGGGCCGGTGCGATCGATCGGTTCCGGTGTGCGCATTGGACATCTCACAAGCGGTGCGGCGAGGCGCTGCGGGTGTGCCACAGCGGTGCCGGTCGCGCCGGGTCGTTCGAGCTGATTCGGGCATATGCGCGACGGTCATCACATCGGCACCACCTACGCCTACACCCTCACCGATCTCGCCGGTACGAATTTCGTTGTCGGCGACGGCATATCGGATCCGCAGCAGTGGGGCCCGGCGATTCAGCGGGCCGTCACCGACGCTCAGCTGCCGCAGGCGCCGGCGGCCCTGCAGGCGGGACATCGGCTCGTGTTCGGCGAGCTGTGGATGACGTGGTACGAGGTCGGCTCGCCGCGCAAGTCTGCGCCGTGGACGCAGGTGAATCAGGTGTCGATCTCCGACGGCCGGCTCAGCGTCGACGTCGCCGGACGCTGGTTCGCGCTGACCTCGGCGCTGGTGAGCGATATTCCGAACTTCCTGATCTTCGAGGCGCCGGCCACCCATCTGTCCCGGGTGCACGGCGGTAGTCGACGCTGAATTTCCTTGGGCGCCACCGGATATTCAATCTGGTGTGCTGTTGTTGCTACTGCGCGCGTCGACGGTGGAGGTGGCAGTGGTCAACGAACGGCTCCATGCCGACATGATGACGGTGCTCGAGGGGCTCGACGAGCAACTGCGCGGGATCGCGGAGATCCAGTTGCGACGCTCCCGCCTGACGGCCACGGCGAGCACCTGTGAGCAGCGAATTCAGGTGACGGTCAATGCCGACGGACTGCTGATCGACACGAAGTTCGCCGACGATATCGCGGATCTGACCTACGACGAGATCGCCGCCGGGATGACCGCGGCGGTGCAGCAGGCCGCGGCCGAGGTGCTGCGCCTGGGTGCCGAACTGATGCAGCCGCTGCGTGAACGCAAACTGCAGTTGCCCAAACTGTCGGAATTCGTCGAGGGCGCACCGGATCTCGGGCAGATGATGCCCACCGCGCCACCGACGCCGACCAGGGTCGAGGATTATCGCGACGTCCCGCCCGCGCATCCGATGGACGGTAGCGCGCACCGCTCGATGGTGTCCGACGAGGACTGATCCGCCGTGAGCCTGTACCTGCCCCCGCCCGTACGTCCGATCGCCTGGGTTGCCGGTGCGAGCTGGCCCGACGGTGACGAAGACAAGATGTGGGCGGTGTCGCGGGCCTGGGAGCAGGCGTCCAAGGATCTCGCGGCGCAGGTCCCCGGCATCGAGAGCGCGAAAACCGCGGCGATGGCGGCCTTTCCGGCGGGTGATGCCGCCGATCAGATCGGCAAGCTGTTCGACGTCTTCCTGCAGGGGGACCAGTCGCTCGCGACGCTGGCCGAATCGTTCAAGACCATCGGCGATTCGACCTTCGACGTCGGTACCGAACTGCAGTCGGCGAAGATCAACATCATTGTCTCGCTGTGCATTCTGCTGGTCGAGATCGCCTGGGCATGGCTGTTCCCGCCGACCGCACCGGCGGTGGAGGCGGCCGCGATCGGCACCACCCGATCGATCGTGAAGTTCATCGCCGACGCACTGCAGAACGCACTCGAACGGGCCTGGGCCAAACTGGGATTCGCGACCCGCGGCGAACTCAACGGGGCCTCCCGGTACTGGTTCAAACACATACTCTCGGCCGATACCTGGAAGGGGATGAAGGGGCAGACCTGGAAGTACAAGGCCAAGACGATTCTGCCCACCGCCAAGGGCATGGGCGTCTACACGCTGAAATTCGGCGAGGGCGCGCTCTGGGCGCCGGTCACCAACGCGATCGTGCAGGGCGCGCAGATCGCGGACGGCAAACGGCACGGATTCAACTGGAAGGAATTCGGCGCCTCTTGGGCGGCGTCGGCGCTGAGCACCATTCCCAGTCGCGAACTCGGCCGCTACATGGGGTTCGGGATCGGAAATCTCGACAAGAAATTCGGCGGCGCGATCACCAATATGCCGTTCCGGTCGGGAATGTTCCTGCAAGGGGCGACCATCGGCGCCACGGCCGGTGTCTTCGGCAACATCTTCGGCAATATCGGCGCGGGCGCGGTGACCGGCGATATCGCGGGCGCCTTCGCGGGGCCGGAGGGGTGGGTCGGTAGCGCGGCCCGCGGTGGCATGGTCGGCGGTATGCGCGGCCTCGGTACGAAGACGACCACCAATACCGAGGGGGACCCGCGATTCAACCTGTGGATGAATGCGAAAGCGCCGTGGGCTCCGCCGAAGACACCACCCACCAACAATCCGCTGACGCCCCGGCCGGTGCCGGGACAGACCGAATCGACGTCGACGACGCACTCCGGCACCACGACGAATACGGGCGGAAATCATCAGCAGGGTGGTGGTTTCCGTGATCCGTCGGATCCGAATTACATGACACCGTCGCGCCCGGCTCCCGCCCCGCCGACCCAGGCGGCTGGGGCCGGTGGTGGTGGAAACCATTCGGGCTCAGCGGGGTTCGGTGGTCAACACCAGTGGACGTCCGGAGGGCACGGTGGTGGTTTCCGTGATCCGTCGGATCCGAACTATATGACGCCGTCGCGCCCGGCGCCCGCTCCGCCGGTGAACGGTGGGCACGGTGGAGGTGGCTTTCGCGATCCGTCGGACCCGAACTATATGGTGCCGTCGCGTCCGGCTCCGGCACCGCCGGTGAACGGTGGGCATAGTGGTGGTGGTTTCCGTGATCCGTCGGATCCGAATTACATGACGCCGTCGCGTCCGGCGCCCGCTCCGCCGGTGACTAGTGGTCAGGGCGGTGGTGGTTTCCGTGACCCGTCGGATCCGAATTACATGACGCCGTCGCGCCCGGCGCCGCAGCCGCCGGTGAACGGTGGCCAGGGCGGCGGTGGGTTCCGCTCACCGTCGGATCCGAACTATCTGACGCCCTCGCGACCGGCCCCCGCTCCGCCGGTGGGCGGTGGCGACGGATCGGCGCCGCATCCGGTCGGCAGCTCTGCGAACGCGGCCCCCGGCTCTCGCCCGGCGCCCTCGATCAACGCTGCGCCGACGGGGAATTCGAATAATCCGCCGAACTTCTCGCGGCCGTTCACGCAGCCGGGCGCGTCGGTGGGCGGGCCGGTGAGCTCGTCGTCGGCACCGATTCACGCTGCGCCGGTGGGGAATTCGACGGAACATCCGAGTGGCCCGCCGAACTTTTCCCGGCCGTTCACCCAACCGGGCCCGCCGTCTGCCCCCGTGCCGAATTCCTCCACCGGAGGGCAGGTCGGTGGTGGTTTCCGCGACCCGTCGGATCCGAATTACATGACTCCCTCGCGCCCCGCTCCTGCTCCGCCGGTGAATGGTGGTCAGGGTGGTTTCCGTGATCCGTCGGACCCGAATTACCTGACGCCGTCGCGTCCGGCCCCCGCCCCGCCGGTGAATGGTGGGCAAGGTGGCGGTGGTTTCCGCGATCCCTCGGACCCGAACTACATGATCCCGTCGCGACCCGCACCGCCGCCGCCGGTTGACGGTGGTCAGGGCGGCGGTGGGTTCCGCGATCCGTCCGATCCGAACTACATGACTCCGTCGCGTCCGGCTCCAGCTCCGCCCCCACCGTCCGATCCGGCCGAGCCGCAGGATCCGGGGAGACCGCTGGGGCCGGGTAAGGACTATCGCGCGAAGTCGCGGCCGAAGAAGGTGCCGGAGATCGGTCCGATGCCGGCGCATTACGACGCTCCGGATGCGCCGGGCGAGCAAGCGTGGCTGGAGGCGGCCGAACCTCCACCTGTACCGCGCGCGGCGGCCACAGACAGTCCGGGTGGCGACGATCCGGGCGGGGGCGATCCGAATGTCGACAAGCCGTTCCAGATGTAGGCACACAGGTAGGGACTGACAATGGCGGAGAAGATCGAGGTGGATGTCGACGCGCTGACCAGAGCCGCCGACCTGCCCGAGGACGTCTCACACAAAGTGCGGGGCGTGATCGATACCCTGCACAACACGCTCACCGGAATCGAGAACGACTCCACCAACCAGCCGTGGGGAAACGACAAGTCCGGCAAGAAGTTCGCCGACGGTGACAAGGGGTACAAGGCGACGCGGGCCAATATGGTCGACGGCGGCTACGGCATGGCCGATGCCCTGTTCCAGTTCGCCGAGGGTGAGCGTTCGGCCGCCGACCAGTTCAGAGCCGCCGAACAAGGTTCGACCGAAGGTCTCGGAGGCTGATCATGACGTTGCCGAATGCGGATACCACCGAGTGGACCCAGATTCTGGGTGCGGCTAATTCCGGTGTGCTGCAATTCGATACGAAGGACATCAAGGCCGCCACCGATGCCGCGGCGCAGCTGGTCGCCAATCTGGAGGCATTGGCGCAATCGGTCCACGACACTCGCGCGCACGAGGTCGGCGCCTTCAGTATTCTGCAGTCCAGCCGCGATCTCGCCGGTGTCTACAGCAATCACGGTGCGGCACTGTACAACTCGCTGATGACGCACGCGAATGTGGTTCGCGATCAGTTCGACACCTTCGTCGCCGCCGGTAAGACGTTCGCCGCGCACGAGCACAACTCGACGTTCAATTTCGACACGATCGCCAAACCCAAGAACGTCACCAGCAATGTGACGCCGCCCAAACTCTCCTCGAACGGGGGAAGCCTGGTCGCCGACCTCAATCAGGATTTCGTCGACGACAGCTGGTCGATGCCGAGTTTCCCCGAGGCGATTCAGGGCTACGGCGGTAAGACCGATTCGGTCACCATCAACATCGAGAATCCGGACAGCCTGGACTGGGACCAGATGATTCAGCTGGGCCAGACGATTCACGCGCAGCCGCCGATGGATCTGTCCGGTTTCTGGGATTCGATGTCGAAACTGATATCGAGCAATATGGCCACCTACGCGGACCAGATCGCGAAGTTGCAAGCCAGCTGGACCGGTGCCGCGTCGGCCGCGGCGGTGACCGCCGTGCGCAATTACAAGGACAGTACGCAGGATCTGATCGACGCCATCAAGGTGACCGGTGCGAGTTTGCGGTACACCAGCGACTGGCTCGAGGCGACCCGCAAGTCGATGCCCACTCCCGGACAACCGGAGAAGACGGGCTGCAAACATCACCACACCGACGAATACCGCGCCAATTACAAGAAGTACTACGCGGATCCGATGAAATCGACGATCTCGACGATTCCGACGATCGCCATTCCGGGTCAGACGGGCGGTGGCAGCACGTCGGGCAGTGGATCCGGTTCGGGCAGTGGTTCGGGATCGGGCAGCGGGTCCGGAAGTGGTTCCGGTAGCGGGTCCGGGAGTGGTTCGGGCTATGGAAGCGGTTCGGGTTACGGCAGCGGATCCGGCTACGGGAGCGGGTCCGGCTACGGAAGCGGTTCGGGTTACGGAAGTGGTTCCGGTTACGACAGCGGTTCCGGGTACGGGAGCGGGTCGGGCTACGACAGTGGGTCGGGTTACGGGAGCGGATCGGGTTACGGCAGTGGATCCGGGTACGGCAGTGGGTCGGGGTATGGCAGCGGTTCCGGTTTCGGCAGTGGGTCCGGCAGCGGCGCCACATCGCAGCAGCTCCAAGCGGCCTACGAGCAGGGCTACGAGGCCGGATACGAAGAGGGGTCCCACAGTTCGGGTTCGGGGAGTGGCTCCGGTTACGGGGGCGGCTACGACAATGGTTCGGGCTATGACAGTGGTTCCGGTTCGGGTTACGGCAGCGGCCAGGGCTATGGGAGTGGCCAGGGCTATGGCAGTGGCCAGGGCAATGGGAGTGGCCAGGGCTACGGCAGCGGCGCGGACTACGGCAGCGGTTCCGAGTACACCGGCTCGGGTTACGGAGGCGGCACGGGCGGCGGCTACGGCGGCGGATCCGGGGCGAGTTCGGGTTCCGGCAGGACGAGCAAGAGTTCGCAGATCCCGGGCAACTACGACAGCATGCCGGGTAGCGGCGAGTCGAATCAGCAACTCCCGAATCTGAGCGACCTGCTCAATTCCGCCGGCCTCGGTGACACCGGCGGATCCTCCGGCGGCAATTCCGGTCCCAGCAGCACGCCGTACTCGGGTCCGAGCGGCAGTGGCACCGGTTCGTCGACCGGTACCGGATCCACCTCGGGGACGGGTTCGTCGACGATTCCGTCGAATCTCGGCAAGACGCAGCAATCCGGGGCCGGCGCGGCCAAGAACGGCCAACAGCAACTGCCGTCACTCGACGATCTCCTGTCCGGGCTTGCGGGAGAACAGAATACGGAAGCCGGAACCGGCACGACCGGCGACAGCCTCGGGCAGACGGTGCCGTCCTTCGGCGATTCCGCGACGACGGGAAGTGCGAATCCGCTGGAATCGCTGCTCGGTAAGACAGGTGCTACGAACCCGCTCGAATCGCTGCTCGGCGGAACCGCGGGCAGCTCCAACCCGCTCGAATCGCTGCTCTCGGGCGGCGAACAGGCGCTGAACCAGCTCGGGCAGACCGCCCACGACAGCCTGACCGGCCTAGGGCAACTGCTGTCCGGCATTCCCGGATTCGACCAGTTGCTGGCGAGCAATCCGGATCTGAGTCATCTCCTGGCCGGTATCCCCGGTCTGGACCAGTTGGTGTCGGTCGCGGGCGCCACCGATCCGCTGCACTCGCTGGCGGAACGGCTGCGCGACCTCAGCCACACGCCGGGGATGGAGGGACTGTCGGATATCGCGGCACAGCTGGACCCCGGTGGCGGAGGCGACAGCGCCGGTGGTGGCGGCGCCGATACCGGCGGGGGAGCAGGCGGTGGACTCGGCGACGGTACCGGGCCCGACGATGCGACGTCGCCCCGGCAACTCGACCAACCGCGGCAACCGGACAAGTTCCCGCGCGCATCGCTGCCGGCGGACGTCTCCTCCTACGGTGCGGGGCAGCACGATTCGTACGACCAGCAGGCCGGCCAGCCCGGACAACCCGGTCAGCCCGGTATGGCGGGGACCCCGGCCTCGAGCGCGGGCAATTCCGGACCGCAGGGCCAGCACCGGCGGCCGAAGTATCTGACCTCCACGGACTGGCTGGACGACGCGATGGGCGACACCCCGTTCCGGGTCAAGCCGGTGATCGAACCATGAACGAGGACATGTGAACAGGTGGACTCTGACGGACCTGGAATTCAAGGTGTTGTGCGACACCCGATTCTTCGGTCTGGTGCCGTCGATGTTCAGCATCACCAGCCGCATTCCGTATCTGGACGAGTACGAACGCGAATGGCGCCGCACCCGAGCGGAATTGGAGAACCGCGGCGACAGCGCCTTCGAAGCGATCGTGGACACCATGGTGCTGCCGGAGGTGTTGGTCGGCGGGGAGGCATGGGAGGACTCGGATTTCGACAATCCGGCCAAGCGGGTGCGCTTCTACGCCGGGCGGCTCGGTTCCCGTGGGTTCGTGGTCGTCCAGTTGCCGGGTGAAACCCTCAAACATGCCGAAGGTTTCACCATTACCGCCTGTGATCCGCGGGCGCTCGGTGAGACGGTCGTCGGTCTGCTGCCGGCTGCCGAACCGGGACGGCGTGGGCCGATCGAGATCGAGATCGGCGAGAGCGCGGGCCGGACCTCGGGCGGCGGTTCCATGGTCGCCGACGACGATGACGATTACCGCGGCCTCACCAGCGCGGCCTTCTTCGACATTCCCGCGACTCACACCGGCACCGTCCGATTGACGCAGGGCAGATCGAAATTCGGTCCGCGCGGACGCATCTCGGTCGCCCGGCTGTGGCGGGATCTGCCCGCCGACGGCCGCTACGTGATTCCGCTGGAGGAACCGGCGCCGGTAGCCGTCGGGATGGGTTCGGCGGGGCTGATCGACTGGATCGATACCGAGGCCGAACACATCGTGCAGCGGATGAACGACTATCAGGAGGTGGACGAGTGAGCGCGCCGCTCACGCCTCGAGCAGCAGCGTGACCGGCCCGTCGTTCACCAGCGACACCTGCATGTGCGCGCCGAAACGGCCGGTCGCGACGGTGGCGCCGAGGTCGCGCAGTGCGGCGGCGAATTCGTCGACCAGCGGTTCGGCGACCGATCCGGGCGCCGCGGCCGACCAGGAGGGCCGGCGGCCCTTCGCCGTGTCGGCGTAAAGGGTGAACTGGCTGACCACCAGAATCGGTGCGCCGAGATCGGCGGCCGAGCGCTCACCGTCCAGAATCCGCAGACGAAAGAGCTTGTCCGCCATAGTTTTCGCGAGCGCGGCGGTGTCGGTGCCGGTGACACCCACGAGTGCGAGCAGGCCGTGCGGCACTCCCATCGCGGGCGGGTCGATCTGTCCCACCACCTCGTCGTCGACCGTGACCCGGGCCGAGCTGACGCGCTGTACCAGGATTCGCATGCCCTCCATCATCGGATACCGGCCGCGGAGACGGGTTTCGTGGTGGCTTCCGGGACCGGCCACCGGGTGTTCACGTCGGCGCCACTGACGATTTTCCCGCGACTGCCATCGTCGAAGTCCAGCGTCGACGGGCGCCGGCCGGCAGTGCGATGGAGGGACGGACGATGGCGGACGAGATCGAGGTCGAGGTGGCGAAACTCCGCACGGCCGCCGGCAGGACGCAGGATGTGCGCGACCACATCGAGCAGGTGCTGACGAGATTGCAGGGCAAGACCACCGCCTACGGAAACTGCTGGGGGGACGACAGTCTGGGCAAGCAGTTCGCGGGCACCGGCAGTGGCGACGGCTACCTCGCCGCGCACGACAACATGGTCACCGGCGCACGGAACTTCTCCACCGCCTTCCAGAAGTTCTCCGACGGCCAGAACGACAGCGCCACCTATCTGGAGACCATGGAGCACGGCAACACCTACGGCTTCCAGTGATCGAGCGGCCGCGGATCGAGCGCCCATGACGAACGAGCATATGAAGGCCGAGCTGGCGGGAATCATCGGCGAGGCGCAACAGCAACTGCGGGTGATCGCCGAAATTCAGCGTGACCGTGCGGAATTGACCGGTACCGCGTCGGTGCGCAAGAACCGGGTCACGGTCAGCGTGAATGCCGACGGGACCGTCATCGAGACCAAATTCGGCGCCGGGATCGAGGATCTGAGTTATTCCGAGATCGCGCGGGCGGTGACCGAGGCGGCCCAGCAGGCATCGAAGAACCTGGCACAGCGGCATCGCGAATTGATGGCGCCGCTGCGGGAACGCCGGGCCCGGTTGCCCAAACTCACGGATCTGATCGAAGGCATGCCGGATGTGCGGCTGCCGACGGCACCGGAACCCTCACT
>NZ_CAWMPM010000008.1:0-72757 GCF_963869435.1 Nocardia violaceofusca NBRC 14427
TTCGCCGGAACGCACGGCCGCCTACGGCGCGGACGAGCTCCGGTTCGCGGATGCGGAGACCTATCCGGTCGAACCGGAACACCGGGTCACCGACTCCAGTTGGTGACCCGAGGTAACGGCGCATGATCGAGTTTCCCAGCTGGCTCGAGTGGCTGGGTGCGGCCATCGGAATGGAATGGCCGCACGGCAACGAAGACGATATGTGGGCGTTGGCGGGCGACTGGCACACCGCCGCCGGCGAGCTGCGCGAAATCCTGAGCCTGATGGACGACGCCAAGTCCGCCACGCTGGCCGCCTATCCATCCGGCGACGGCCAGCAGCAGATGATCGACACATTCGACAGCATGCGCCACGGCAAGGATTCGCTGGAGGCGCTGGCGGGATACTTCGATCAGGTCGGGGATTCGGTCTACGGCGGCGGTACGCAGATCGAATACACCAAGCTGATGTTCTATTCGACGCTGGTGATCACCGCCGCCGATATCGCGGCGGTATGGATCTTCCCGCCGACCGCGCCCGCGGAGGAAGCCGGCATCATCGTGGCGACCCGCGTCGCGGTGCGGATGATGATGCGCCGGATGCTCGACGCGATGGCCGGCTGGGCGGGCCGGCTGGCCGAGAACGCGTTGGTGCGCTTCATGTTCCGGCATGTGCTGCTGAACGCGGCCCTCGGGGCGATTCAGGATTTCGCGGTGCAACAGTGGCAGGTGTGGGAGGGGCACCGCAAGAGCATCGACTGGCAGCAGCTCGAGGTCACCACCTTCGCCGCCGGTGTCGGTGGCGCCGCCGGTGGCGCCTTCGGCGAGGCGATGGGCAAGAAATTCGGCAACGCCTTCCGTAACGAGGTCGGCGACGTCACCTCGAAATGGGGCGTCAATCTGACCCGCGCGGGAATCGGTGCCGGATCGGGCCTGGTCAACTCGGTGGCGGCCTTCGGCGGCTCGGTCGGCTGGCAGTTCGCCTCCGATCTGGCACACGGTGATCTGGATACCGCGCTGAAGAACCTGAAGAACACCCACGTCGATTGGCGCATGTTCAGCGCCGGTGCGATAACGGGCGGGGCGTCGGCGCTGAATCACAATTTCGCGCACAGTCATTTCGAGAATTCACCGTTCTGGAAACTGAACGCGCCGCGCGCCGATCTGGGCAATATCGGGGACCTGCACGGTGTCACCCACGACGGCACCGTGCCGAACGCGCACGTCGATCTCGCCAACGGCAACGGCGCTGTGCCACACGGTGATTCAACTGCCGGTGCGGGCGGCGAGCGGGGATCTTCCGGGCCCGTGCGCGGCGGGCCGGTGACCAATGGTCACGACAGCCACGCGGGTGCGCCGACAACGACGGCGGGCACGCATGAGCGCCCGGCATCGGAGACCGGTGGCACGCCGGAACAGACTGCGCCACAGGATCGTTCGGAAACCACCGAGAGCAGACCGTCAACTTCGGCGGCGCGTTCCGGGTCGGAGGGGGCCAGTTCGCCGTCCGAATCCGCGACATCCAGCGGTCCGGTATCCGACTCGTCACCGACTCCACCGGCCCGCAACGAGGTGCCTGGTGGCGCACACGACTCCACGACCGTGGACACCACTGGCTCGTTGAGCGGCGGCCCGCACGAAACCGCCGCTCCGGCAACGACACCCGGTTCGGAATCGGCAGCCCATGCGTCGGGCGCCACCTCTGCCGCGAGCGAAGCTGGTGCGGCGGCCGGTCCTTCCCCCTCGTCCGGCCCGGCCGAGTCGGCGAGTTCCGCCGCTGGGTCGGGTCCGGCCGCCTCTTCCGGCCCGAGTACGTCGTCCGGCCCGAGCGCGTCGTCGGGTCCGAGCGCATCCGCACCCGGAGCGTCGACAGGTTCGAGCGCGACAACCGGCGCATCGACGGGATCCACCTCAGCTTCCGGCGCCTCGCCGATCGACGCCCGCGGACCCGCGTCCGGCGGTACCGAGACTCCCCGGACCGGCGAGGTGCGCACTCCGGACGCCCGAACCGCCGCCGACGGCCGCGCCGCCTCCGATCTCGGCCGAGGTTCCGCCACCGACGCTCGGCCACAAGGCAGAGCCGGTGCGGCCGACGCGTCCGCGGCCCGCCCCGCCGCCGATCCGCGCGTCCAGGCCAAGGTCGGCGACTCCGAGGGCCCGCGCGCCGCGAGCCGAGCCGGCGGGAGCGAGGGCGAGCGGATCACCGCCAAACCGGACCGCGCGGACACCGCCCAGCCGCGAGACCGCGGAGAAGCCCCCCAACCGCGAGACCGTGGCGAGACCGCCCAGCCACGGGACCGCGCCGGTGCCGGACCGCGCACCGACCAGGGACGCGGTACCGAACCGCCGCGCGGTGCGGGCGAACGCCCCGAAACCACCCGCACGCCAACCAAATCCGACCAGCCCGTCGCGCAGAGGCCGGACCGAGCAGCCGCCCGCGACGAGACCAGAGCCCCCGACCACGAGTCCACGCCACTCCACGATCCTGAAGCGGCCGGGACGCGTGACAAGGCCGGAACACGCGACGAGGTCGAGACCCGTGACGAGCCCGCTGCACGTAACGAGGCCGGGACGCGGGACGAGACGACCGTGGGGGACGAGCCCGGAACGCGTCGTGCCGAGGAACCGGAGACCGCCGACCACGATGCGGCACAGGGTGATCGGACCGAACGTTCCGACGATCCGGCGGAGCAGTCTGCCGATACCGCGCGCAGAGACGGCGAGGATCCGCGCGATACGGCCGAGCCCGCACAAGGGGACCCCGAGCGGCGTGATGCCGACACATCCAGCCCGCGCGAGACCGACAGCGCCGAGCCTCGAGTTTCCGAGCATGCCGGTCCGAGGGATGCCGAACATGCCGGTCCGCGTGATTCGAATGGTGCACTCCCGCACGACGAGCGCGTGCCGTCCCACGAGTCCGACCAGACCGGACGAAGCGCAGACGAGTCCGTTACCGCGCGCGACGCCGACTCGTCGGTCCCTCGCGACGCCGATGCGGCCGCACCCCGCGATGCGGATGCGGGTGCGTCGAACCGCACGGACGAGCCGGGGGTGCGACACGATACGGCCGACGACGCCGCGGGCACACCGCGCGACGACACCGGCGATCCGGCGCGAGACGGGTCCCACTCCGGCAACTCGCGCGTGGAACATGATGGCACGCAAGAGAAATCGGCTGCACCTGACGAACCGCGACGGCGCCCGGCGGTCGATACGAACCACGACGGTACGGTGCGCAAACCGGTCCGCGACGAGTCCGGCGAAGAAGGCACCCGGCACGACCGCGACGACGCGAACGGTGACCGGCCCGAAGACCAGCTGGTGCCCGGGGCCCCGCCGATGCCGGCGCAGGTCGGTGATCATCAGCCGGTGCGGTCCGGGCGGAGCGAGCAGTCCGATCACGCCGGTGCGCCCGAAGCGGCGAAACCGGCCTCCGCTCGTCCGGAGTCGACCCGCGGTCGCTGTGCCGAATTGGCGCTGAAGCTGATTCGCGATCTCACCGGCAGCAAGACGATCCGGCTGCCCGAGCGGGCGGTCGGGCCGGAAGGTATGACCGCCGCGGAGGTGCAGGCCGACGCCGGTGGGCGGATGGTGAAGGTCGGCGACCACGACGCGATCGCGCGGCGCCTCTCGCGGATGCGCAAGGGGGCGTCGGCGCTGGTGGTCGACGGTTATCACGCCGGTCCGGGCCGCCGAGTCGTCGGTGCGCACGCCTACGTCATGGTCCACGAGGGCGGCGGGCGGATCGTGGTGCGCGATCCGAGTACGGGGGTGGTGACCGACCACCCGGCGCGCGTGCCCGCGGATCTGCACGACACCCACATGATCCTGTTCGACCACCGTGGGCGTCCCATCCATCCGCTCACCCCGGAACACCGCGAAGCGCTTGCGCGACAGCAGGATCCGTCCGCCGTGCGGATCCGGCAGGCGCTCGACGACAATGTCGGACGCGTCCACGAACTGCTGCTCCGAACACCCACCGGCAGAAGGATTCTCGGCGAACTCACCGACCGCCGCTACCGGGAGCACATCGATCAGGGGTCGCACAGCGACGGCAGATCCGGGTCGTTCCGGCGCCGCGACATCACGGCGGTTCTGTATGCCGAGGGACGCGGCCAGATCGCTCAGGCACTCACTCTCGCGCACGAGAGCGTGCACGCCGAGCGGTATCTCAACGGCGAATCGCCCGCCGATCGGCCTCTCGAGCTCTCGCGCGACGACTATGTGCGCGAGATGGTGCACGAGGAGGCGATGGCCTCCGGACGCCGATTCCAGTTGGCGGCGGAGTTGCGCGAACTCGGCTACGACATCGCCGAACATCCCGCCGAGGTCGCCTACCGCCATGCCTACGAGCGCGCGTTGCGCGGACTCGAGGGCACGGGAGCGCACGAGATCGCGCACGAGGTGGCGGTCGACCATCTGCGCAATTACCTCGAACATATCCCGCCCAACGACAGCGGCCGGACCTACGCCGATCACTACCGCGATATCTGGGATCGCGCGCACGACGGCGCCCGCACGCCGACCGATCGGAGCATCCGCTACGTGCCGGACGATCCGGTGGTCCGCGACCGCATCCGCTCGGCCGCTCTCGAACGGCATATCGCCACCGTCCGCCTGAACGAGCATGCGCAGGAGCTGGCCCACGTCGCCGATCGGGTGGCCGATCGCATTCCTTACGACCCGACGATGCGCCGGGATATGTTGCAGCACTTGATCTCCGATCAGCTGCGCACCATCGGCCGCGAACTCGGGCGCGACGGGCTGGCGCCCGAGCGCCGTGCCGAGTTGCAGCGGCTGGCCCACGATCTGCGGCGGATGTCGGATCTCGTCGATCGCCGGCACAACGCCCTGGCCGAGGTCGACCGGCTGCGGGCGAGCGCCGCGGCGGACGTCGCGCGGCTGCTCGGCGACATGATCGCCGACGCCCCGGGTGCGGAATTGGTCGGCGATCACTTCGCGGTGATTCCCGGTGAGCCGGACCGGATCATGGTCGCCGCGGCGCCCGGCGATCACGAGCGGGTCATGCGGGCGGCGCCGCCCGAGATCGTAGAACGACTGGCCCGCCCGGGTGCCGAGGCCGAACACCTGAACGTCGATACCCGCCACAACGGCGAGATCCGCTACGAGCGGGTCGACCAGCCGGGGCCCGCTCGAGACGATCCCGCCGAACCCGTGGAGCCGCAGGACCTCGCGGCCCAGGCGTCCGAGGCGATCATCGGCGAGCTGCGGCGGAAGCTGGCGGAGGTGCCGGTGGGCGCCTGGGCGGTCGATACCCTGCACGCGCGGGGCGTGACCATCGAACACGACTCCGGCGGCGGTCATCGCTACGAGCCCGCGCGCAACCGGCTCACCCTCGACATCGGGGGCACCGACGGCGAGCAGATGGCCGCCCTGGTGCATGCCGCCATCCATGCCGAGCGGGCGCACGAGCGCAGCACCGGCGACGGTGTGCTCGACCGCGATCGGATGTCGCGCGACGACTACGTCTCGCACATGCTGGACGAGGAAACCGACGCGCACGCAATGGAATACCACGCGCTCGCGCAGCTGCGCGAGGCGGGCCACGACATCGCGACCAGCCCGCTCGAGCGGATCTACCGCGACGCGTTCACCGCGGCTCGCGAACGGGCGGCCGCGCGGGACGATCTGCCGGGCGATGCGACGACGCGGGCCGCCGAACTGGACCGGATCGCGAACCAGGCCGGCGTCGATGCGATCCGCCCGGCCATGGGTGATCACGCGCCCGACGGCGGTGCGAGTTACGCGCACGGTTACGGCGAAGCATGGGATTCCGCGCATCCGCCCCGGGAGGACGCGCCCACCGGGCAGCCGCCTCGCCCGCCGGCCGGTCCGCCCGAGCAGCGCGACGGGGGCGGGACAAGCTATGCCAACCACTACGGCGGCGACACCGCTTACGGCATCAAGGGGTGGGTGACCGAGAGCGGCGTGCTGCACGTCGAGGTGCGTGTCGGCCCTGATACTCCGTCCGGGCGCGAGATGTTCCGGGATCTGATGAACGAACTCGGCGACCGCGTCGAGGCGATCCAGGCCGAATGGTTCGACGGCGGGGCGCTCACCGACAATCTGGACAGTTTCAACGCGGGAGTGCAGGAGGGGCTCACGCCGCAGGAGGCCGCGCGCCGGACCTTCACCGGCACCCTCGCCGAGGAGCTGGGCTACACCGAGGTCACCTTCGGGGATCCGGATCTGCCGGGCGATTCCGGGCTCGAAGGACGGTTGGGCGAGAACACCGGCGTCACAGTACTTTTCCGGCATCCCGAAGGGGTCGACGGCGCACCGCACGTGGACAGTCCGGAGTTGCCCGACGGTGCCGGCGGTGCGGGTCGTCCGCCCGGCGAGACGCCTACGCCGGGTGCGGCCCCCGGCGAGCCACCGCGGCGAGGTGAGGTCGTCGTGACCGTCGACGGTGAGCACGTGCGGTTGCGGCTGGTCGCCGACGGCGGCGGGCGGTGGCGGGTCGAGTCCGTGGAGCCGGTCCGGGAAGGCGAGCAGGCGGCCGGCGGTGAGGTCGAGCCGGCGAAACCCGGCCGGCTGCGTTCGCTGTGGCAGCGGTTCACCGGCGGGTACGAGGGGCACTATCCGAAATATCCGTCGGGCAGTGGTCAGGACGGCAAATATCAGACCGAGATGACCGAGGATTTCGGGCATCTGTTCGATATTCACGCGCTCGAGACCCTCGGCGACCACGACATCAGCATCAATTACGCGCGGTTGCTGAAGGAGTCGTTCACCCTCTGGATCAACCGTGAGCACGCGCCGCTGCTGAACCACCTCATCGCTCGGATGGATCTGCAAGCGGGCGAACACATTCCGATGCACGCCCGCGACGGGCGGGAGTACGCGTACTGGAACGAGGACGCGGACCCCGCCGAGGTCGCGGCGATGCACAAGTATCTGCGCGATATCGGCCTCGGTCATCTGGTCGACGAATCGCAGCCGCACGACCTACCCGGCCGTGCCGCGCCGCAACTCGGCGAACCCGAAGCGCCGCAGGGCAATCCGGCCGATGATTTGCGTGCCGCCGCCGATCGTCTGGGCGTCGATCTGTCCGATATCAGTTCGGAAACGCTGCGCCGCGCACTCGATACCGCCGAATACCAGAATCTACGCCGGGCCGCCGTCATCGAAGCCCTGCGCGACGCGGCACATCGCTACAACGCCGAGCACGCCGATATCCCGTACCGGCCGCAGTCGATCACCGACCACAATCCGCTCGGGCGCTTCCTCAAGGAAGTGATCATCGCCCAGGGTGACGATCCCGGCCTGCTGAACTGGCGTGGCGTGAACAACGGCGCCGAATCGGGCCGCGACTTCGACGTGCTGAACGTCGAGAACCCGGACGAGCGCATCGAATACGACCCCGACGACGAGTCGGGCCGCGACCAGGGCCTGCGGACGTATTTCGAGAATGCGCTGCGGCGCGACCAGATTCGCGACGAGCGCGCGACCTGGGCCGACCTGCTCGCCGCCGAATTGTCCCGGCTCGAACCGGATCAGCTCGACCGCGCATTGAACGACCTGCGCGACGGAGTGCACGAACGAGCCGGGGCGATCCGCGATTTCGCCGACCGGGTCGCGCAATTCCGGGACCGCTTCCCCGCCAGCGATGTCCGGGAATTGCCGCCGGAGCGACCGGGCGAGCCGGGCCGGTTGGTGATCCTCGACGTGCACGGCGACCACGAACAGACGCTCGCCGGCGCGCTCGATCGCCATCCCGGGCTCGCCGCGCGCCTCAACAACGGTGAGGTGCGGGCGGAGAAGTGGACCGTCGTCGTCGACGCGAACAATCAGGCGCACGTCCGTCACCTCGGCGATATCGAGGGACGGGCGATCTCGGTGGACGTCGAGGGCCGGCATCTGGACGGACTGCTGGTCCACGACGCCGACGGCAACTGGCACGTCACCCAGCCGCCCGCCGAGCCTGCCCCGGTCGCGCCGCACGCCCGCACCCCCGAGCGAATCCGTTCCGTGCGAGACGATCTCGCGCGCGAGCTCGGCCTGGACCCCGACCAGATCACATCCGAACTCATCGAACACGAACTTCGCGCCAACGACCTGCGCGCCCTCCAGATCGAGGCGCTGCTGGACCACGCGCGCAGCAGCGACGCCATCGAGACCTTCCACGATCTGGCCAACGCGCGCGACCGGCTCGCGCAGACCAGCGGTATCGACGACGCGCAACACGCGACACCCGAGCGGGTCGCCGACTCGATCGCCGACCGCGGCACCCGCAACGCGCTGCGCAAACAGCAGGTCGAGCAGCTGGTCAAGTACTACGACAAACTGGCGAGCTATCTGAAGGGGCGCGGCGAGGATCCGGCTCACCTGGTCGAGGCCCGCGACAACCTCGTGCGCGCTCTCGGCGGCGAACCGAAGGACGTCTTCCCGAAGAAGTACTCGAAGGAACTCGACTATCAGCGGAATCCACAGGGAATCGACCCCGGTGAGCTGACCTCGCTGATCCGCGGGCGGCTCCGCGACCCCGGCACCGCCGCGGCGCTCGCGGATTTCGTCCGGACCCTCGCGGACACGGACCCGTTCACGAACGGATTGCGTTTCGATCCCGGGACCGACCCGCGGGTGTTCGACGGTGAAGTGCCGATGCACGATCCGGAGGCGCTGACCCACCTGCGGGAGGTCATCGGCGACGGGCAGCGACTGTTCGGCGCGCCCGACCCGGATCAGCCGGTCGCGTCCGGATCACGGCCGAATCGCGATTGGGCCCGGCTGCTCGGCCACGACCTCACCGACGCCACGCCGGAACAGTACGTGCGGGCCTACGAGGCCTACCGCGACGGCAAGATCGAGAAGCACGAGCGGCTCACCCCGGCGCAGCGGGAGCAGGTGCAGCGCGAACTGCGCGACGAGGTGCGGCAGCGGGCCGCCGATCTGCGGGCGCTGGCGGAACTGAACGATCGTTACCACCAGGCGGTCGCCGACCTGCCGGAGAACCGGCAGGCGACCATCGATCGGATCAGCCGGGAATGGGCGGCGGCGTGGACCGAGCGCGAACGGGCCCGCAGCTATATCGAGGACCATGCCTACGAACTCCGCGTCACACCGGAGGAATTGCTGTCCGACGGCCTGAAAGACGGCTCGGCCCTGCACGATCTGTTCGGTGAACTCGGTTCGCGCACCGTCCGGGGTGAGAATCTCGCCGACTATCGACGGCGGTTCGAGGAGTTCTCGCGCAGGCACGACGCGCTGTTCGAGGCGACACGCAGATTCCACGACAACGATGTGCGGGTCGCGGATCTGGACGCGGAACTGCGCGCCGCCGTGGAACGTGATGTGGAGCTGTCCGAAGGCGACGACGGCGCGGCCGCCGCTCCGCCGCATGGACCTCCGTCGAAGCCGCCCGGTTCACCGGGCGACGGGGCGCAACCGCCGGAGCCCGAGGGCGGGGACTCGGATGGTGTGGATTCCGATGCGACCGCACCTCCGCGTATCGAATCGCCCACCGAGTGGGGCATGCGGATGCGCGCGGAGAATGCGAGCTGGGACGCGCGCATGGCGGCCCGGCATGCCGTGCGCATGCGCGAACTCGCCGACGAGATGGTCGCGCGCGATCCGGACGGTCCCGAGGGCGCCCGGTCCTGGGCCGCTCGGATGCGCGCCGATCAAGCGGAATGGGAGGCGCGGCAAGCCGCCGAGCACGCCGACTGGCTATGGAAGATCGTCGGCGACCACCGCGGGCCCGCCGATCCGTCTCCTCCGCCATCGAGCGGCGAGCCGAAACACGTTGCAGCCGAATCGAAATTGGGAACACAGGCGACAATCCCGGACGGTCCTCAGCCGGAGGGCGGAGACGCTGCGGCGCGAAAGTCGGACGCCGACGAGCCGGGGCCTGGAGACGTCGCCGCACCGAAGCAGGTGACCGACGGTGAGCCCGCACCGAAGGCAGATGACGACGGACAGATCGACGCCGCGCTTGCCCGGCAGGTTGCCGCGCACGACGAGTTGCGCCGGATCGCAGGGGAACTCGGCCTCTCCGATCACGGCAACGCGCGCGATCTGGAGGCGGCGATCCTCCGCCGGATCGAGGAGGAGTCGGCCGACCATCAGGCCACCATCGCCCGCAACGATCTGCGTCCGGACCAGTGGGCCGCCGCCCGCGATCGGGCCCAGCAGCGGCTGAACGAGCTGTACCGCCTGCGCCGCGAGACGATGCGCGCCGCCCGGGACTACCAAGCTGCCCGGATCGAAGAACGGCAACTGCGGGCCGCGAACCCCCAGCGCGCACAGGGATCCGGCGAGCGAGCGTCCGGCGACGGTCGCCGCCCTGCCACCGAACCCGGTGACGCCGACGCGCCGGATGCAGAAGGCTCCGTGGTGAGTCGTGCCGAGCAGCGGACCGCCGATGGGGAGGGTTCTGCCGCGAACCGTGACGACCGGAGCGCATCTGATGAAGGTGCTGTGGCGGCTGGTGACGAATCTGTCGCGAAGCCCGGTGCGGAGCTGCCGACTGTCAACGAGTGGTCCGCGAAAGAACGCGGAGACGAGGGCGAGGAGCCGGGTGCCGATTCCGGTGACGACGGCACGGGTGGCTCGCCCGCGAAGCCGGGTGGCGACCGGCCCGGTGGCGCGGCGCCGCAGGCGGACGCGGAACCCGCGCCCGATGCGGCCGGTGGTGGGATCGACGGTGGCGCCGGTGGTAAGCCTCCGGCGGGTGGAGGTTCCGACGAGGGCAGCCCGCCAACGGACGGCGGCGATAGCGCCGAAAACCTGCCGGTGCAACAGGATTCGGACACTTTGCCGCTTCCGCGCCGGTCGGACCCGCCCGCGCCGCACGGCGGCGAACGGCCCGCGCGTGAGGCGTGGGAGCAGAACGGTCCGCAGCGTGAGCATCGTCCGGTGACGCGTGCGTTGCGTAAGGCGCTGCGGGATCTGGCGGATGCCGGTGCCACGCGGGCCCGCGCCTGGACGCGAATGACCGCCCGTGCTCATGATCTCGGCTTGCGGCCGGAGGAGATCCGGCGCGAGATCCTGCGCGAGACGATCGCCCGCACCGCCGATGCCGCCGGCACCGCGCCCGCGATCCGGAACGAATTGCGTGATCTGCTGGGCGATCTCGACCGCGGCGCGCCCCGGCTCGAGGTGGATCGGCGCGCCGCGCGCCTGGGTGTGGCGCTGCCGTCCGACCATCAGGTCGCCGATGCGATCCGCGATCGGCTGGCACCGCCGGCCCAGCGGCGTGCCGAACTGTCCATCGAACTCAACGATCGGCGCACCGTCGACCTGGGCCGGCTCGAGCGGCTCGCCCGGGAATTCGGCGTCGATCCGGACGGGCTGTCGCGACCGGAACTGCAACGTGCGGTCCGGGATGCGGTGAACGACCATCGCGCCCCCATCTCCGAGCGGCAGCGCCGCGCGAGCGTCGAGCTGGTGGACCGGTATCGCACGGCGGCGGCGAACGAATCCGCTCGCCGGGCCGCCGCCCAGCATGCCGCAGAACGCGAAATGCTGCAGCTGCGAGCAGGTTTCGACGATCGCGGCCCGCGCATCTCCGGCGTCTCCTATCGCCGCTTCCGCTTCGACGCCCCCAACCACATGCGGGTGGACGGCGCACCGGGCGAGCGCGGCCGGTGGGTCGGTGTCGGCGCGGGCCGCGATCCGGAGCTCCGGTTGCCCGCGCGGGAGCGGGTCCGGCATGCGGCCGAGGGGTTCGACGCCGTCTACTACCGGCTCGAACTGGACCACAACGGCCGGATCTGGGTGAGTGAGCACCATCCGGTGTCGACGGAACCCGTTGCCACGCGGCCGGCTCCGGCGCGCCGTCCCGGTGACTGGATCGCCGGCGGCGAGCACGAACACGAGCCGAGCACCCGGGCGTTGCGCAGACAGCTGCGCGACCTCGGCGCGGAGCTGGGCCGGCGAAACGATCAGGTGGACAGAAACTTCGCCAAGATCGTGCAGCTCGCCGAACATCTGGGCATCGACGACGCGTGGCGGATGCGGCCGCGCGAGCTGGCCGGTGCGGTACGCGATCTGATCGTCGGGCGCCGGGCGCGGGCCGACGAACTGTGGAACCGCGCGGACATCCCACGGGCCGATCTGCGGAAGTTCTTCGAGGACCGCCGCGCCGAGGAAGCGCGAGCCGAGGAGACCGAATCGCTCGGCGAGGCCCTGCTGGGACTGTTGCGGGTGCACGATCAGACGTTGGTGGCCGCGCGTGACCGGGTGGCGGCCGACGCCGCGCTACTCGCTGCCCGCGATGTCCTGGCCGGCCACGACGGCATTCCGCTGGACGCCGGCGGACGCCCCGTGGACCCGGCGAATCCGAAACCGGAAGTGGCGCGGCTGGTTCCGGGCCGCGACGGCGCACCGGACCGGCTCGTGGTGGTGGCGCCGGGCGCCGATCCGGATCATGTCCTGGATCCCGCTGTCCGCCGCGCAGTGCTCGGTGACGACGGCGAATTCGTGTTCCGGCAGGTTCGCGTGGATGCCGACGGCCGCGTTCGGTTCGACGACATGCACCAGCCGCCATCGCAACTCGACGCGGCCGGCCGCCGGCCCGCCGAACTCGAGCAGCCGCAGCGGACCGGAACCGAGCCGCAAGCGCCTGACTCGGCCGAGCCGCATGCGGAGCGGCCCCGACCGGCGGAGACCGCGCCGGTGGCCGATCCGCAGGCCGCTCTCGACGCCAAGGTGCGCGAACGTGCTCACGTGGCAGCCGATCTCGAGTTCTGGCGCACCAAGGTCGACCATCGCGCCGACCCGTTCGGCGATGTGGATCTGAGCCGCAACCGCTGGTCGGAAACTCTGCGCCAGTTGCGCGCGGACACCGGGCGCTACGTCAGCGACAGCGCGGGCCCGGACAGTCCCGACGTCGCCCGGCACGAGCAGCTCAATCCGGAGCAGGAGCGCGAACAGACCGACCACGTGGACAAACTGGCCGAGGCGCTGGACCGGCTGTTCCATTTCGAGGACCGGCTGGACGCCATCGACCGCGAGATCCACGATCTGGAGCAGCGGGGCGCCCGCCACGACGCGTCGCAGGCCGAGGCGGTCCGCGACGAACTCGGCCGGGTGGCCGACGACCATCGCGCGGCGGTGCAGCGGGCGAAACCGTTGCGCCGCATCAGGGATGAGCTGTCGAGGCTTCTCGACGATCCCGCGCAGCGCACACCGGAGAACCTGCGCCGGCTCGCCGACGCCGAGGAAGCGGTGGAGCGCGCCGAACACCGGATCGACCACTTCAACGACGAGCGGGTCGCGCTCACCGGTGCGTGGCCCGAGGCCGTCGCCGACCACTGGCGGGCCGCAGTGGGCACGGATGAGACGCCGGCATTGCGCCGGATCAGCGAGAACGTGTGGCTGGACCACGGTCGTGCACCCGATGAGGACGGTACCGGCGCCCGCCCGGCGCGCTTCATCGTCGTCGCCGGACGGGCCGGATTCGACCATCCGGACGTGCCGGGCCGTGCCGACGATCCGGCCGGTCCGCGCCGGCCCGCCGACGATCGATTCGACGCGCCGCTGCTGGATGCGCTGGCCCGGCATCCCGATCTGGCTCCGCTGCTGAAGGATCCGGCCACCACCATCGATCGGCTGACGGTCACCGGTGAACTGACCGGCGGCGATCGTGACGGCGCCGGTCAGATCCGCGCTCGGGTCGAGACCATGGCGCCGGTGGAGATCGAGCGCACGGGACTGCCCGCGCACGGCCGCCTGGGCGAGGACACTCTGCCGTTCGCCGGCGACACGATGGTGCGCTGGCGCGGCGCCGACGGACAGTGGCACGACACGAGAGAGGGCCAGGCCCGCGGTTTCCGTGCCTACCAGCCGGAACTGCCACGCGGCACCAAGCTGGACAAATACTGGCAGAAGGAGGTCGACGGCTGGCGGCTGCCGCCCAAGGGATGGGCGGCTTTCGGCGGTACGGACAACTCCCACATCCCGTACCGGCAGCGCGAGGAGAAGATGCCGGACGGATTCAGCGGCACACTCGGCGCCGAACCGTTCCAGAACATGGTGGAGCCGTTGGTACTTCGGCTGCTCACCGATCACTGGCCGGAACTGAGCTACGAGCAGATCCTGACGCTGAGCGAAGCCGGCCGCGCCGAACTGTGGTGGCATCAGGGACCCGGACCCAAACCGGAACCGCCGCCGGGCTGGGACGAAGAGGCCCATCACGGCATGCCGCTCGACGGCGCGCTCTACACCATCGGCAAGCGGTGGGTGCAGCTCTACGACATGGCTCGCAAACACCCGTGGGTGCTGGGTCCGCTGCAGCGCCGGCCGGAGATCGGGGAGTGGGTGCGCGGACACACCACCTGGCTGCCCGACGGCGCGTTCGATCCGGATCATCCGGTGCTGCGCAAGATCCCGGTCGTGCGCTCGTTCCGCGGCTGGAAGGGCTGGCGGGCCGGGCCCCGGATCGATCTGCAGCCGCCGCATCGACCGTGGTCGGCCGCCGATCACGTGCCGCCCCGCGACCGGGTGGAGTGGTCCACGCCGCGTCAGGACCGTGATGTCGCGCGCTGGGATGCGGTGCAGCGCTGGGCCGATCGCGTGATCGGAGGATTCGCCGACGATGCCGGCAATGCCGATGTGCACCGGATCGTCGACCTGCTGACCCGGGCTCGCGATCCGCTGCTGGACCCCGCCGATCCCGGCGGCGCCCGGCTGGAGGCGCTGAACCTGGCGCGGCATCCGGACGGCACTCCGCTCACCCGCGCGGAACTGACCGAGCGCATCCAGTTGGTCAAGGACCACCTCATGCGCAACGAGATGTGGGTCCGCGACCACGCCGATCCGACGGGCCGGATGGTCAAGAAGACCTACGACCGGCTCCCGCACGTGGCCGACGCCTGGCTGCGGCTCACCGGTGAAGGCGACGGCGACGGCCGGACCACGCCGTACAACGAAGATCTGCTGCTGCTCGACGACGCCTACGTCGAGGCCGAGTACCTCGCCGACCACGACGACGCCACCTGGCACGACGCCGACCTGGAAGCGGCCCGGCACGGGTACGACTGGGACACCAACCGGCGCCGCCTGAGCGGACATCTCGTGATCCGCGACGGCGTGCCGGTCCATCCCGACGAACTGCCGCCCGATGCGCCCGAGCACGACCGCGACAAGACACTGCGGATGTCGCGGATTCCGTACGCGGTCGACGCACCCGCGCCCGACCCGTCGTGGCTCTCACCGCGCGAACGCCGCGCCGCCGAGATTCTCGACGAAACCGGTGCGCGGCAACGCTTCCCGGGGTTGCCGCGCGATCCGGTCGCGGCACTGAAGGAATTGGCGGCGCGCGATGCGGGACCGCTGCGCGCCCTGCCCGCCCCCGGTGCCCGAGACCCGCTGCTGGATCTGCTGCTGCATGCCGGCCGCGTGGAACAGCTCGCCGACGCCGCCGACCCGGGCGAGCGCTTCGTCTGGGCCGAACGCCTCGGCGAACCCGAAGCCGCGGTCGAGCCGAGGCAACTGCCCGACACTCTCCGGCGCCTGCGCGGCGATCTCACCCGCCGATTGGACGACCTCGGCGCGGCCCGGCCCGATGAGCGGGCCGGCGAGACGAATCGGGCCCGGCCCGCTCTCGGTGGTCCGGACGAAGGCGGCACGGACGAGGGGGATACGGGCGCGAGCGGTGTGAAACCGGATCGCCCGGATCGCCCTGGTTCGGATTCCGGTGGTGCGGTGGCGCCGCATCCGGGTGAGGGCCGGCCGGCATCCGGCGACGGCCCGCTGCGGCAGCCCGGGCCGATGGAACCACACGAATTGTCCTCGGGCCGAACCGAAGTCGAGCGGCTCGCGACCGAACGTGCCCGTCTCGCCGACGACCTGGGCCTGTTGCGCGCCGAACGGGACGCCGCCACCGGCAGCGAGCGGGAGCGCGCCGCACGAGCCTACGAGGAGGTACGTACCCGGGTCTTCGCCCTCACCGAGCGAATCACCGATGTGGCCGGACCCGATTTCCTCGCGGCGCAGGGTGCGCGGCCGGTGACGAACCGGGTCGGAATCATCGACGGCGACCATCCGATGGTGATCGTGGTCGGCCTGCGCTCCGACGGCTCCGGTGGGTCTCCGCACCGTGCCGTACTCGATGCCGCCGTCGTCGCTCATCCGGAACTGGCACAGGCTCTGGCCGATCCGGACGTCGAGATCCGGTACCTCCGCCTGACCGTGGATTCCCAGGGCCGGGCCTTCGTCGCCGCCTTGGAAGCGCCGCCCCAGGCGCCGCGTCCGCGGCAACCGGGCTCCGGAACCACGCCGCCCGTGACGGAATCGAATGCCCACCGCATTCCGCCCGCTCCGGACGAGACCGGTGCCGCACCGCACCGACCGGACCGCGACGAGCAGGCACCCGCCGATCCTCCGCCCGGAGAAGCCGGTGCCGAACCGGGCGGTACCGCGAAAAATGAGGCGGATTCAGCGAATACGCCGAGCCTCGCTCCCGACGGTGGACGTCGGGAGTCCGGCGGGGCCGGTGGTGTCGACAGTGCGCCCCGCGCACCGCATGGTGCCGACGGTGCGGTCGGCGGCGAGCATCGGGACCTTGGTGCTGCCGACGGTGTTCTCGACGAAGCGGAGAGTCGGCCGAATGAGGACGACACCGAGGCCGGTAAGGCGGGAACCGACGAAGCTCCGGAAGGCAGTCGGAGCAGGCCGGGGCATGCCGACGACGGTGGAGAGCGGCCGGTAGCACCGGTGCGCCCCGGCCTCGCTTCGGAAGGTGAAGGGAGCGAATCGGATACGGCTCGCAGATCGCCGGGCGATGCCGACGCCGGGGAATCCGGGGGCGGAACGGGTACCGCCCGGCGGGCGGGGCAGCAGCCGCCGGACGGTGGTGAGCCCGATCGTGCGGGCGGCGCGAACCCGCGTGCACGCGATCCGCGCCAGCCGTACATCACGCCGGTCCCGCACGTCCCGCACGACGCCGAATTCGAGTGGCCGGATTACACACCGAAGCGCATCGACGTCAACCTCCCGCCCGCCCCGATTCCGACCCCGCCGCCGCATCAGCCGCCGCCGCATCAGCCACCGCCGCATCAGCCACCGCGAAAGCCCGGCCCGGGACAGCCCGGCGTAGGTCATCACGACCCGGACGGTGGCCATCACGACCATCACGACCATCACGGTCACGACCCCGATCACGACCCCGATCACCGAGGGCACGGCCCCGGGCATGATCACGGTCATCACGACCACGACGGAAATGACCACGATCACGGTGGCCACGACCATCACCACAGCGGCCGCGGCCACAACGGGGATCCTGGCCACGGTGGCCACGAGCACGACGACCACGGTCATGACCACCACCACGGCGGCCACGGCCATCACGGGGATCACGGCCACGGTGGGCACGAGCACGGCGGCCACGGTCATGACCACCACCACAGTGGCCACGGTCATCACGGGGGTCACGACCACGGCGGCCACGAGCATGGTGACCACCATCATCACGGCCACCACCACCATCTGCCGGGTTCGCAGGCCCACCCGAACATCCCGGTACCGCCGTGGCTTTCGGACGCAGTCGCCCCGGGCAATGCCGCCTCGCAACCGTTCCCGCTGCCGAGCGCGGGTACCGAGCGGAATGTGAACCCCGCTGCGACCGGGCTCAACCCGTTCGGTGCACCGCTGGGGGCGCTGCCTCATACGGCTGAACCTGCTATCCCACAGCAGGTTCCGCAGCAGCCGGCCCTTGAACCGCATGTATCCGACGGTTCACACGCAGCGATCCCGCCGGATCATGGCGTCGAGCAGGGCCCTGGCGCCGCCGACCGGTACGGCAATGGAAACCACCGCGGCACCGGATACGATCCGGGAGCCGGATACGGGAATGTCCACGACCGGCGATTCCCGGTCGATCGCCCGTTCTCCCTCGGTGATCCGGCCGTCGGCGCAACGGGAAACTCTCAGGTACAACCGGTTCCGGCTGACCAACCGCAGAACAACTTCCCGCAGAACGGTTTCCCACCGTTCGCACCACCGATGCCGAACGGCAACAACGCGGCCTCCGCCTCCACTCCGGCACGTCACCACGCGCACCCGACCGGCGCGCCGACTGCCGCACCGTCCCGAATCCTGGTGCAGGAGTTCAACGGTCATCGTTGTGCGGAGGTCGATCCGCTCACCGGGTCGCTGCACGAGTCGGCCGAGCCGATGGGCCCGTTCAGTGGGGTGTACGGCGATCTCGACGGCGTGGAGTTCGTCTTCTTCCGCACCGAGGATCGGCTGTTCCTGCGCGTCGCGGGGCAGTTGATCGATGCCGATGATCTGGCGGTCATCGTGCACTGGCAGCGCGCCGGGCGTCGGCATACCGAGTTCACCGTGACCCGGGCGGGACTGGCGGTGTGCACGGTGCGCTACCGCCAGCGCAAACCGGAACTCGACCTCGGCTTGTGGATTCGCGATGTGCTCGACAATCCCGCCCGCCGTACGCAGATCTTCGCCGAAGTCCGGGGTGTGCGGTGAAAAGCGCAGCACCGCACACTGTTACCGAGCATCGCACCGATGAGGATGTCCGCAACCGGCCGCGCCGGACGATGGACGCGAACGAGGAGAACACCGCGACGTGACCCGCCCCGATGAGCACAATCCCGATTCGCAACCGGAATCCGATCCGGATGCCACACCGGCGTCGGTCCGACCGGTCAGCACACCGGCGGCCTCCGCACCGGATCCCGCAGACGACCGGGCCGATCTCCCGTCGCACGACCAAGCGGTCTCTGCCTCCGACGACGAACCGGACGTCGGCTTCACCCTGGGTGGCGGCAAGCCCGAATCCGTCGCGGCGGCAGTGGATCCGGAGGCTCGCGCCCGGGAATTGGCGCACGGGATCGCCCGCGAATTGGCGGCGGTCGCGCCCGAGGGCTGGCACGAGCTGACCGCTGTCTTCGCCATCACGGTGGTGGTCGGCGGCGGTGAGGTCGTCTTCACCGACGACCAGGACCGCATGTTGCGCGCTGATCCGCCCGACTCCGTCCTGGAGCTGGTGCGCGAACACCGCGATCTGTCGGCGGCCTTCGCCAGCGGTCCCTGGTGGCGCCTGTTCGTCCGATTGGATCGGGCGGGACATCTCCAGGTGGACTACGACTACGGCGACGAACCGTTCCCCGACGATCAACTGCTGGC
Source organism: Nocardia violaceofusca NBRC 14427 (assembly GCF_963869435.1). NCBI lineage: Bacteria > Bacillati > Actinomycetota > Actinomycetes > Mycobacteriales > Nocardiaceae > Nocardia > Nocardia violaceofusca. The sequence goes on from NZ_CAWMPM010000008.1 coordinate 19,092, forward strand.
GCCGGAGGCGTATCTGGCGGATCTGCAGGCGTATCCGCGTGATCGGGTGCCGGTCTGGCTGGGCGCCTATATCGGGCACGGAGACCGGCAGTCCCGCCCGCCGGCGGTCGCGGCCCGGCAGGCTCGCGCCGATCGAGCCGCGGGTGTGGTGCCCGAGGTGTCGGATGACGACTTTCCCGATCTGTCCACACTGTGGAGCCGGTGGGCGGTGATGGCGGCCGCCTTCGTCGCCGCCGGATCACAGTGGGGGCCGCGCGTACTGCCCTCGCTGGGCTGGTTCGAGGGCGCCCGGCGCGGCGGCAGCACGCTGTATCTCCTGCCCGGCGGCCGGGCCGTACTCTCCGGCGGGGTGTGGGAGGCGCCGGCGCTCGATGCCGCCTACAACGGTGGCGCACCGCTGCCGGGACTGTATGCCGGTGCACCGGAATGGGTGTCGAATTCGGTGCTCAATCCGCGCTTCGGCGACGGGTTGCTGTCGTTCTGCTATTGGTTCGAGGACGGACGGTGGTATCGCGGTGAGTCGCCGTCGGCCGATCACCTCAGCGACGCGCTGCCGGGCGTGTGGACCTCGGCCACGGTCGCGCAGGTCATCCGTGGCCTGATCGACGGCGAGGCCGACGACGAATTGCGCTCCGCGGTGGACACGCTGGTCGCCGCAGCCGAGGCGAATGTGGTGACCCGCGAGACCCTGGTCGCCGTCTTCGGCGACGACGGCGGCTTCGATGTCGACGGCGCTTTCAACCAGCTCACGCTGGCCGGTGCGACGTCGACGGGTCCGGCGCCGCTACCCGAGCCCGAGGCGCTCGAGCGGGTGCGCGGTCATCTCGACGAGGCCGGGATCGCGACGGACGGATATCCGCTGGATCGTTTGCACGCGGATCGGATCTCGGTGGGCTGGATGGTGTACGTGCCCGCCGAACCCGACGAGGTGGCGATCGGGCGGGCCGTGTTCTACGTCGCCGACGACGGCGTGCTGGAACAGTCCTCGTCCTCGATCGCGCCGTCGGTGTATGTCGAGGGTTTCGAACAGCGGTTCCGGGAGCGGCGCGGCGCCCTGCGGGCCGGATGACACTCGCCGCCGGTGTTTCACCCCGCGTTCAACCGCCGTTGCCGCCGGTGTTGCTCGCAGGTCGCAGCATGTTCGAAAGATGATGCGGGACTTGCTATTCGGCATACCGGTCGGGACGGGGGACCACCTCCGGCCGGTATCGCCGACGGGGTGAACGCGCCGCGTCCGCTGGTATCGAATTCGAGGAGCACGACCGATGGCGCCCGATCCGACTACGCCCGTCGCTACGGGTAATCCGTGGCCGGCGTTGAGTGACTACACGAAGAACCACACGTCCGGCAAGGATGCGTTGAAGTTCGAGCCGGACGTGGCCCTGGAGGTGGCCGCGGCCGCGGAGAGCACGATCGCCGCGCTGAAGACGTTGCAGCTCTACACCGACGACCTCACCGCCGGCTCGCCGGTGTCGAATCTCGCGTCGGGTACCGCGCTGGGCAAGAAGTTCGGTACCGAGGCCACCGATCTGAAGACGGTCTTCGAGGACCACAAGACGATCCTCGGCCAGATGATCGACACGTTCATCGCGGCCGGCAAGGCCTACGGCAAGATGGACGGCTTCAACTCCGCGCTGCTCGACAACGTCAGCGGTAAACCGGACTACATGTGGGACGCCGACGGCCTGGATCCGATGGGTGATCCGCCGAAAGTGCCGGGGACCACCGACGATTTGAAGAATCCCGTCAACGCGATGGACAACAAGGCGGGATTGCAGTCGTTCCAGTCCTCGACCATCAGTCCCGAAGCGCCCGACTACATGAGCTGGTACGACCTGTTCCAGGTCGGCAACTACATCCGGGTGAACAAGGTGGCCGAGAATCTCGCCAACCACGCGGGCACCTGGTGGTGGATGGCGACCGAGGTGAACAAGGTGTACTCGGATCTGCTCAACAAGATCGACTCGGTGACCGTCGACAAGTGGAGCGGGCCGGGTAAGGAGACCGCGGTGGCGGCGGTGCAGGCCTACGGCAAGAGCATCCCGGGGCTGTCCACCGCGATCAGGGGCACCGGCGATCTGCTCGTCTACAGCTCTGGGTGGTTGAACGAGACCCAGTACAGCATGCCGCCGAACAACGAAGCCGACGCGAAGACGCAGCAGCAGTGGATCCAAACCGTTCGCGAAAGTTTCCGGCGCACCTATGTCTTCGGGATGAACCAGTCCTCGTCGCACGTCCCGGTACTGCCCGCGGCCGCCGCGGCATTCGGCCAGATTCCCGCCAACCCGTACAACCCGACCGGCCAGAACCCACCGGGCAGCCAGAATCCCCCGGGCAGTCAGAACCCGCCCGGTAGTCAGAACCCGCCGGGCGGCAGCACCCCACCCGGCGGCTCGACCCCGCCGGGCGGTACGACTCCGGGCGGCACACCCGACGACGCGCAGGCCAAGGCCGCGCAGCAGGCGGCGGCCCGGCAGCAGCGGGAGGCGTTGGCGCAGCAGCAGAAACAGGCCGCGGAATTCGAGAAGCAGCAGAAAGAAGCCCAGCAGCAGCACAAGGAACAGCAGCAGCAACAGAAGCAGCAGGAACAACAACAGAAGCAGCAGGAACAGCTGCAGAAGCAGCAGGAGCAGCAGCAGGCGGCCGCCCAGCAACAGCAGCAACAGCAGCAGGTCATGTCCGCTGTCCAGCAGCTGATGTCGGCCGCGCAGCAGGGCGTGCAGCAGTTGATGCAGGCGTTCCAGCAGGTTGCCCAGACCCTGACGCAGCAACAGCAGCAGGACGCGCTCGCCAAGGCCGGACTCGGTGATATTCCGGGGCTGAGTATTCCGGGTATGGACGGTTCGGATCCGCTGTCCGCCCTGGCCGGAGGCGGTGCGGGCGGCGGCGGTGGCGGTGTGCCCGGCGGCGGTGCCGGGGTGCCGGGGCTGCCCGCGCTCAGTCGCGATCTGGCGCAGGCCTCCAAGTTGTTCCCGCGGGCGAGCACGCTCAGCACGGCGCTGAGTGCCAACACCGTCGATTCCGCGACCGGCCGGGCCGGCGCCGCGCCGATGGCCGGCACTCCCGGATCGCCGGGGGCGGCCGGTGCGGGCGCGCAGAATCAGCAGGGCAAGGAGCACAAGCGGCCCGCCTATCTGGATTCGGTCGAGCATCTCGAGGACGCGCTCGGCGATGCGCCCGTGGTCGTGAAACCGGTCGTCGAGAAATGACACGCAGCTGGAGCTTCACCGATCTCGAATTCGTCGTCCTGTGGCGGCATTTCGGTGACGAGGGGCCACCGCGTCCATTCGTCTACACCACCGACATTCCGCTGGAGGACGACTTCCAGCGCGAATGCACGCGGCTGCGCGACCGGATGCTGGCGCGGCCCGACCACACCCTGTTCGACGCGGTGCGCGACTGCACCCGGCCCGATCTCGCGGTCCTGGTCACGGGATTCGACGGCCACGACCCCCATCGCGGCGAGGGGGTGGTCCGCCTGCTGGCAGCCCGGCGCGAGGACCGCGGCTACCTGCTCACCCAGCTGCCCGGCCGCACCCTGTTGCACGCCGGGGGATTCACGATGGTGCAGTGCGATCCGCTGCGGCTGGCCGATATGGTCGCGGATGCGCTGCCGCCGGTCGACGCGGGCGTCTCCGGGCACATCCTGCTGCCGCCCGATCCGGAATCGGCGGCAGGCGCCGCCGAAGCGCACTACATATCGGCCGACAGCGCGGGCGGCGCCCCGCAACTGTGGGACAGCTACGACGAGCCCGCCGACGCCGCCGGGCAGCGCTTTCTCGATATCGTCCCGGAACGCTCCGGGACGATCGAAATCGCCCAGGGCGTCTCGCGTTTCGGCCCGCGTGGTCGTACGGTCCGCCATCTGGACTGGCGCGACCTGTCCGGCGACGGCCGCTACGTGATCCAGGCGGGCCCGCCGCGCACCGCCACCGGCGTGGACCGGCAGGGACTGATCGCCGCCGTCAACGCCGAGATCATCACCGTCGTCCGCGCGATCAAGGACGAGCGCGTCTGATCCCGCGGCCGGACGAGCCGAATTCCGACCGACGAACGAGGAGCACGATGTCCACCGCGACAACCAGATCGGGCGCGATAGCGGTCGAGACCACCGAACAGGGCCTGCCGCTGCGCATTTCGATCGAAGCGAGCGAATTGCGCCGCGACCCTGCCGAATTGGCCGCCGAACTGCTCCGGCTGTGCTCGCGCGCGGCCGATCGGGCCGGACTCGCACGGCGACGGCAACTCGCCGAGGCCGGAGTGAGCAGCGATCTGCTCGCCTTGACCGGACTGCCCACGGCGGAGCAGGTCGAACGGCAGGAACTGATCGACGAGCAGGAGTACGACACGGAGCCGCAGAGCTGGCTGAGGTCGGTGGAGTGGTAGCCCACGAGGCCGGAGACAACGCGAACGAGGGGGAGCAGATGGCGAATCCGCCCGACCCGAACGGTGTTTCGGTGATGGACGAGTTGGTCGCCCGCACGGAGCGGCAACTGGAACGCATGCGCGATCTCGGCGATCGGATGGCGGCTGTGCGCGCCCGCGAGACCTCACCGGACGGTGCCGTCACGGTGGAGGTGGACGGTAACGGCGCATTACTCGATCTCATTTTCTCACCGCTGGTGAATCGGCTCACCCCAGCGGAATTCGAGCAGGTGGTAGTGTCCACCGCGCGCAGCGCCGCCGCCCGGGCGTTCGCGCAACGCGGTGATCTGGTCGCCGCATTCAATGAGGAGAACGGCGCGGGTACGCGCGAGATTCACTGACGCGTAACGCGTTCTTAAGCTGCGCGCGTGCCAATCTACGTCGTCGCCTGTTGCAATTGCTCGGTAGATGTTCGATCCGCCGGTTACGCGAGCGCGAATCGGCTTACCGGGCAGGGGCTTTCAGATGGGCGAGTTGGTAGCAGTACCGGAGGCGATCCGTCGCTACGGGGACACGGCGGCCGCGATGGCCACCGAAACACTCTCCGCGGGCACCGTGAACCAGGCGGTGGCGATCGCCGCGGCCGTTCCGGTCTTCGGACTGATCGGTCAGGACTTTCTCGCGACATACGCGCTGGCGCAGGCCAATCACCTGAGTTCGGTCGTGGAGCTGGCAACCGTGCACGCCGGAACCGCGGTCACCGCGCATCAGAGTGCCGCCACCTACGCGGCGACCGACCAGGACAACGCCGACCTGCTCGGCGGAATCGGTCGCGCGTGATGGAACCGGGCCTGGACCGGTCGATCGTCGACCTGTTGCGTCAGAGCGCGATGGGGTCGATCGTGGACCGGCCGGTCAACGACGTACTGCGGGACATGGGGCTGCCGGGCCTGCCGCAGCTGCCGCCGGCCCCGCCGCTGCCGCAGCTTCCGCCGCTGCCGGTGCTCGACCTGCACGCGCTGACCAAACCGATCACGGATCTGGCCAGCAGTTTCGGAACCGGCAAACTCGGCTCGGGCGCGGATCCGACGCAGGTGCTCTCCCAGGTGTCGGCCGTCTTGCAGACCGTCGTTCAGCTGGGCATCACGGCGATACAGACGGCGATGTCGCTGTGGCAGGGCGCGGGCGCGTTGTCGGCGGCTGCCACATCGACCCAGGCGGCCGCCGACGGAACCGCGGTGGCGGGGCAGGGGGCGCAGATGTCGCTCGGCACCACCGCCGCGGCCGGCAGCGTCTTCACCGGCAATGCGCTGATGACGGGCATCACCTCGCAGTATCTGACCACGCTCGCGGCGGCGGCCCCGTTCATCGTGACCCCGCCGGGGCAGGTGTTCGTGCTGGCGATGTCGGCGCAGACGCTGGCCGAGGCGCTCGCCGTGGTCACCAAGACGCGAGTCGAATTGACCGCGCACAGCGCGAAGATGGCGCACACGGGGCAGAAGGTCAAGATCACCAATGTGCCGCACGGGGTCTCGAATGTCGCCGCGCAGCGGGTGCCGGTGCCGCAGTCGTCGCTGAAGTCCGTGGCCGGTACCACGTCCCGGCTCAGCGCTACCCCGTCCGCCATGTCGCCGGCCACCGGCGCGTCGAGTTCGGGCGGCGCCGCGAGCTCTGCGACGCAATATGTTTCGCAGGCACTGCAGATGGTGCAATCGTTGTCCGCCGTCGGCGGCGCGGGCGCGCAGGCGGCCACGAACCTCACCGGCCGCGCCGCGAAACCGATCGCGGCGCCGGTTCCGCCGTCGGGCGGAGCTCCGGCCGCCACCGCATCCGGAGCCGGCGCACCCGGCGGAATCGGCGCTCCGGCCGCCGGCGCACCGGAGATGTCGTCGCCGCTGCAGGCCGCCCGCACCCCGTCGATCATGACGGAGGCGGCCGTCACCGCCGGCACCGAGTCCGCGATCGCCTCGACCGGCACGACCGGCGGTCCGGGCATGATGCCGATGACGCCCGGAGCGGGCGCCGCCGGAATGGCCCGCGCCGCTTCGGATTCCGGCAGCGCGAGCGATGCGGTGCGCGGTCAGCTCGTCACGGCCGCCCACGGTAACGACGTCGTGGGCGATATCGCCGGAGTCTCCCTTCCCGTGGTCGGCGCCGCCGATGCGGTCACCACCACCCCGGACACCGAGCCACCGGACAAAGCTCTCACCCTCTAGGAGTTCGCGATGGAATTCGATCCCGTAGTCGCGGCGCGTACCGCCGCCGATCTCGACGCACTCGCCGACCGTCTGGAGGCGGGCCTGCAGGCCGACACTCCCGCGCTGTCGGTCGCCGCACCCGGCGTCGACGAGGTGTCGCTGCGCGCGGCGACGACGCTGACCGAGGTCGGCGCGTCGTTCGACTCGTCCGGCCATCTCGGCGTCCAGGAGCTGCGCAAATTGGCCGCCACCCTCCGGGCGCAGTCGCGCGGGCTGTCCCGGATGGACAGCGACAACGCCGCCGACCTCGGCGCCACGGCCTGATCGGGGCACGACGACATGGTCGAACCGCCGGGTGACGGCTTCACCGGGGTGGTCTGGGAAGCCCGACCCACCGAGCGGCTGGCGCGGGAGCTGACGACGGGCCCGGGCTCGGTGCCGATGGCCGAGGCCGCCTCCGCCTGGGGGCGCCTGGCCGCGAATTTCGGTGCCGCCGTGCTGGATTACGACCGGATCGTCTCCGATATCCGCGGCCACTGGCAGTCCGACCGCAGTGACGAGGTCCTGGAACGTATCGCGCGGATGCGGGATTGGCTGCTCGACGCCGCGACCGCCGCCGGGCGCAATGCCACCCACGCCGCCGAACAGGCCGCGGCGTACGAGGTGGCCCGGCTGGCGATGCCGCATATCGCGGAGATCGCGGCGCTGGAACAGGCGATGCACACCGTGCAGGCCATCGGGGCCGCGATGGGCGCGCCGCTGGTCGGCGCCGCCGCCGACATCAGTGCCGATCAGGACGTCGCCAAAGCCGGTGCGGCCCGGGTGATGCGCACCTACGAGGCCGCCACCGAACCGCTCGCGATGCCGTGGCAGCAGCTCGAGCCGCCGGTGCTGGCCACCGGCGACGCCCTCGCGGGGGAGCAGGCAGCCGCCGCGGTGGCCGCCGAATCGGCGCCCGCGATGTCCGCGATCGCCGGTATGCCCGCCATGCCGAACCTGGCCGCCTTCGAGATGCCGCGCGTCCTCACCGGCACCCGCGTCCAGACCGTCGCCCGGGTCACGCAATCGACCGAATTCACCGCGTTGCAGGCCTCGCCCCCGCAGACCGGCACGGCAGCCGGTCAAGCGGTCCCCGCCGCGGCCGGTCCCGCCGGCGCGCAGTCCGAGGAGGAACGCACCGCCCGGGCCGGGGTGGCGGACGCATCCGGCGTCGGCGACTTCGAGTTCGATGCTGGATTCGCCGCCGCCCCAGCGGTCCTCGGTGGTGTCGAGGCGCCGCCCGCGACCGGAACCGCGAGTCCCGCGTAAGGAGAGTCATGGCGACCCTGACCAACGACGCCGTCCTGGCCGTCGCCGAGTTGCTCGGCGTGCAGACGTTGCCGCTGGTGCTCGCGGTCGGTCCGCGGCAGGACTCGATCGACGCCTTCACCGCCGCGCGAGCCGAGGCGTTGCGCGGGCTGCGCGGTGCCGGACTCGTGGACCGTTACGACGACGTCGACCCGGAACTCGGTGCGGCCCTGTCGATTCTGGCCCGGCCCGAATCCGAACTCGCGGCGCGGATCGTCACCGCGGCCGGTGTGCGCCGAGTGTCGGTGGTACGGCGCGGCGCGGGGCACGCGGTCGCCGTCCGTACCGGTGACGAGATCGACGTCCGCACCGTCTGGGCCGACGAGGGCGGCGCGGCGCTGGCCCGCCCGGTCCTGGACGTACTCGGTCCCGCCGAACCCGCGGATATCGCGAGCTTCAGCGCTGTCACCGACGAGCTCGCGCAGCGTCTCGACAACGCCACGGCGGCAATCGAATTCGCCGAGGCGCTGTACGGCTCGGACGTGGCCGAACGCGCGGCGATCGAATTCGGCATGGCGCTGTCGCAGTGCCACGCGCACGCCGAGATCGTCGCCTACGTCCACGCCGACGGCATCACCACCCGATCGTCCGGCGCCGTGGCGGTGTACGACACCGCCCGGGGCCGGATCGCGGCCAGCCCGGGCGCCGCATCCGACCAGCGGATGTGGACCACCTTCACGCCGGGATCCGATCATCGCGTCGCACAGGCGATTACGGCGCTGATCGGCACCTTGCCCGGGGGAAGGTGGATGCCCTAGCTCGCGAAATCCCGTGCCAGTGACCACCTGTACCACCGAACCGCATGACCGGAAAACGCCGCAATACCGGAAAACACAGAGAGGGGCCCGACGATGGCCGGACAGCAAATCAGTAACGATGCAGCGAGTACTTCGCAGGCGCAGACCGATATGGCCAACTCGGTCGATCGCATCCGCGCCACCATCGCCCGCGTGACCGAGGCGGTCGACTCCGCCAAGCGTGGCTGGCAGGGCGACGCGTTCTCGGCGTGCAACAAGGCCGCCCAGGACTGGGACGAGGAAGCGGCCAAGCTGAACCAGATCCTCAACGAGATGACCGAGGAAGTCGGCCACGGTAACAAGACCTACACCGGCCTGGAGAGCGAGAACGAGAACGAGTTCCGTCAGCTCATCTCGCAGACCGGCGGTCTGACCAACCTCGGCGTCTGAGGCGAATCCAGCACAACCGTTCCACCGCACACGTACGAAAGGTAGTGACATGCTTTACGAAAGAACAGTTCTCCAGGAGCTTTCCGACCTGCTGAACGGCTTCCACAAGGACCTGCAGTCCGAGGCGAGCAACCTGCAGGACTGCGCGGCCAAGCTGGCCCAGGCGTGGGAGGGCAACGCCGGTCTCGAGGCGTTCCAGAAGTCGAAGCAGAAGTGGGACCAGCAGTTCGGTGACATCAACGGCGACAGCGACCCCAGCACCGCCATGGGCAAGGTGTCGGCGCTGTCCAAGGCCGTCTCCGCCGCGATGAACAACGCGACCGCCGCGGACAAGGTCGTCGCCAACGGCTTCGGCGGCTGAGTCCGGCACAGCCGCAACTGTTTTCACCACGAAGGTCCCGCCCGATGTCCCAGATCGGGCGGGACCTTCGTCGTTCAGGCCGGGACCGCCGGATTCGCCCCCACGTATCGCAGTTCCTCGGGCGTGGCGACCATGTACACGCTGGTCTCCCCGCTCTCGGTGCGCACGGTGACCATATTCGCGGTCACGGGGTCCTCGATCAGCGTCACATCGGGTTCGAAGCCGTCGGTCACCGGCCCGTGCTGGCGCAGCACCATCACCGTGGCATCGGAGTGGTGCCCGCTCGGCGCGATACCGTCGAAGACCACCATGGTCGCGAACCGATACGAACTGGCCTGCTGGGAACCGGCCGACCAGGTCGCGAGCGTGAGCGCCTGCGGCATATCGACATAGCCGACCATCGGCCGCCATTCGTCGTGCCGATTCGTATGCACCACAACACTCGCGCCCAATGCGATGGCGCGCAGGATCACCTGTTTGGCGACCAGCGGTGAGCCGATCACCTCGACCCGGCGCACGTGCCGGCTCACCAGCGGCAGCGCCACGCCCTGGCCCGAATTGTCGGCCCCGATGAGCTGTCCGCATCCGGCGATCGGCATCGGCACCCGATCCAGCGCGTCCGGCGGTCCGAGGTAGCTGTCCAGCGGCAGCGCCGGCACTCCGGTGCCCAGCGGCAGGCTGAAAAGCAGTGCGCGCCGCTGCTTTCCGGGCAGCGGAACCAGTCCAGCGGAGCGCACCCGGCACGGCGCGTCGCGAGTCGCGAAGTGTGCGGTGGCCGTCACCGCGATCGACGGATCGGTGGTCGCGGCCGCGGTGGTGTCGGGCACCCGCTGCAGCCGCACGGTGATCGTGGAGGTCACCGTCGGTGTCGACCACACCTCGGCGATGCCGCGCGAACCCAGGGCCTCGGGGGTCATGCGGTAGGTGGTGTGGTGAAAACCGTTGTGGACCAAGCTGTCCGTGGTCTCCTCGAACTCCTCCGGCGCCGCGCCGAGGGTCAGCTGGGCGACCGCCTGATTCATCTCGGTCGCCGAGAGCGCGACCGCCGACAGACCTCGCGCGGCGAGCCGGTTGGCCACCCGCCGCGTGGCCACGACCGCCGACCGCAAGGTGCCCTCCGCCCCTCCGCCCCGCCGATCCACGGCGGGCGCGTTGGCCAAGGGATCGAGCCGCAGGACGACCCAGACGGTCCGATGCGCCACGGCCGGCAGCGGTCCGAGGATGCTCTCGTAGGCGCGGGCCACCGCACCGGTGCCGGCACTGCGCGATCCGGTACTGATCACATCGATGGCGGCCAGCCGGATGTCGAACTGATCGAGACAGCGGGCGATCTCGGCGAGCGGCAGCATATCGTCGCCGAGCAGTCCGCTGGGGCTGAGCCGGGTCACCGTCCGCGGCTGGGCGTCGATCCGCAACATGGTGATGAGCCGGTCACCGTCCCAGCGCATTCCGTAACTTCCGCCTTCGGCCAGTGGAACATTGAATGGCGAATGTTGAACGGTGGTGGAACGATTACGAAACAATTGCCAACGAAAGGTAATTCCACGCGCCAGGGATTGTGCGAGAGAGGTGCCGCGAATCGGCGTGAGCCCGACGATCGTCACCGCCGCGGCGACGACGACCGGAACCCACCACAACGGGGTGAAAACCCTGGCGACGAACGCGCCCGCAGCCGCCGTGACCAGCACCGGAAGCACCAGACGCAGAGGGAGAAGGTGAAAGAGCCAGAATTCCGTCGAGCGCAATTGTGCTGCGTTCGAGCCGGTTTCGGGGGCGTCGGATGAATCGTCGTCGGACGGTGTGGCTTTATCTCCGCGCGTGGTGGAGTTCATGCGCACATAATGGACCGAACTCGTTCGGCTTCGCTAGTCTGTCGAAGCGCGGCCGGATACGGTTCGCGCACTCGAATCGGGTCATCGGAATCAGCTAGTGGGTATCGGGAGGCGGTTGTGCCGGCGCAGTTGACCACCCGTGCCCAAGTCAACGGTTACCGGTTCCTGCTCAAGCGCTACGAACACGCCCTGGTGCGGCGCGACGTGCGGATGCTGCACGATCCCATGCGCACCCAGTTCCGCTCGCTGGTGATCGGCGCCGTGCTGGGCCTGCTGGGGGTGGCCGGCGCCGCGATCCTGGCCTTCCTGCACCCGCAGGGATCCGTGGGTGATTCGAAGATCGTGATGGGCAAGGACTCCGGCGCGCTCTACGTCCTCGTGGACGGAACCCTGCATCCGGTGCTCAACCTGGCCTCGGCGCGTCTGATCACGGGCGCCGCCGCCTCCCCGTCCTCGGTCAAGGACAGCAAATTGACGCAGCCGCGCGGTCCGCTGCTGGGTATTCCCGGCGCGCCCGGCGCACTGTCCGGATCGGGTGATCCCCGGCGGTCCACCTGGACGATGTGCGACAACCTGCTGCCGCCCTCGACGGGTGGCGGCGCCGCCGCGACGGGGCCGCTCACCACGGTGATCGCCGGGCCGCTGGACAATCCGGCCGGCGGTACCCACGCGGTGCCGGTGCGCGCGGATCAGGCGCTGCTGGCCACCCACGGCGGCAAGACCTTTCTGGTCTACGACGGTAAGCGGGCCGAGATCGATCCCGGCGATTCCGTTCTGATCCGCTCACTCGGATTGCGTGACCAGCGCCCACGCCCGATCGGCGGCGCGTTGCTCGACGCCACCGAACCTGTTCCGCCGCTGACTGTTCCGGAGATCGGCGGGCACGGCGCACCAGGCCCGGGCAGGCTGTCCGATGTGCCGGTGGGCGGTGTGATCAGGGTCCACGGCGTGGACGCCGACGAGTTGTACGTGGTCCTCACCGACGGCGTACAACGAGTCACGCCGTTCGCCGCGGGTCTGATCCGCGACGCGAATTCGCAAGATATGAACGAGATCTCGACTGTCCCGCCGGACCGCATCGTCGGTATTCCGGTCCTGCACCGGCTGCCGATAGACGATTTCCCGCAGCAGGTTCCGGCCGTGCTCGCACCCGACGCGGATCCGGTGGCCTGCCTGTCGTGGACCCGTGCCGCCGACGACCCGCGCGCCACGGTGACGCTGCTGGCCGGCCGCGCGCTGCCGCTGCCCGCGGATGCGGAGCCGGTCGTCCCGGCGACCGCGGACGGCGCCGGTGATCGGATCGACGGCGTCTATCTGCGCCCGGGCACCGGGGAGTTCGTGCGGTCGGTCGGAGCGGAGCCGGGTGCAGTGAGCAACGGCCCGCTGTTCTACGTGGGGGACAACGGAATTCGCTACGGAATCCCGGATGCCGACACCGCCAAGGTCCTCGGAATGCCGAAGACTCCGAAGCCGGCGCCGAAACCGATCGTGGAGGCCTTGTCGGCGGGCCCGGCGCTGACCCGGCAGGACGCTCTGATGAGTCACGACAGCCTGCCGCAGTGCCCGGACGCGGGCCCGAGCGCTATGGCCTGCGCCCGCCCGATCCCACCGCCGGGCAAGAACAACTGATTGTCACCGGCCGCCCGGCCGGTAGCGATCACACCGCCGCTCAGCGCAATCCGCCGAGCACACCTTCCAGCGCCTTGGCCATGTCGGCGCCCTCGATCCGCATGAGCACGGTCTCGTCCACCGCCGACAGATCGATGGATTCGTCGGTGGCCAAACGGAATTCGCGCTCCTCCTCGGCGGCCTCGATCACATTGCGGATGAACCGGCCGTTTCCGGCGAGGTCCACCGCGCGTCGCTGCTCGCCGCTCTGGTCCACCACTTGACGCTCGTAGAGTTCGCGGCATGCGGCCTGCAGGAGTTCCAGCGCATCCTCGGCGACCTCCGAATCCCGTTTGCTCGCAATGAACTGACCGATCCGGCCCAGTTCCTCGGGTGTGTAGGACTCGAACTTCACGCGCTTGGCGAAGCGGGAGGCCAGACCGTCGTTGGAGGCGAGGAAGCGGTCGATCTCGCCGTCGTATCCGGCGATGATGACGATCAGCCGATCGCGGTCGTTCTCCATCCGGGCCAGCAGGGTGTCCACCGCCTCGCGGCCGAAGGCGTCGCCACCGGACAGACCGGTCTGAACGAGTGTGTACGCCTCGTCGACGAACAGCACTCCGTCCATCGCGGAATCGATCAATTTATTCGTTTTTATCGCGGTGCTTCCCAAATGTTCACCGACGAAATCCGAACGCTTTACCTCTACCAGTCGATCGGTTTTCAACAAACCCAACCCACAGTAAATTTTCGCCACCACTCGGGCAATCGTCGTCTTACCGGTTCCTGGCGGGCCGGTGAACGCAAGGTGTTGTCCGCGTGGCGCGCTGGACATACCTTTCTCGGCGCGGATTTTCGCCAATTGCGCGGTGGCCTGGAGTTTCGCCACCTGGGTTTTCACCGCGGCCAGGCCGATCTGCTCGTCCAGCTCCGCGCGGGCGACCTCCAGCAGGCGTTTGGCCCGGTCGCCGCGCTCCTCGGTCTCGACCTGCTCGGCGGTGGGCGCGGAAGCCGGATCCCAGCGGTCGGTGCGCGCGTCGATCAGCTCCTTCGAGGTCACCGTGAGGCGGTACTTGCGATCGCGCATGGCCTGCGTGTTCGCGGCGAAGTCGGGCGCCTCCGAGAACACCTTCTCGAACAGGGCCTGGGCCTCGTCCTCACGGCCCATCTCGCGCAGGCACAACCCGCGGCAGAACCGGGCGGTGGTGGCGGCAGCCGGAATCGGGCCGTTCTCGGCGGCCTCCATCCGGCGGATCGCCTCGCCGAACAGGCCGAGCTGCGCACAGGCCGTGCCGACCATCACGTGCGCGCCCGCGGCCAGGTAGGAGTCCTGCCAGTCCGCCGAACCGGCCAGCACCGTCATCACATCCGGCCAGCGCTGCGTCGTGTAGTGCAGCAGGCCGCGAACGTACTGGCAGATCCGGTCGTCGAGGTCCTGATCGGGTTGCGACAGCAGGCCCGCGCGATGCCGGGCCAGCTCGTCGAGCACCTGCTCGGCCTCGTCGTAATCGCCGGCGGAGATGAGCTGGGTCGCCTGCGCCAGCCAGATCTCGGTGTACCCCGCCAGCGGATAGTCGATGTACTGGCCCACCACGAACCGGCCCGCCAGCTGCCGCGGCGCCAGGCCGAGCCGGCGCTGCTCGCGGTAGAGGGTGGAGCCGCTGGTCTTGTAGAGGTTGAACACCACCTCGGGGGTGATCTCCCCGGCCGCGGCCCGGCCCAGCCAGGCGTCGCACATGCCCGGATCCCATTCGGTGGCGCGCTGGAATGCGAGCTTCGCATATTCGAGATCGGGCGTGGATTCCTGGCCGTCGATAGCGATACCCAATGACAATACGCCGGCATCGAAGGCGCGTTGTGCTTGGCGGTTGCCGGTCATACGGACAGTCCCCTAAACGCGTGAATGTGCTAATTCTCGCTCAGCATACCGGCTGCCGTGACAGCCGATCTCGGTTAAGTTTGGAACGTCGCAATACAGCGACGAAAATCGTAGGGAGTTCTGTAATCCGTGACCGAGTCGTCGAGCAGCGGCGTGGGGGCCGTTGACCCGGAATTGTGCCGAGTGTCGGTGATCGGCGGAAATACTCAACTCGATGTGGGCCTGCCCGCGACCGTGCCGGTCGCGGCGTACATCACCGACCTGGTCGAGCTGATCGATTCCCGCAATCCCGACCTGACCGAACACGACGAGGGCGCGCCCGTACGCGCACAGCACTGGACGTTGGCGCGGATCGGCCGCGACCCCATCCCGCCGCACCAATCGCTCACCGACGCAGAGGTTTTCGACGGTGAGTTGCTGGTGTTGCGCTCGGTGACCGCCAAGGAGGCGCCCGCGCTCTTCGACGATGTGATCGACGCCGTCTCGCGGCTCACCGCCGAATCGGGAAACGCCTGGTCGCCGACGGCGGCGCGGCGAATGGGGCTGGGCGCCGGACTGATCGCGGTATTCGTCGCGGTCGCGGTTCTGGTGTCTGGCAAGGGCACCGGCATCTGGAACGGATTCATCGCGCTGGGCGCGGGGGTGCTCGCCGCCGGCGCCGCCGTGATCGTCGCGCGCCGCTATCCGGCCGAGCGCACGACGGCGATCGTGTTGTCGCTGTTCGCGATTGCGCTGCTGGGCGCGAGCGCGGGCCTGCTCACCCCGGGCCGGGTGGGGTCGCCACACCTGCTGTTCTCGGCGGTGGCGGCACTGGTCGTGGCGCTGGCACTGTATTCGATGACCCGCGCCGGATCGCTCGTGGTCGCCGCGGTGGTCACCGGTGCCGCGGTGCTCGCGGTCGCCGCGGCCGTACGGATGGTGTGGGACTTCGACATCGCGAAGATCGCTGTCGGCGTGCTGATCGCCGGCCTGGTGCTGATCACGATGGCTCCCCGGGCCGCCGTCGCCGCGGCGCGCCTGCCGGTTCCGCCGGTGCCGACCGCCGGCGGCGCCATCGATCCCACCGATCACGAACCCCGCCCGACGATCGCCGACATCGGCGTCATCGGCGCGACCGCACTGCCCTCGGCGGCGGGACTGGAGCGCCGCGCCCGGGCGGCCAACCAGTACCAGTCCGGAATTCTCGTGGCCGCCACGCTCGCAGCGGGTTTCGGGGCGATCCTGGGCGCCGATCCGCTGGGCGAGGCGCGCTGGCAGGGGCTGGTGCTGGCGGCGATCACCGCGGTGGTGCTGTGCCTGCGCGGCCGGGCGTACGCGGATCTCACCCAGGCGTCGACGATGATCGCGGGCGGCACCGTGGTGGCGCTGGCCGTCATCGCGGGTACCGCTGTGGCGCACGAGGATTGGCGCGCCATCGGCGCGGGCCTGGTGCTGATCGTCGCCGCGGCGGTGGTCGCCTTCGGTGTGCTCGGACCTCGCGCCGATGTGTCGCCGGTGCTGCGGCGGGCGATCGAAATCTTCGAATACCTGCTGATCATCGCCATCGTGCCGCTGTCGCTGCGGCTGATGGACGTCTACTCGGCCGCGCGGAACATCTGATCGGGCGATGACTGTGCTGCGCTACGGAAACGATTGTCCGATAGCGGGTTTCGTTCGCCGGGCCGCTCGCGGGCTGCGCGTGGCCGCTGCCGCGGCGGTACTCGGCGCGTCGCTGTTCGGGGGCGGTCCCGCGACCGCGGTCGCCCCGCCGGCGATCGACGAGGGCGCTCTCGGGCAGGCGCTGGCCGTCAACGCCAAGAACGGTCCGCCGGACCAGACCGAGAAGCGTGCGGTCTGCGCCGAACCGTATCTGACCGGCGCGATTCCGCGGGATCCGCCACTGCCGCAGCGCATTCTCGATCTGGACCGAGCCTGGAAGTTCAGTCGCGGCGCCGGGCAGAAGGTCGCTGTGATCGATACCGGTGTGAACCGCCATCCACGCCTGCCGGACCTGCAGCCCGGTGGCGACTTCGTCACCGCCGGCGACGGCACCGAGGATTGCGACGGTCACGGCACCCTGGTCGCCGGCTTGATCGCCGCACGTCCGAACCCCTCCGACGCCTTCTCCGGGGTCGCCCCGGAGGCACAGATCCTGGCCATCCGGCAGCTGAGCCTGCAGTACGAGGCGAAGAACCGCAACAACGACGAGACCGGCAAGGTCGCCGCCGGCGGATACGGTGATGTACTGACGATGGCGGCCGCCGTGGTGCGCGCGGTCGACATGGGCGCCACGGTGATCAACATCTCCGAAGTGTCCTGCACCCCAGCGGGTTCCGAAACCGCTGACGGCGCACTGGGCGCGGCGGTGAAATACGCCGCCGACCGCAATGTCGTCGTGGTCGCCGCGGCCGGCAATCTCGACCAGGCCGCCTGCTCGGCGCAGAACGACACCAGCGGCTGGAACGGAGTGCGCACCGTCATCAGCCCGGCCTGGTTCTCCCCGTACGTGCTCTCGGTCGCCTCGACCGATCCGGACGGAGCGACCTCGCCGTTCTCGATCCACGGCCCGTGGGTGGGTGTCGCCGCACCCGGCCGCTCGATCATCTCGCTCGACAGCAAGCCGGGCGGAACCGGCCTGGTCGACACCGAACACGGCGACGAGGGGCCGCTGACCATCGACGGCACCAGCTTCTCGGCGGCGTTCGTCTCGGGCCTGGCGGCCCTGGTGCGCAGCAGATTTCCGGATCTGAGCGCGGCGCAGGTGATCGATCGGATCGAGCGGACCGCGCACAATCCCGGTGCGGGCCGTGACGATCGGGTCGGATTCGGGCTCATCGATCCGCTGGCGGCCCTCACCGCGCAGCTGCCGCCGCCACCCGGACCGGCGGCGCAGGTGCCGCGTGCCATCGCGCCGCCCGACCCGGACCGCCGCCCCGACCCACTGCCGCGCCGGGTGGCGATCATCGGCTCCGGCACACTGCTGGCGTTGCTGGCCGTCGGCTGGGCCGCCGCTCTGCCGTATCGGCGCAGGCGGCCCGAAGCAGCCGCCGACGATCCGGCCGCCGGATACCTTTCCGCCACCCCGGCTCCCACCGGGACCGACTCGGCTCGAGGAGAGTAGGCATGTCCACCGACGGATTCGTGCGCCGACCGCGGATCGCCCCGCCGCGGGCACCGGGCGGCGAGGTGGCGCTGACCGCCCCGCCGGAGATTCCGCGGCCGGTGCCTCCCGCGCTGCTGATGCGACTCATGCCCGTGGTCATGGTGGTCGCGGTGGTCGGCATGATCGCGATGATGGTGATGATGGGGCGCAATCTGCTCGCCAACCCCTTCATGCTGATGTTCCCGATGATGATGCTGATGTCGATGGTCGGCATGATGGCGGGCATGCGCGGCTCGGGCGGCCCCAAGCGCGCCGCCGAACTGAACGAGGAACGCAAGGATTACTTCCGCTACCTCGACCAGGTCCGCCGCGATGTCCGCAAAACCGGTGGCGCACAGCTGCAATCGCTGATCTGGAGCCATCCGGAACCCGCCGACCTGCGGGCCGTGGCCGGTACCCGCCGGATGTGGGAGCGCCGCCCCAACGACCCGGACTTCGGGCATGTGCGCGTCGGCGTCGGCAGTCACCGGCTGGCCACCAAACTGGCCCGGCCGGAGACCGGTCCGCTCGAGGACCTCGAACCGGTGTCCACGGTGGCGCTGCGTCGCTTCGTGCGTACCCATTCGGTGGTGCACGGCCTGCCCACGGCCCTGTCGTTGCGGGCGTTCCCGGCGATCAACATCGAGGGCCGCCCGGACGAGACGCGCATGCTGGTGCGCGCCATGCTGATGGAATACGTGACCTTCCACGGACCCGACCACGCCGCGGTCGCGATCATCTGCGCCGACCCGGATGCCGAGGCCTGGTCGTGGGCGAAATGGCTTCCGCACCTGCAACATCCCGTCGACCGCGACGGCATGGGGGCAGCTCGGATGATGTACCGGTCGCTGGCCGAATTGGAGACCTCCATGGCGGCCGAACTGCTCGAGCGCGGCCGGTTCATGCGCAACGCGCAGCCCACCGCCGGGCGCATCCACCTGCTGGTCATCATCGACGACGGCTACGTCAGCGGAACCGAGCGGATCGTCAGCGACGCCGGACTGGATTCGGTGACCGTGCTCGACCTGACCGCGCCGCAGGCCGGGCTCGCGGTGCGCCGCGGCCTGCAACTGGTGGTCGCCGACGGTACCGTCGCCGCGAGATCCGCCGCGGGCGTGGAGCAGTTCGCCACCTGCGACCCGGTGTCCATCGCCGAAGCGCAGACCCTGGCGCGGGCGCTGGCTCGTTACCGGGTCGCCACCGCGGCCCAGATCGTGAGCCTCGGCGACGAATCGCGAGCCGTGCCCGGCCTGATGGAACTGCTGAAGATTCCCGACGCCGCGCAGATCGATCCGGCGTCGGTGTGGCGCCCGCGCAACGATCGCGAGCGGCTGCGGGTGCCGATCGGCATCACTCCCGACGGCACGCCGGTCGAGATCGACATCAAGGAGTCGGCCGAGAACGGTATGGGACCGCACGGATTGTGCATCGGCGCAACGGGTTCGGGTAAGTCCGAATTCCTGCGCACCCTGGTGCTGTCCATGGTGACGACCCACTCGCCGGATCAGCTGAACATGGTGCTGGTCGACTTCAAGGGTGGCGCGACCTTCCTCGGACTGGAATCGCTGGCGCACGTCGCCGCGGTGATCACGAACCTGGAGGAGGAGATCGCCCTCGTCGATCGAATGAAGGACGCGCTGTCGGGTGAGATGACCCGGCGCCAGGAACTGCTCCGCTCGGCGGGCAACTTCGCCAACGTCACCGAATACGAGCGAGCCCGCGCGGCCGGCGCGGCGCTCGACCCATTGCCCGCGCTGTTCATCATCGTCGACGAGTTCTCCGAACTGCTCTCGCAGAAGCCGGATTTCGCGGATCTGTTCGTCATGATCGGCCGCTTGGGCCGCTCGCTGCGCGTGCACCTGCTGCTGGCCTCGCAGCGGCTCGAGGAGAACAAACTGCGCGGCCTCGACTCGCACCTGTCCTACCGGATCGGCCTGCGCACCTTCTCCGCCAACGAATCACGCGCGGTCCTCGGCATCACCGACGCCTACCACCTGCCGAGTGTGCCGGGTTCGGGCTACCTCAAGAGCGACGCCGACGATCCGCTGCGGTTCAACGCCTGCTACGTCTCCGGCGCCTACGAATCACCCGCGGGCAATGCGCCCGGACGCACCGGCGGCGGGCAGCGTGGCGGCGGACAGGAGCCGGTGGTCTTCACCGCGGCGCCGGTGCCGGTGCGCACACCGGTGGCCGTCGCTCCGGCGCGCGGACCGCTGGGCCGGCCCGAACTTCCGCCGCCGCCCGGATCGCCGGAGGCGGAGCGGGAACTATCCGGCACACCCGCCGACACGGTGCCCAAGACGCTGCTCAACGTGGTGGTGGACCGGTTGCGCGGTCACGGCCGCCCGGCGCACGAGGTGTGGCTGCCGCCGCTGGACGAATCACCGTCGGTGGACATGTTGCTGCCCGATCCGGACTGGCGCTCGCCGGTGAACCGGCATGGCCGGCTGTGGTGGCCGATCGGTGTCATCGACAAGCCGTACGAGCAGCGCCGCGATGTGCTGATCGTGGATCTGTCGGCCGGACAGGGCAATCTGGCCGTCGTCGGCGGTCCGCAGTCCGGTAAGTCGACCACCCTGCGGTCGATCATCATGGCGGCCGCGGCCACCCACACGCCGGAGCAGGTGCAGTTCTACTGCCTGGACTTCGGTGGCGGCACGCTGGCGGGTCTGGCCGACATCCCGCACGTCGGCTCGGTGGCCGGGCGCATGGACATCGACCGGGTGCGCCGCACGGTCGCCGAGATGGTGACCCTGCTGCATCAGCGCGAGGAGCGCTTCCGCGAACTGGGCATCGAGTCGATCCACGAGTTCCGGCGCCGCAAAGCCGAACTGGCGCAGCGGAGTCCGGCCGAGCGGGCGGCGGACCCACTGTCGCAGGATCTGTTCGGTGACGTGTTCCTGGTGGTCGACGGCTGGGCGACCATCCGTGCCGAATTCGACGTGCTGGAGCCGGCCTTCAACGCGCTGGCCGCGCAGGGCCTGTCCTACGGCATCCACCTGATGATCGGCGCCACCCGCTGGGGCGAGATCCGGCCGGCGGTCAAGGATCTCGTCGGCACCCGGCTGGAACTGCGTCTCGGTGACCCGAGCGACTCCGAAATGGACCGGCGCACGGCCGTTCTGGTGCCGGTGGGTCGTCCCGGCCGCGGTCTGACCCCCGAGAAGCTGCACATGTTGATCGCCCTGCCGCGGTTGGACTCCAACTCCGATCCGGCGACTCTGTCCGACGGTATCGCGCTGGCGCGCAGCCAGTTCGCCGAACTCTACGGCGACCGGCGCGCACCGGCGGTCCGGATGCTGCCACTGCGGGTGCCGCGCGAACAGGTGCTCGCCGAGGCGGCGGAACAGGGCATCGAATGCAGCGCCACCCGGGTGGTGGTCGGTCTGGGCGAGAACGAATTGGCGCCGCTGGTCATGGATTTCGACGCGCAGCCGCATCTGATGGCCTTCGCGGACGTGGAGTGCGGCAAGACCACGCTGCTGCGCAACATCGTGCTCGGCATCACCGAGAATTCGACGGCCGAACAGGCGCGCGTCATCCTGATCGACTACCGGCGCACCATGCTCGGCGTGCTGGAGGGGCAGCAGCTCGCCGGCTATTCCACCTCGGGGCAGACGTCGTTCGACATGATCAAGGAGGTCGCCGCCTATCTGCGGCAACGGATTCCGGGTTCGGACATCACCCCGCAGCAGCTGCGGGACCGCAGCTGGTGGACCGGGCCGGAGATCTACATCGTGGTCGACGACTACGACATGGTCGCCACCGGTGCGGGCAACCCGCTCGAACCGCTGCTGGAATTCATTCCGCAGGCCCGCGATATCGGTATGCACCTGATCGTGGCACGGCGCTCCGGCGGCGCCTCCCGGGCGCTGTACGACAAGGTGCTGGGCATGCTGAAGGACCTCTCGGTGGACGCGCTGCTGATGTCGGCGCCCAAGGACGAGGGCAAACTGCTCGGCGATGTGCGGTCGGCCAAGCTCGCACCCGGCCGGGGCACGCTCGTATCCCGTGCCCGCGAGAACGAGATGGTGCAGGTGAGCTATCTGCCGCCGGTCTGAGTCAGCGCACCGGATCGCCCCGGTCCGCGTGCAGATGGCGTCGCACGATCGGTTCCGGTAGGCCCCAGCTGTCGGCGCGGCGCTCGAACAGCGCCGCCGAGGGTCCGCTGACCGCCGGATTCGCGATGCGCGCCAGCCGGAATCCCACCGAGCGGTAGTACCGGTGCAGCTCGGTATTCCTGGTCCAGGCGTCCAATCGCACCCAATTGCGTTGCCGGACAAGGGCCAGCCCGGCGGCGTGGGTGAGCAGTGCGCGGCCGACACCGGATCCGGCGAAGCGCAGATCGACGATCATGTAGTGCACGATCACCGCGTCGGTGATCTCCCGCCGCGACCACAGCCCGGGATCCGCGCGGTCGTTCACGGTGACGGTTCCCGCGAATTCGCCGCCGACCTCCGCGACCCAGGTCTCCCCGGCCGAGACCGACCATCCGACCGCGTGGGCGAACCGTTCGATCGGCAGCCCGCGGCCCTGCCGGGTCCACTGGTCCGAGCCGCGTGCCGCAAGCCAGGCCGTGCGTTGGAGCCGTAGTCGGCAGATGGTGCCGAGGTCGGCCGAGCGGGCCTGGCGGATGCGGATGTTCATGGCGATCCGGGTACCAGTGAGTTACCGAAGGAATGGGAGTTGCCCGGCGGATGCGGCGCCCCCAGGGTTTTGCGGATCAGGGCGGTGCCCTCGTCGTCACCGAGTTCGTAGGCCAGCCGGTTGCGTGCGGCCGGCGACCGCTGGCGGGTGACCCGCATGATGCGGGTGCTGCTGGCGCCGATGCGCAGATGATCGAGCAGCATGGTGCCGGCTCCGACACCCAGGACAGCGGCCTCGTCGGCACTCGCAGGGCGGGCCACGACCGTATCCCGATGGGCGGTTTCGGGATAGCCACGTGCGGCCAGCCGCCGCGTCGTGCCCTCCGGAATGTCGTGCGGAGAATCGATTCCGGTGAGTTCGGCGAGGTCACGCGGGTAGTAGCTGACCTCCCACGACCACGGTTCGTTGTCGAGGTACTGCACCACGGTGCGCGAGACGACCCAGGAGTCCTTCGGCACGCCTAGCCAGTGCGCGACTTCCGTTCCGGCCGGTTCCATCCGGGCGCTGAACTGCTTGGCCGGTTCACGCCCGGCGGCGCGCGCGATCTCGGAGAAGATGTCGTGCGCCGACTTGGGGCGGTCGCGTCGAATATGGTTGGTCACCACGGATTCCAGGACCTCCTGGCTGCGCACGATCGTGCCCCGGGAAGTCGCTGTGAACAGCAGGTTTTCGGCGACGAGCACCTGAATCGCGTTGCGCGCGGTGGTGATCGAGACATGCATCTGGTCGGCCAGCTCGTTGTGGCTGGGCAGGCGATCACCAGGTTTGTACGTGCCGTCGCGGATCGCCTCCCGTAGGACGTCGGCGATTCGCTGGTACCTCGGACCGGCGGCCATCTCGCTCCTCGGTTGTATCTTCAACGACCGGAAGTCTACTCTGCTGGTTGGCAGGGCAGTGTGACCCTTGACACACACATTCAGAGGTTTATTGTAATGAACGTCCTGACCATTGGTTGTACGGCGACGACGGCGAGGCAACGTGGCTGGTTTGGAGACGTCCCCGATGGTGGTCGTGGCATGGCCCGACACACCACATACACCGACGGCCGTCGATTTCCTGACGACCGAAGTTCTGCCGAGTTCGGATCTGTTGTTGCGCGCGTGCCGGGGGCACCGCGTCATCGGCGGCCCGATCCTGTGGTTCGCGCGCGACCTGGCGGTGCTGTTCGAACGCCAGCTCGGCCGCGGCGGTTCCGCCCCGGATCCGGACTCCGCGCTGATGATCGAAATCGGCAGACGGCGAATGGAATTGGTGATGGCGATCGACGACTGGATCGTCCGCGCCGTCCCGCAGCAGAACTCCGACGCTACCTTGCACACCGAAACGATCGGCGCCGTCATCGACCGGCTGGCCGAGGCGTCGGTGCGCGCGCACCACGCGTTGATGACCCTCGACGCGAGCGACGAAGTGCTGCACGCTGCCTGGCATCATCTCGCCGAATTGGCCGACGGCTACGACGATCTGGTGCGTGAGGTCCTCACCGGACGGCGTCGCCTGCCGACCTGGTGAGTAGGTCTAGTAGCTCAGCGATCGGCACGAGCCCGCCATCCGCGGTGCGCGGCTGTGCCGCGACCGATCCGCCGGCAGTGGCGCCGGATTCAGCCGGGTCACCCGCCGCGGTCGTGAACCATCGGCCAGTTCGGTGAAGCGAATCGTGTTCCAGCCGAACGGCATCAGGTGGACCAGTTCACCGCGTTCCGCCAAGCGCTCGGTGAGCTCGGATACGATGTCCAGCGCATCCGCCAGGCCGGTGAGTACGTCCTCGTGTGCGCCGCGTCGATCGCTTCGCGCCCACGGCGCCACACCTTCGACCACGATGTAGCCGACGTCGTCGTGTGCCGCAATGGTTTTCACGACCTCTACCGCCGCCGGAAGTGCCGCGGCGTCACCCGGCTCGACCGCGACCTGCAGGACGAGGCAGTCCACGAACAACTTCCGGGCGCGCACCGCTGCCGGATCCAGCGCGACCGCGCACGGCCCCGCCGAGGTGACCTCGTATTCGAAGAGGTGACACACACTGCTCACGATGCGCATCGTGCACCTCTGTTCGCCCACATCGTCATACGGCAACACTAGGCGGCGGATGTGCGCATTATCAGTGTCGTATCCGACGCATTCAGTACTGTTTGCGACATGGATGTGGCGGTGTTCGTCGTGGACGGTGTCGGCGACCTCGGTCTCGCCGCCGTGCTGGAGGTCTTCAACACGGCGAACTCGCTCGTCGACGATCCGGAGCTGGAGCCCGAACCGTGGCGAGTGCACACCGTCGCGCTCGGCGGCAGTGTCCGCTCCGGCCACGGCCATCTGATCCCGACCACACCGCTGGCCGAGGTGCCCGGCGACATCGGCCCGATCATCGTGCCCGCCGTCCTCGCGATGGACGCGGACGCGGTGGTCGACCTGATCGCCGCACCCGCCAACCGGCCGGTGCTGGAACGCATTTCGCAGGCACACATCGCGGGAACTCCGTTGGCCGCCGCGTGCACCGGAACCTTCTTCCTCGCCGAGGCCGGGGTGCTCGACGGGCTGCCCGCGACGACGAGCTGGTGGCTGGGCCCGGCCTTCCGCCGCCGCTATCCGAACGTCGACCTGGACGAGGGACGCATCCTGTGCCGCTCCGGTCACATCGCGACGGCCGCGGCGGCCCTGGCCCATCTCGACCTCGCGTTGGCCACGGTGGCCGGTCGCAGTCCCGCTCAAGCCGAACGCGCGGCCCGGATGCTGTTGGCCGGCAGCGGAGGCGAGCAACGCGACTACATCGTTCCCCAGGTGATCGCGCGCGGGAATTCACTGGTCGCGGCCTTCGAACGCTGGGTGCGCGGACATATCGCCGAGCAGTTCCTGATCACCGACGCCGCTCGCGAACTCGGCGTCACCGTGCGCAGCCTGCAGCGCGCGACACAGGCCGAAATCGGGATGTCACCACGGGATTTCGTGAACGAAATCCGCCTCGAGCGTGCCACCCGGCTATTGCGCACCACCAATGCCACCGTGGAGACGGTCGCCGCGCGCGTCGGCTATCTCAATGCCGGCCCCCTGCGCGGACTGTTCCGGCGCCGCCGCGGCCGCAGCATCGCCGAGGTCCGGGCGACCCCGATGGCCTGGCAGGACCGCAGTGCTCGATAACCGCGGTGCTCAGTAACCGCCGAACCGCCGATGGTCGGTGGCGAAATCGTCGGCCACCGTCGCCGCCAGTTCCACCAGCGCGCGCTTGGTGTTCTTGTGCAGCCGGGCCAGGTCGATCTCGGCGCCCTCGGCCAGATGCGGGTCGTAGGGGATGACGTGCACGGCGCGGCACCGGGCCAGGAAGTACTCGCGCAGATGCTGAATCGCCACATTCGGTGAGCCCTCGCGCGGCAGGTTGATCACCACGACGGCATTGCGCACCAGGTGATCGTGCCCGTGCAGCGAGAGCCAGTCCAGCGTCGCCGCCGCGCTGCGGGCGCCGTCGATCGCCGACGACGAGATCAGCACCAGCGAATGCGCCAGATCCAGCACACCCGCCATCGCCGAATGCATCAGTCCGGTACCGCAATCGGTGAGGATGATGTTGTAGAACCGCTGCAGCACGCGCAGCACCTGGCGGTACTCGTCCTCGCTGAACGATTCCGACGCCGCCGGATCACGTTCGCTGGCCAGCACTTCCAACCGGCTGGTGGCCTGCGAGGTGTGCCGGCGCACGTCGCCGTAACTGCGAATCTGCTGATCCAGCAACAGGTCCCGCACCGTGGAGCGGGTCTGCAGCGGCACCCGCTGCGACAGCGTGCCGAAGTCCGGGTTGGCGTCGACGGCGATCACGCGGTCACCGCGGATGGAGGCGAAGATCGAGCCGATGCCCATGGTGGTGGTGGTCTTGCCGACACCGCCTTTCAGGGACAGGGTGGCGATGCGGTAGTCGCCGCGCACCGGCTGCCGGATGCGCGCCACCAGTTCCTGCAGGCGCAGCTCCTCCGCGGACATACCCGGATTGATGGCACCACCCGACATGTGGTGCACCGCGCGCCGCCAACCCGAGCCGGGGGCTTTCTTCGCCCGGCGCATCGGGACATCCTCCAGTGAGGGCGTCACGCCGTTCGGTGGGTACTGGTGCGGCGGCTGACCCTGCTGGTACTGCTGATACTGCGCCTGCGGATGGACAGCCTGCTGCTGGACCTGCGGGTTGCGGGCGTGCTGATACTGCTCGGGCGAAGCGGCCTGCTGCCCCGGCATATACGGATTCGGCTGGGCGTACTGCTGCGGCTGGGAATACTGATCCGCCTGTCGTGCGGCCCACTGCTGTTCGGGACCGGTCGCCGGACCCGGCACCTGTGGCGGCGGTTGTGGTGCGCTGTGCCACTGCGCGTCCGGGGCCGGCTGGGGGATCCGAGGCTGCGACACGCCCTGGGGACCGGCGACCATCGTCGATTCGGCATTCGGCGCCTGCGGCATCGGGCCGGAATGTGCTGGGTGCGTACCGAATTCCGCAGCGGGCGGCTGCTGGTACTGCGGTGTCTGCGGCGCCGCGCCGTACTGCGGACTCGCGGCGTCGGGCGTCTGCGGCCGCGCTTCGGACTGCGCGGGTGCCGCGTCGGTGCCGTTCCACACGGCGCCACCCATGTCCGGCCCGGGCCGCACGGCGGGATCGTGTGCCGCCACCGGCTCTGAGGCGAGCCGATGCCGCCCGCTCCACTGCTGCCCCGCCGAAGCGACCGCACCGCTATCCGCGTTACCGGCGCCGTAGAACCCGACACCGCCGACCACCGACGACGCACCCGAATCACTCTCCGGCGCATGGGTTCCCACCGTCGGCGGGTGAAGAGGCCGCGTACCGGAAGCCGAATCGCCACCGGCCGCGAAGGCATCCCACGTGCCGCCACCCTGCCCCGTATCGTCCGCTGGGACGGGCAGATCCGCGCCAGGGGTATCGGATACGGCGGTCTCGCCGGGTGCGCCCGAATCCCCGGTCGGCCGATGCGCGGACGCCCCGGCAGCATCGTCGCGCCGGGGTGCGGATTCGCCCGGCGCGGGCGAGTGCTCCGTTGCGCCGCCGAGCCAGGCGGGCGCCTCCTCCGCGACGCCGGAAGTCCCGGTGCCCGCGGTCGGCGGCATATCGGCAGCGGCGGGGCGTGCGTCCGTCGCCTGCTTCGGCAGGCCCGGTGCGTCGGCCGTCGGTGCGACCGGAGAGCCGAGTGGTGAAATCTGCTGCCCCACAGCGCTGTTCGCGTGCGACGCGTTCTCGTACCCTTCCGGCACGCCCAGCCGTGGCGGCGGTCCGGGACGGGTGGGCGGCGCCGGGTCCGGCCACTCGGGCAGCGGCGGCGGAGTCGGGGCCGACTGCTGGGGCGGTGGGGGTAGGTCGGGTCGCCGCGTCACCCGCACGGTCATCTCCGCATCCACGCCGTCGGCGGCCGGAAGCGGAGTGCTCGACATCTGCTGCGGTGCAGGCGGAATCGGCGGGCGGGCGGAAGCCTGCGGTGGTGCGGGAGGGAACTCGCCGGACAGCGGCTCGGAGGGAAGGGGGCCGGGCGACTGATTCGGAGGTGGCGTAGTCGGTTCCGGCGGCACCGGAGCGGGATTCGGCTGTGCGGTAGCGGGCGGCCGGCCGAAGTCGTGGCGCGGCGTCGACGGCGCCGAATTCCACGGCCCCGGTGGCTGCGTCGGGGGCTGCTGCGGCTGCGTCGGTGGTTGCGGCTGTACCGGCGGCTGCGGGAATTGATTCTGTTGCTGCGCACGGAAGTCGGCCGGGATCACGCCCTGGACGCCGTCCGGACGGTAGCCCTCAGGCGTCTGCTGCTGCCACGGCAAGGACTCGGAGCCCTGAGAACCGTTGCCGCGCAACGACTCCGGCCCCGGCTGCGCATCGCCCTGCGGCCGGGCGGTGTCGGGCGGCCCCCACGAGGGCGAACCCTCACCGGCGGCCGGCTCGGCGTCTGCCTTGTCCTTGCGGCGGGATTTCCGCCACTTCCGGTCGGACTCCTTCTTGTCGGACTCCGCCCGGTCGTCGGATTTGCGGGAGAACAACCGCCGCGGACCGTTGTCCTCCGGGATGTACTCCTCGTGCGGAAGGTTCTCGACCGGCGCTTCGTACCCCGTTTGCGTGACGTCGCTCTCCGACAGCCACGGGGGCAGCATGGGCAGATCGTTGTTGTTGCGACTCACGGCAGTACCTCACCGCGGTTCGTGGTCGGGGCCTCGCCGAGGATCGTGCCGATCGGGTTCGAGGGCGCTGCGTCCGTAATTCGCTCGCTGCGCACGCTCACGGGTGTCCCCCTGGGATCTGCTGGACCGATTTCCTGGACAGCCGGTAGTTTACGCGAGGGCTATCGGCCGTGACGGGCGTCCTACCCACAGCCGACGAGCCGGTCGGACGACGCGCCGCGACGCCTGCCGGCGGGTTCGGTTGCCCCTTATTTGCGAGGTCGGGAGCGTATCGAAATGGCAATCACCGCGGGTGATGATCCCCGCGCGGCGCGGTTGGACGAACTTCCCGTCCGGCCGGTTCATCGCAAGCTCGTCGCCCTGGTCGGCCTGGGCCTGTTCTTCGATCTCTACGAACTGTTCCTCGCCGGCACCATCACCGGTGTGCTGAAGCAGCAACTCGCGCTGTCGACCTATCAGCTGAGCGGCATCCTCGCCTCGGCCTTCGTCGGCCAGTTCCTCGGTGCCCTGGTCATCGGCCGGCTCTCGGACCTCTTCGGCCGCCGCCGGATGTTCATGATCAATATCGGGGTCTACGCCGGGTTCACCCTGCTCGGCGCGTTCAGCCCCAACGTCTGGTTCCTGATGGCGACCCGCGTGCTCGCCGGACTCGGCATCGGCGCGGAGATGACCGTCTCCGACACCTATCTGTCGGAGGTGATGCCGCCGCAGGTCCGCGGCCGGATGATCGCCATCGCCTACACCATCGGCTTCTGCGCGGTGCCGACCGTCGGATTCCTGGCCCGGTGGCTGGTGCCGCTGGAACCGTTCGGCACCGACGGCTGGCGCTGGCTGTTCGTCTTCGGCGGCTTCGGCGCCGCGCTGGTGTTCGTCGCCCGTCGGCACATGCCCGAATCGCCGCACTGGCAGGCCCAGCACGCCAAGGCCGCGACAACCGGGGCGAAGGTGTCGTTCACCGAAATCCTGCGCGGCGCCAACCGCGGGCGCACCCTGCTGTTCTCCGCGGTGATGATCCTGCAGGTCTTCGGCTATTACGGCTTCGGCACGCTGGCGGTGCTGGTGTTGCAGCACAAGGGGTTCACGGTGGTGAACTCCCTCGGCTATCTGACCGTCACCTACCTCGGCTATCCGCTGGGTTCGCTGCTGTCGATTCCGCTGATCGAGCGCGTCGAGCGCAAATATCTGGTGATGGCGTCGGCCGCGCTGATGGCGCTGTTCGGCCTGATCTTCGGATTCGCCACGAGCGTGCCGCTGATCCTGCTGTCGGGCGGCCTGTTCACCCTGGCCAGCAACGTCTTCTCCAATGCCCTGCACACGTATCTGCCGGAATCGTTTCCCACGACCGTGCGCGGCACCGCCTCGGGTACGGCCTATTCTCTGTCGAAACTGAGCACCGCCATCCAGCCGTTCCTGCTGCTTCCGTTGCTGGACAGCCACGGTCCGGGCACGGTGTTCACGGTCATCACGATCGCGCTGGTGCTGATGCTCGGCTTGATCGCGGCGTGGGGCCCGCTCACCGGGCGCGGCCCGCTCGCCGACCACTAGCGACGGCGCGGGGGGACCGCATTTGGCCGGATCGTGGACGCACGGGTAAGCTTGGTCGGCGGTGCACCTGCCCGACGTCTGTGTTCATGCGAATGCGTGTAGTTTCTGTGACTGCATGTCCGCATGTGACTACGAAGAGTATGGCACCGGGTCGACTGGAGTGCACCGGTAACTGCAGTGACAAGCTAGCCGAAGAGTTGAGACCACACAGGGTTTCAACGTAAGCGGGATCGCGGAGGATATGGCGAAGAAGGACGGGGCCATCGAGGTCGAGGGTCGAGTTATCGAGCCACTGCCGAATGCGATGTTCCGCATCGAGCTGGAGAACGGTCACAAGGTTCTCGCGCACATCAGCGGCAAGATGCGTCAGCACTACATCCGCATCCTGCCCGAGGACCGCGTGGTCGTGGAGCTTTCTCCCTACGACCTGTCCCGCGGTCGCATCGTCTACCGCTACAAGTGAGTTTTCCGGGGAGCGATCCCCGGAGGGAGTTCGGGAGTCGAGGCTCCGGAGCTCTCGCGGCATTTCGTGGCTCCGGCCTCGGGATCTGCGACAAAAGACTTCCCCAGTCGTACGACTGGGGAACACCTGTGTTCACACCCCTGTGAACCACAACCAGATTGGACGGACGTGAAGGTTCAGCCGAGCGTCAAGAAGATCTGCGAGAAGTGCAAGGTGATCCGCCGTAACGGCCGGGTCATGGTGATCTGCGACAACCTGCGTCACAAGCAGCGTCAGGGCTGACCTGGACTGCACCCCGACGCAGGGGTTCACCAGCCAAGCACCGAACGCAGTTCGGATTGGCACAGAAAAGAAGACCTCCCAGCGCCAGTCGCCGTCGGCGAGCTCGCCGCCTCGGAAACGAGCGGAGAGCGGACGGACGACCTACCCCCGGAACGGAGGCCGGGGCCCCATTCGAGGGGACGGACAGGGAGCAGACCTCCGCAACAGTTAAGGAAGCTGCCACATGGCACGTCTGATGGGCGTCGATCTCCCGCGCGAGAAGCGCATGGAGATCGCACTGACCTACATTTTCGGGATCGGGCGCACCCGTGCGCACGAGATCCTGGCCGCCACCGGCGTCAGCCCCGACCTGCGGTCGAAGGATCTCACCGACGACGACGTCACCCGGTTGCGCGATTACATCGAGGCGTCGGAATTCAAGGTCGAAGGTGACCTGCGCCGTGAGGTGCAGGCCGACATCCGCCGCAAGATCGAGATCGGCTGCTACCAGGGCATCCGCCATCGCCGCCACCTGCCGGTGCGCGGACAGCGGACCAAGACCAATGCGCGCACGCGTAAGGGTCCGAAGAAGACCGTCGCCGGCAAGAAGAAGTAGGGATAGCTGAATGCCTCCTAAGAGTCGGGCCTCGGGCCCCAAGAAGTCCCAGAAGGCGCGTCGCCGGGACAAGAAGAACGTCCCGCACGGCCACGCGCACATCAAGTCCACGTTCAACAACACGATCGTCTCGATCACCGACCCCGAGGGCAACGTGATCTCGTGGGCGTCGTCGGGCCACGTCGGCTTCAAGGGTTCGCGTAAGTCGACCCCGTTCGCCGCGCAGCTCGCCGCCGAGAACGCCGCCCGCAAGGCGCAGGAGAACGGCGTCAAGAAGGTCGACGTGTTCGTCAAGGGTCCGGGTTCGGGCCGTGAGACCGCGATCCGCTCGCTGCAGGCCGCCGGCCTCGAGGTGGGCACGATCTCCGACGTCACCCCGCAGCCGCACAACGGCTGCCGTCCGCCCAAGCGGCGTCGCGTCTAGCGGGAAAGGATTTAGCGAAAAATGGCTCGTTATACAGGCCCCATCACCCGCAAGTCGCGTCGTCTGCGTGTCGACCTCGTCGGAGGCGACCAGGCGTTCGAGCGTCGCCCCTACCCGCCCGGCCAGCACGGCCGCGCGCGGATCAAGGAGAGCGAGTACCTGCTCCAGCTGCAGGAGAAGCAGAAGGCCCGCTTCACCTACGGCGTCATGGAGAAGCAGTTCCGCCGCTACTACGAAGAGGCGAACCGTCGCAAGGGTAAGACCGGCGACAACATGCTGCAGCTGCTCGAGTCGCGTCTGGACAACGTCGTGTACCGCGCCGGTCTGGCGCGCACCCGTCGCCAGGCCCGCCAGCTGGTCTCGCACGGCCACTTCCTGGTGAACAACCGCAAGGTCGACGTCCCCAGCTTCCAGGTCTCCCAGTACGACATCATCGATGTCAAGGAGAAGTCGCTGCCGACGCTGCCGTTCCAGGTCGCCCGTGAGACCCAGGGCGATCGCCCGATCCCGGGCTGGCTGCAGGTCGTTCCGAACCGGCTGCGGATCCTGGTCCACCAGCTCCCGGAACGCGCGCAGATCGATGTGCCGCTGAACGAACAGCTCATCGTCGAGTACTACTCGAAGTAAGCCGTTCGTGCTGCTGGTGGATGAGCACCGTACCCGTCGTGCTCATCCACACCCCAGTTCGTGGGCGTCAAATAGCGGGCGCCCCTGAAGGAGGAGATCCTCATGCTGATTTCACAGCGACCCACACTGGCCGAAGAGGTACTGGCCGAGAACCGCTCGAAGTTCACCATCGAACCCCTCGAGCCGGGCTTCGGTTACACCCTCGGCAATTCGCTGCGCCGTACCCTGCTGTCCTCGATTCCGGGGGCCGCGGTGACCAGCATCCGCATCGACGGCGTGCTGCACGAGTTCACCACCGTCCCGGGTGTGAAGGAAGACGTCACCGACATCATCCTGAACCTCAAGGGCCTGGTCGTGTCGTCCGAAGAGGACGAGCCGGTCACCATGTACGTGCGCAAGCAGGGCCCGGGCACCGTCACCGCCGGTGACATCGTTCCCCCGGCCGGTGTGACCGTGCACAACCCGGACATGCACATCGCCACCCTGAACGACAAGGGCAAGCTGGAGATCGAGCTCGTCGTCGAGCGCGGTCGCGGTTACGTCCCGGCGGTGCAGAACAAGGCCTCGGGTGCGGAAATCGGCCGGATCCCGGTGGATTCGATCTACTCGCCGGTGCTGAAGGTGACCTACAAGGTCGAGGCCACCCGTGTCGAGCAGCGCACCGACTTCGACCGGCTCATCCTGGACGTCGAGACCAAGAACTCGATCTCCCCGCGGGATGCGCTGGCGTCGGCCGGTAAGACCCTGGTCGAGCTGTTCGGCCTGGCGCGCGAGCTGAACGTGGAGGCCGAGGGTATCGAGATCGGGCCGAGCCCGGCCGAGGCGGATCACATCGCCTCGTTCGCGCTGCCGATCGAGGACCTGGACCTCACCGTGCGTTCGTACAACTGCCTCAAGCGCGAGGGTGTGCACACCGTCGGCGAGCTGGTTGCGCGGACCGAATCGGATCTGCTGGACATCCGCAACTTCGGCCAGAAGTCCATCGACGAGGTCAAGGTCAAGCTGCATTCGCTCGGCCTGTCGTTGAAGGACAGCCCGGCCTCCTTCGATCCGTCGAGCGTCGTCGGTTACGACGCCGCCACCGGAACCTGGAGTGACAGCGGCTCCTTCGGCGATGCAGACAACGGCGAGCAGGACTACGCCGAGACCGAACAGCTCTAGGCCTTCCGGGGTGGCAGCCCCGCTCGGCCTTTCCTAAGGAGAACAACCAATGCCCAAGCCCAAGAAGGGTGCTCGCTTCGGCGGGTCGGCGTCGCACCAGAAGGCGATCTTCGCCAATCTGGCCACGGCGCTCTTCGAGCACGGTCGGATCACGACCACCGAGGCCAAGGCCAAGGCGCTGCGCCCCTACGCCGAGAAGCTGGTCACCAAGGCCAAGGCCGGTACGCTGGCCGATCGCCGCGAGGTGCTCAAGGTCATCCGCAACAAGGATGTCCTGCACGAGCTCTTCGCGAACATCGGACCGTCGTTCGAGGGCCGCGAGGGTGGCTACACCCGCATCATCAAGACCGTTCCCCGCAAGGGTGACAACGCGCCGATGGCGATCATCGAGCTGGTCCGGGAGAAGACCGTGACCAACGAGGCCGATCGCGCTCGCCGGGTCGCCGCCCAGCAGGCCAAGACCGAGGTCGCCGAGGACAAGGCCGACGAGGCCACCGAGGCGAAGGCCGACGACGCCACCGAGGCGAAGGCCGACGAGGCTGCTGAGGCGAAGGCCGACGAGGCCACCGAGGCGGAGTCCACCGAGGCTCCCGCCGAGGACAAGGCGGAATGAGTTGGTCCCCGCCACGTGCGGGGACCTCTCGATCTGCGTCGGGAATTCACGAGTGAGCCCGCCGTCCCCTCCGGGTCGGCGGGCTTCGCTCATGTTAACCAGGAAATGGCTGTGACCATGCAGGATCCGGCGGCAACCTCGGTTGCGGTTCGAGTACGGCTCGATATCGCCTACGACGGCACCGATTTCACCGGCTGGGCCCGCCAGCCCGGCCTGCGGACCGTGCAGGGTGTGCTCGAGGAGTCGCTGAGCAAGGTCCTGCGCGAACCGATTCAGCTGACGGTGGCCGGCCGGACCGACGCCGGTGTCCACGCCGAGGGGCAAGTCGCGCATTTCGACACGACCGCGCTGCCCGACTACGACAAGCTGCTGCACCGGCTGGCGCGCTTCCTGCCGAAGGATGTCCGCGTCACCGGGATCCGCTCGGCGCCACCGGAATTCGACGCCCGCTTCTCCGCGATCCGCCGCCACTACGCGTATCGGCTCACCACCGCCCCCTATGGGGCGCCGCCGCTGCTGGCCCGCAGCGTGGTCGCCTGCCGTCCCGGCGTCGATCTCGACGCCATGCGTGAGGCATCGCGAAAGCTGTTGGGACTGCACGATTTCGCCGCATTCTGCCGCCGGCGCGAAGGTGCGACGACGGTCCGCGAATTGCAGCGCTTCGATTGGGTGACGACACCGATCGGTGGTCCCGGCCGGGCTGGTTCCGACCGCGAAGCCGCCATGCTCACCGCCTATGTCAGCGCCGACGCCTTCTGCTGGTCCATGGTGCGCAGTCTGGTGGGCGCGGTGCTCGCGGTGGGGGAGGGGCGCCGCACTCCCGAGTGGGTGGAAAGCCTTCTCGCGGAACGGGAACGGTCGAGTTCGATCACCGTGGCCCCCGCCCACGGATTGAGTCTGATCGCCGTCGACTACCCGGCGGATGCCGACCTCGCCGCCCGCAATGCCGAAACCCGGGAGATGCGCACGATCCCCGAGTCGGACGGCTGCTGCGGTAGCTGACAGCGCGACCTGTCCCCGAGACGGCCGACGGCCCCGCGGCGTCCACGGGGCCGTACGAGTCGCTATTCGAGGGTTGTGCGTGTCTCACCTCCTTCGCGCTGCGACGAACCTCGGTTCCGCCCGCGCGTCCGGCCACCTTGTACCGGTGAGTGGTGTTGTGCGGCTTGCGCACTCAGCTGTTCGCCGATGGCGCGGGCACATCCCGGTCGCGGCGGGTCAGCTCTCGGATCGGCCGGCCTCGATGGTCTTCGGGCCACGGCCCATGCCGCCGATCTCGATGCGCCGCGGCTTGGCCTTCTCGGCGATCGGCAGGGTCACCGACAGCACGCCGTCGTTGTAGGTGGCACTGATGTTGTCGGTATCGATGCCTTCGCCGAGCGACAGCTGGCGCATGTACGTTCCCGCGAATCGTTCCGACGCGATCCATTGCACGTGCTCGTCACCGGGCAGGCTCCGCTGCGCCTTCAGCGTCAGGGTGCCGTTGTCCACGCTCACGTCGACCGAACCGGGATCGACACCCGGGAGATCGGCATTGAGGACGTAGTGGTCACCGGCCTTGAACAGGTCCATCGGCATGAAACGCGGCGCGCGTGTGGTTCCGGCGGCATCCCCCAGGAGCTGCCGGGCAACGGTGTCGATGTCGTGGAACGGGTCGAACCTCAGCACAGGAATCACCTCCATATCCAGTGGTGACGCCCGCCTCGGCGGCGAGCGCCGGAAGCTGTCCGATGCCAAATTTAGCACTCTCGTCGTGTGAGTGCCAGATTGTGCGACGGGAATTTTTCCGGCGCCGGGTGGAATAGTCGCCCGCGCAACGGAGTTCGCAACGACTATGACAGAGGGTGCGCGAACCACGAATATCGGCAAATTCGGCGTCTGGCGGTACTACGCCGGCTTCGAACCGGGGCAGGCTCGTGAGCTGGAGGGTCTCGGGTACAGCACGTTGTGGCTGGGCGGCTCGCCCCCGGCGGAGCTACCGGCCGTGGAGGCGTTGCTCGAGGAGACCGAGACGCTGACGGTCGGCACCAGCATCGTCAATATCTGGTCCGCGCCCGCCGAACAGGTGGCCGAATCGTTCCACCGCATCGACCGGCGCTTCCCGGGCCGCTTCATCCTCGGCTTCGGCGCCGGGCATCCCGAGCAGGATTCCGATTTCCGCAAGCCCTACGACGCGCTCGTCGACTATGTCGATGTGCTCGACGCCAACGGCGTCCCGAAGCAGCAGCTCGCGCTCGCGGCGCTCGGGCCGCGGGTGCTGAAGCTGGCCGCCGACCGCACCGCGGGAGCGCTGCCGTACCTCGTGACCGCCGAACACACCCGGCAGGCCCGCGAAATTCTGGGTCCGGACGCGCTGCTCGTGCCCGAACACAAGATCTCGTTCAGCACCGACCCGGTCCAGGCGCGCCTGACCGCTCGCCCGCGCACGGAGTTCTACCTGAACCTGCGTAATTACGTGGCGAATCTGCGCCGGCTCGGCTTCGGCGACGAGGACCTGACGCCGCCCGGCAGCGACCGGCTGATCGACGCGCTGGCACTGCACGGCTCGGCCGAGCAGATCGCCGACGCGCTGGTCGAGCATTTGAAGGCCGGCGCCGATCAGGTGGCCATCCAGGTCACCGACGAGGATCACATCGGGGTGCTGCGCGCGCTGGCCCCGGCGCTCGCCGCGCGCGTCTGATCGTCTCCCTCGCGACCGCCGCGGCCATGGTCAGCGGCGGTCGTGGGGGATCCCGCCGATGCTCAGGAGCGGACCAACCGCGCGATGGCGTCGGTGGCCTCCTTGATCTTCGCCTCGGCCTCGGGGCCGCCCTGGACAGCCGCGTCGACCACGCAGTGACTGATGTGGTCCTCCAGCAGGCCCATGGCCACCGCCTGCAGCGCTTTGGTCATGGCCGAAACCTGCGTCAGGATGTCGATGCAGTACTTCTCCTCTTCGACCATGCGCTGCAGGCCACGCGCCTGCCCCTCGATCCGGCGCAGCCGCTTGAGGTAGTCGTCCTTGGCGGTGATGTAGCCGTGGGTGGCGTGGTCGTGCCCGGGCTGCGCGGCCGCCTCGGCCGTTCGAACCGTGTTGATCTGATCCTCGCTCACCGGCTGTTCCTCGC
This sequence comes from Nocardia violaceofusca NBRC 14427, assembly GCF_963869435.1. Lineage (NCBI taxonomy): Bacteria > Bacillati > Actinomycetota > Actinomycetes > Mycobacteriales > Nocardiaceae > Nocardia > Nocardia violaceofusca. The sequence goes on from NZ_CAWMPM010000008.1 coordinate 56,592, forward strand.
TCCCGCCCTGGTAGTTCATACCCCCCTAGGGTACATTATCGGAGGGGTACTGTCAGGGTAGCCGGTGCTGGGTGAGGCGGCGGGGGCCGCCGCCGCGGCGTACGCGAGAATTGCGGTTATGAGTTCGGATCCCCGCCCCGCGCTGGCCATCATCGGCGGTAGCGGCTTCTACGATTTCTTCGGCGACGACGCGACCACACTCGAGATAGAGACACCCTATGGTGTGCCGAGCGCGCCGATCACGGTCGGAGAGGTCGAGGGCCGCCAGGTCGCCTTCCTGCCGCGGCACGGGCGCAAGCACGAATATTCCCCGCACACGGTGCCGTATCAGGCCAATATGTGGGCGCTGCGGTCGATCGGCGTGCGGCGGATCTTCGCGCCGTGTGCGGTCGGCAGCCTGCGGGCGGACTGGGGGCCGGGCACTGTGGCCGTTCCCGACCAACTGGTGGACCGGACCTCCGGCCGCGCGCAGACCTACTTCGACAACGGCGGTATCCACGTCTCCTTCGCCGATCCGTACTGCGACGACCTGCGCTCGGTCGCGACGCGGGCGGCGGTGCCCGAACTGCCGATGCGGTCGGCCGCCACCATGGTCGTGGTGCAGGGCCCGCGCTTCTCCACCCGGGCCGAGAGCCGCTGGTTCGCCGGACAGGGGTGGGAACTGGTGAACATGACCGGATACCCGGAAGCCGTGCTCGCTCGCGAACTCGAAATGTGTTATGCCGCTATCGCTTTGGTGACCGACCTCGATGCGGGCCTGGAGGCCGGGGAGGGCGTCAGCGCGGCCGCCGTCTTCGCCGAATTCGAGCGCAACCTGGTGCCGTTCAAGACCTTGGTGCGCCGCGCGGTCGCCGGTGTCGAGGGTACCGAGACCTGCGATCACTGCACGGTGCATGCCGGGGTGGCGCTGCCGTTCGAACTGCCCTGACGGATCGACCGGCGCACCGCGTCGAACGCTACCGGGTACCTGCCTCGCGCAGATCGATCCGGGCGAGCGCGAAATGCGGCGTGCCGGTTCCGTCCGGACCGTGGGGCAGCGGTGAGACCTCCACGTCCACGGTGATCCACCCCCCGGCCGTATCCGCCAGCCGCAGATTCGGCAGCGTCCACGACGGCGCGCCGGCCCGGATCGCCGTGCGCGCGGCGCTGATTCGCTCCCGGTCGCCGGGATGTGGCAGCGTGCGTTCGTCGGTGCCGCCGGACCAGTCGAGCCCCGGCACCGGCGGGCTGATCCACCGGATCACCCGGACCCGCTCGGTGTCGACCACCGCCAGATACATTCCCGGATTGCGGCCGACCAGTGTCTCGACCGTCACCGCCTCGAACGACTTGGGCTGGGGCGGAACGCTTTCGGTGACATCGGCCAGAATGCCGCGCCACAGGTAGGGATCGGATGCGGAGTTGCGCGTCGCCATCATCAACGTGCGCAGCCCGTCCGGCGTGCGCACGCAGATGTCGCCGCACCAGCGTGATCCGGGCGCGGCGCGTGCCACGATCGCGGCCAGGTCCAGGGCATCGTCGAAACGCTCGACGTGTTCGAAGGATTCGGCCCCGATCCAGACGCTGCGCTTGCGATCGAATGCCGGGCCCAGACCCGCGGACCGCACTTCCGTGCGCCGGGTGTGGGCGTCGAGCAGATGGGTGGCGACCGGCGGCGGCGCGGGTGGGTCGCCCGGACCCACCCACATCTGCACCGCGTGTACCCGCTCGTCGGGCCCGGTCAGCGCGATCGCGCGGGCGCGGTATCCGGACCAGGCGTGACGGGATTTCGGCAGCTGCCGCTCGACGGTCCCACCGCTCGCGGCGGCGGCGGTGAGGATCGGCATCAACCGGGAGGGCACGGTGCGGGCCAACGACTTCCAGCGCCGCGGTGCGGTGTCGACGGCGAGCACCGACCAGGTGGGCGGAACGTCCAGTGTTTCGATCAGCAACCAATGTCCGAGAATCACGAATTTCGCCCCCTTCTGATCGATCCGCGGTGCCCGGTCGGTCACAGCCCGTCCGATATGGCGCTCGAAGATTTTTCGCCCGGGCCACAGGGTATCGGTGCGGCGGGCACGCTCGGTGAGCAGGCCGTCGGTGTGGCGAGAGGGCGCCGACTAGGCTGACGCCATGGACGATCCGCTGCGGTTGGAGGTCATCGTCGCCAGTGTGCGGCCCGAGCGGTTCGCGCCCGTGGTGGCGGACTGGTTCCTCCGCACGGCCCGCGCGGATGCCGGCCTCGACGTCGGCGTCATCGATCTGGCACACACTCCGCTGCCCACCGACCTGACGACGACGCCGCAGGTGGAGGCCTTCCGGGAGCGGATCGGCGCCGCGGACGGATTCATCGCGGTGACCTCCGAGTACAACCACGGCTATCCCGCCTCGCTGAAGACGGCGCTCGACAGCGCCAAACGCGAGTGGCGGGCCAAGCCCATCGGCTTCGTCGGTTACGGCGGACTGTCGGGCGGCCTGCGAGCGATCGAGCAATTGCGCCAGGTCGTCGCGGAGATCCACATGGTCTCGCTGCGCGAGAGCGTGAGTTTTCACGAGGCCAAACGCAAATTCGACGCGGACGGCAACACCGCCGACGGCGCCGCGGTCGACGCCGCGCAGCGGCTTCTGCGGCAATGGGCGTGGTGGGCACGTCATCTGCGCACGGCGCGCAGAACCGACCCGTATCCGGGGTGAGCCGGTTCCGGCGTGCCGTCGGTCTGTGTGCCGGTCGGGGAGTCCGCGAAACTAGTTGTGCGACTGCGCCATTCGCTGCCTGGGATCCTGCTGCGGCATCGGGCGGCGGCCCCGCGGACTGCCGATGTAGGTCGTTTCCCGGGGAATCGAGACCAGCGTCAGATCGACCTGGGTGGTTCCGGTCCGCATCACCACATGGTTGCCGATCGCGCCCGGCTGGTGGATGGACAGATCCGGGTTGGTGGCCGGCCAGCCCATCGGATCACCGGTGACGTAGATCGTGGTCACGCCGGCGTGCGGTGCGGGCGCGAGCACACCGTCGACCACGGCCGCGGTGAATCCGGCGTCGCTCTGATGGGTTTCCACCGCGATGGTGAGCCGCTCGGGATTGCCGATCGTGGTGACCAGCTGCTCCCACGCGTGCGGGCGATCGGTACGGATGAGGATGCGCTCGCCGACGGCCAGCGCCCGGAACACCAGCTGCTGCGCCAGATACAGCTCGCCCGCCACGTAGACGGTCGAAATGCCCTGTCCGACAAGGCGAACGGCGACGCCGTTACCGTCCTCGTCGGAGCCGATCAGCTGACCGCAGCCCGACGAGGGCAGATGCAGGACGCCGACGACGTCGATCGGGTACTGGCTCATCGGGACGGTGTCGTCCACGCCCGGGATGGCGATCGGCAGGTGGGCGAGCAGGCTCTGGCGATGCCGGCCGCTCAGCGACACCATGCCCTTGCGCTTGGTCTTCTCCGGCAGCTCCCGGGCGGTCAATCGCCAGGCCGCGCCGATGTTCACCGTCTCGGGCGAACTTCCCGGCCGCAGCCGGACCGCGACCGTGGTGCCCCGCGACGGCGCGACCCACAGCTGTGCCAGCAGATCCGAGCCCAGCTGCTTGGGATCGACTGCCGCGCCGATGTTCACGCTGTTGCCCAGTTCCGCGTAGCGCCAGCGGTGGGTCAGCGCCCGCGGGTCGACCCCGGCGCTGATCTGCCACACGGCCTTGCGAATCTCGGGCGCGGTGAGCACGCGGGACGCGCAGTCGGCGTCCTCGAGCGCGCGCACGATGCGCTGGGTCGCGATGGTGACCGCCCGGCCCGCGCCCTCCGTACCGCCGCCGCGCCGCGCCGCGGCCTCCGGACAGGCCAGTGCGTCGAAACTGATTGCGAGCCAGACGGTTCGGTGCGCCGTCGCGGGCAGCGGGCCGAGCAGCGATTCGTAGATCGGCCCCGCGGGCGTGCCGGAGCGGCTGCGGTGGCCGTGGCTGATGATGTCGATACCGGACAGCAGGATGTCGTGCTGGCTCAGGCACTGTGCCAGCTCGGGCAGCGGAAGCAGATGCGAGGCGTGCACGGTGTTGCGGTCGATCCGGGTCAGACCGCCCTTGGGTGGTAGCACCTCGACGACGGCGACCACGCGGCTGCCTTCCCAGTACAGACCGAGCGAACGACCGTCCGGGCCACGGAAATCGACGGTATCGCCGAGGTCGTAGTCCTGGCGGGTGACGTACCGCCACACCGTGGCGATCCACGAGGCGATGGTGCGCTTGCCGATCGGGACGAGCAGCACCAGTCCGGCCACGACCGCCGCGCCCAGTGCGTACCAGCCGGGTACGCCGACCGCGAGCACGACGAGCCCGACGACCAGCCCCAGTACCTGTGCGGCCAGCAGATTCGGCAGCGAGATCCGTCCGAGGAGCGGGCGGCTGTTGGTGCCGCTGGATTCGGCCATCGTCGTCCCCCAAGTACCCGGTGTCGGCCGATTCTTCGATGGCCGAGCTGAACTTCAGTCCTGCTGAACTGTACTGTGTTGGGCGAACGCGAGCACTGTTCGGGGGAGGACTCATGCCTTCAAAGCCCACTACGCGCTGGCAGGTGAGCGGCTATCGCTTCCTGGTCAGGCGAATGGAGCACGCCCTGGTACGCCGGGACGTGCGGATGCTGCACGATCCGATGCGCTCGCAGTCGCGCGCCTATGCCGCCGGACTGGTATTGGGTGTCGTCGCGCTGGCCGGCTGCGGTGTGCTCGCGTTGCTGCGGCCGCAGGGGTCGATCGGCGACAACAAGATCCTGCTGGGCAAGGATTCCGGCGCGGTCTACGCCGTCATCGACGGTGTCGTGCATCCGTCGTTGAATCTGGCGTCGGCGCGGCTCGCGGTCGGCGAACCGGCAAAAGCGGTGTCCATCAAGGAATCCGAGCTGGCGAAGAAGCCGCGCGGGGCGCTGATCGGCATTCCGGGTGCGCCGTCCTCGCTGAACTTCGACAGCAGCGGCAAAGGCCGCGCCTGGTCGATCTGCGACGAGCTGAAGAACGACGGCAGCCGTGACCTGACCACGACGGTGCTCGCCGGGGATCCGTCGCTGGGTTCCAAGGCCGCCGAGCTGGATTCGGGTAAGGCACTGCTGGTGCAGGGGCGCGACGCCGCCTATCTGATCTACGACAATCAGCGCGCGCGGGTCGATATGAACGATCCGAAAGTTACCGAGGCCCTGGGCATTCGGGGAATGACGCCGCGGCCGATCAGCGCCGGGCTGCTCAACGCGGTGCCCGAGGTGCTGCCGATCGTGCCGCCGAAGATCACCGATCCGGGCGGTACGCCGGGCTACCCGTTGAACAACCACCGAATCGGCGATGTGGTGCATGTGGAGACCAAGGATCAGTCCTATGTGGTCCTGCGCGACGGACTGCAGGCCATTTCGCCGCTGACCGCCGACATCATCCGCAACTCGAATCCGACCGCTTCGGATCATCCGGAGATCAGCCAGTTCGACAGCACTCAGGCGCCGGTGTCGAACGAGCTTCCGGTGCAGCAGTATCCGGCGCGGCCGCCCACCGTCGTGGACCCCAAGGACCAGCCGATCGAATGCATGTCGTGGAAGCCGCTGTCCGGTGCCGCCGACAAGGCCGACGGCAGTAAGCGCGCGGAATTGGCTGTGCTGACCGGACATTCGCTGCCGATCCCGGACGGTGCGCAGACTACGCCGCTGGCCCAGGCCGACGGTTCGGGTCCGAACGTGGATGCCTTCTACTCCACGCCCGGCTCCGGATTCTTCGTCCAGACCACCGGTATCGAGGCCGACAGCCAGCGCCGCGACAGCATGTTCTACATCGCCGACACCGGGGTGCGCTACGGCATCAAGGACGCCGCCGCGCAGAAGGCGCTGGGGATGGACGCCGACAAGGCCAAGCCCGAACTCGCGCCGTATCAGATCGTCGGCCTGCTCGCCGCCGGTCCGACGCTCGGCCGTCAGGAGGCGATGGTGGCCCATGACGGCGTGGCGCCGGACCCGAATCCGGCCAAGCAGCTGGTGCGTTCCAAGCAGGACCAATCCGCGCAGCAACCGCAGAACTAGCCGGACCCGGCTATTGCCGGGCGGGCGTCTCGGGTAGCGCGCTCTCGTTCGTGCCGAAGCGAATCCCCTTGGCCTCCTTGCCGATCAGCGTCAGGAAGGCCACCGCGATCAACACCGGGACGATGGTGACGGCCAGCGCGAACGGATATCCGTGGCTTTCGGCCACCCGCTCCTGGATCGGCAGATTGAGTGAGGCGAGCAGATTGCCGAGCTGGTAGGTCACGCCCGGGTAGAAGCCGCGGATAGCGTCGGGCGACAGTTCGGTCAGATGTGCCGGGATGACGCCCCAGGCGCCCTGTACGACCAGTTGCATCAGGAACGATCCCAGGCACAGCATGGCCGCGGTCGTCGAATAGGCGAACAACGGCACGATCGGCAGTCCGAGCAGTGCGCAGAAAATGATGGTGTAGCGGCGGCCGTACTTCTGCGAGAGGCTGCCGAACACCAGACCACCGATGATGGCGCCGATGTTGTACACCACCGCAATCCATTTCGCGGTCGCCGAGGACAATCCCGCGCCGCCGTTGTCGATCGCGGACAGGAAGGTCGGGTAGATGTCCTGGGTGCCGTGGCTCATCCAGTTGAACGCGGTCATCAGGAGGACGAGATAGGCGAAGCGGCGGATCACGACCGGATTCATCGCCACGTCACGCAACGAGGTCTGGGTGAGCCGCATACGTTCCCGGCTGTTCTCCCACGCCTCCGATTCACCCACCCGGGTCCGGATCACGAGGATGATCAGGGCCGGAATCACCGAGAGCGCGAACAGCCACCGCCAGGACAGGCCGAGCCAGTTCATCACCAGCAGCGAGGCCAGTGACGCGAGCAGATAGCCGAACGAGTAGCCCTCCTGCAGGAGTCCGGAGAAGAAACCACGCCGCTCGGCGGGGATCTTCTCCATCGCCAGCGCCGCGCCGAGTCCCCATTCGCCACCCATGCCGATGCCGTAGAGCAGCCGAAGTATCAGCAGCACAGTGAAATTCGGTGCGAACGCGCACAGGAACCCGATCACCGAATAGAACGCGACGTCGACGATCAGCGGAAGGCGCCGCCCCACCCGGTCGGCCCAGAGGCCGAACAACAGCGCGCCCACCGGCCGCATGATCAGCGTCGCCGTGGTGATGAACGCGACGTCGGATTTCGGCATATCGAAGGACGCGGCGATATCGGCATAGACGAAGACGACCAGGAAGAAGTCGAAGGCGTCCATCGTCCAGCCCAATTGGGCCGCGATGAACGAATTGCGCTGATCGGGAGTGAGACGTTGCCTGCCGGCGACTGTCATGGCTGTTCCTGCCCCTCGTGCGACGACCCGCGACGGCCGTACCGCTGGACCGCCGCTGTCAGAAATACTGAGTCATCGCCGCGCCGCTCGTGTCGATCTCGGACGGATTCACCCCGCCGACCAGGGCATATCGCCTATAACGGACGAATTGACGGCGCGCCCGGCGATGAATACGGCGGCCGCGCCTCGTCGCAACACCATGGACACCATGCAGACGACCAACCTCGCCGAACTGTACGATCTCGATCCGCTGGACTGGTCCGCCGTCGTGGCCGGTCTGAACGCCGGATTCCCGCAGGCGCCCGGGACGGGTGGCCCCGATCGGCACACCTGCTGGCTGGCCACGATCGATCCGGACGGCAGCCCACATGTCACCGCGGTGGGCGCACTGTGGGTGGACGGTGCCTTCTGGTTCGAAACCGGACCGCGAACACGCAAGGCCCGCAACATCTCTCGTGATCCGCGCTGCACGCTCAGCGTCGCACTGGACACGTTCGACCTCAGCGTGAACGGCACGGCCGAACGCGTCACCGACCCGGCGACGGTAGCGCAGCGGGCCGCCGACTGGGCCGCCGAGGGATGGCCGTGCCGCGTCGACGATTCCGGCGCGGCCCTGACCGCCGACTTCAGCGCGCCGTCGGCCGGCCCGCCGCCCTGGTACGTCTACCGCATCGCGGCGCACGCGGCGACGGCGCTGTCGACGGTCGAGCCGGGCGGGGCGACCCGCTGGCGGTTCGGCGAGCCGCGGTGAACTCACTCGCCGCGGTCGCCGAAGCGGCGGCGCAGCGGGAACGAGGCGAGATATCCGAGCACGGCGAGCACGCCGATGACACCGGTTCCGATCAGCGCCACATTGCGGGAGGTGTGATCGGGGGCCGGGGGCGTGGTCGGCACCGGAAGTTGCCAGCTCTTGGCGGCACTGGGCCGCTTGGGCGGCAACGAGTTCGGAACCTGCGCGGTCAGCGCGGCCACCGGGTCGACCGCGCCGTATCCGACATACGGATTCCATCCCTCGGCGGGTGCGTGGGCGGTGGCCTCGATGCGCTTGATGACGTCGAGCGCGCTGAGCTCCGGGAATCGGGCACGGACGAGGGCCGCCACGCCCGCGACATACGGTGCGGCGAAACTGGTTCCGGAGATGGGCTCGGCCTTGCCCTGCTGATCCACCTTCGCGACGGCCGTCCCCTTGCTGCGCGGATCGTCCCAGTGCGGGTCGAGCGAGGTCAGATTCTCGCCGGGCGCCGCGACGCCGACCCACGGGCCGGGCACGGTGAACTTCGAGGGCTGGCCGTTGTCGTCGATCGAGCCGACCGACAGCACGTAGTCGTCCCACCGCGCGGGCGAGACGTTCATATCGACCTTGGTCCACGGATCGGCGCTCGGATCCAGCGGATCGATGACCGGGTTGGTCCCCTTGCATTTGTCGTTGTTGCCCGCGGCCGTGACGACCACGACGTTCTTCTCGACGGCGGCGTAATGCACCGCGGCGCCGAGGTCGTCGTCGGGAATCGCCCCGGCCTGACAGGCCACCTCGGACATGTTGATGACCGTCGCGCCCATATCGGCCGCCCGGCGCACCGCCTGCGCCAGGGTGTGGGTGGTCCCGTAGCCCTCGGGCATGGCGTCGGGCCCCTTGTCGCGGCCCGCGCCCTTCTTCTGGAAGTAGCTCGAGGTCTGCCGGATGCTCAGAATCTGCGCCTGCGGCGCCACACCCGAAAAGCCTTGTGCCGGAAGACGAGTCGCGGCGATGATGCCGGCCACGAAGGTCCCGTGCGCGTCGCAGTCGTCGGTGCCGTCGCCGGCGGAGACGTAGTCGCCGCCCGGGATGATGCCGGGCAGCCGGGGATGGCGCATCACACCGGTGTCGATCACCGCCACCAATTGCCCTGCGCCACTGGCGAACTGCCATGCCTTGTCCAGTTCCAGACTGCGCTGCGCGGTCGGCACGGTCGGACCGTCCCCGCCGGTGCTGGTGCTGGCGCAGGGTGAATTCGCCGGCTGCTCCGTGGCATCCGGTGGGGCCGGATTACCGCCGGACGGCAGCGCGCCCGGGTTCACCACCGGTTTGTCCGCGATCGCGGCGCCCGCACCCGTCGTGGCGCTCAGACCCAGCATCGCGACGACGGCAGCGACTCGAATTACTCTGCGCCCGAACATTTTCGGATTCATGCGCGGCTCAGAGCGATCGAACGAGCGTGTACAGCTCGGCTACCCAGAACACCAGCGGCAGGACGGCGGCCACGAAGCCGTATTCCAGCAGCTCCACGGCGCGGCGCATCGGCGGCGTCGCCGACTGGTTCGGCACGATCGTGCCCAGGATCAGCGCGGCGATGAGCATCACCATGGCGGCGCCGAACACCGCGAGCGGCTGTTCCACCACGAAGGCCGCGCCGACGGTCATGATCAGCAGGATGGCCGCACCGCCGGCGAGCAGCACCACCGCCAGTTCGGCGCTGACGTAGGTGCGGCTGCGGAACATCAGCACCACCGCGCAGACCAGCGCCAGTGCGATACCGGGCCAATAGGGGCCGTCCGCGGACGGATCGGTCGAGGCGAGCGCGCCGATCACGGTCACCAGGGTGGTCGCGCCGACCAGGCCGGCCAGATACATCCGGGCGCGTTCGGATTTCGTGCGCAGCACATCCATGGTGGGCAGTGCGCGGTGGTCGTCGGGATCGTCCTCGGTGGGATCGATCGGAGTGCCGGGCGAAGGTACCGGCGGCAGTGGCAATTTCGCGAGCAGCATCGACACGCGCGGCGCCAGCGACAGCGCGCCGAGCGCGAGCGCGGCGGCGACCGCGCCGATGGCCTTGACCGGCTGCGAGGTCAGCAGGCCGACCAACGCCGCCGGGACGGCGAACACGGAAAGTGTTGCGGCGCCGATGAACAGAGCCAGACCGACGCCGCTGACGCGCCAGGCCAGCAGTGCCGTCGCGCCGACGAGAACCGAGCCGAGCAGCAGATTCGCCCAGCCGTAGTGGTCGGGCACGATCAGCATGCCCGCGGCGAACGCACTCGGCAGCGCGCAGCCGCCGAGCACCAGCGCGGACGCGGTGTCGCCGTACATGCGGCTCATCACCGTGCCGGCCACCACCAGCAGGATCGTCAGCACCGCGGCGATGGAACCGGTGATCCAGCCCGCCATCGCATCCGGCGCCGCCAGCAGGCCCGTGCATCCGGCGAGCATGGTCAGGATCGCGATGATCGAACCGGTGATTCGCGCGACCCGCGGTGACCAGCTGCGGAAGTGGTCGGCATCGGCGATCGCGACGTTGTACATGATGTCGTCGAACAGCGGACTGGGCGCGACGTGGTCGGCGCTTTCCAGCATGAGCAGTTCGCCGTCGCGCACACCCTGCTCGCCCAGGCTGAGCGAATTGGAGAACGGCGGCTGCCCGATGCGCGCGAGCACCCATTCGGCGGGCTGGAATTGTTCGCCGCTGTTGTCGAAGTCGTTGGTGCGACTGTGTTGCGCCACCATGTCGACCACGCTCGGAATGACCAGGGCGACCGGAACGTCGACCGGAATCGCCATATCGACCTGCGTGTGCTTGGCCAGAATGGTCACCCGCGCCAGATCGGGCGCCCGGACGATTCCGCGGCTCGAATCCTCTTCGATATGGTCCAGTCGCGCGTGCGTCACGCTTCCCCCAACTCCGTCTCTACCTGGTGTTTCAGCATGCGCTCCGGTTTGCGGTCGCGCGGCCGATCCGTGCAGAATGCTGGTCGAACTGTACGACATGTCGGCCGCTGCCTCTACACTGAGTCCGCAGTACAGCCGCCGAAGGGGGATCTTCCGTCGATGAGCACTGTCAGGTTCCAGCGTCGTGCGCGCCGGGAGGTTCCGAGGTCACCGGGCGGCGAAGTGACACTGCAACCGCCGCCGGAGATTCCACGCGCGATACCTGGCAGTCTGATGGGCAAACTGATGCCCGTCGTCATGGTCGTCGGCATGGTCGGAATGATGGCCATCATGTTCACCCGCGGTGGAGGTATCGCCTCCAACCCGATGAGCATGATGTTCCCGATGATGATGGTCTTCTCCATGGTCGGCATGTTCGCCGGTCAGGGCGGTAAGGGGCAGAAGGCCGCCGAGGCCAACGAGGACCGCAAGGACTATCTGCGCTACCTGGACCAGGTCCGCAAGGATGTCGACGAGACCGCCTCCCAGCAGCGCGCGGCGGTCGAATGGAGCCATCCCGAACCGGGTTTGGTGTGGATGCTGGCCGGCACCAGCCGCATGTGGGAACGTCGTCCGGGGGACAAGGACTTCTGCCACGCGCGCATCGGCCTGGGCGGTCAGCGCCTGGCCACCCGCCTGGTCTCGCCGGAAACCGGCCCCGTCGAGGAACTCGAGCCGATCGCGGCCGTATCGCTGCGTCGTTTCGTGCGTACACATTCCACGGTTCCCGATTTGCCCACCGCCATCGCGGTCAAGGGTTTCGCCACCATCCAGCTCAACGGCGACCGCGCTCAGGCGCGCGATATGACCCGCGCGATGTTGTTGCAGCTGTGCATGTTTCAGGCGCCGGACCAGGTTCTGGTCGCCGTGGTTTGCGGTCCCGACACCGCCGCCGAATGGGAGTGGACCAAATGGCTCCCGCACACACAGCATCCGGATTCCCAGGACGGCGTGGGCACCGAGCGCATGGTCTACGGTTCCGTCCGCGAACTCGCGGACGGCCTGAACCCGTTGCTGCACAACCGGGTTCGCTATTCGCGCAACCAGCCGGCCAATCAGAATCTGGTCCACATCGTCATCATCGTCGACGGCGGTCTGCTCGAGGCCGAAGAGGATTCGCTGCGGGAATCCGGCTACGAGGGCGTCACCATCATCGATCTGTGCAGTTACGCTCCGCGCCTGGCGGTTTCGCGCGGCATCCAGATGGTCGTGGAGAACGGTGAATGCGTCGGCCGCGGCGCCACCGGCAATATGGAACGCTTCGCTCTCATCGACCGCATCAGCGCACGGCAGGCCGAACAGGTCGCGCGCCGCCTCGCCCCTTTCCGGGTGGCGGCCGTCCAGCGCGGCGGCGACACCGTGGTCGAGGAGAATGGAGAGGTCATCGACACCTGGGCCAAGCTGGTGGGCCTGGGTGATATCGGAACCTTCAATCCGGAAAACGGATGGAAGCCGCGTTACAGCCGCGACCGGTTGCGGGTGCCGTTCGGTGTAGGCGCCGACGGTTTGCCGGTTTACCTGGATATCAAGGAAGCGGCCGAGGGCGGAATGGGACCGCACGGCCTGTGTATCGGTGCCACCGGTTCGGGTAAGTCGGAATTCCTTCGGACTCTGGTGTTGTCGATGCTGGCAACGCATTCGCCGGACCAACTGAATCTGGTGCTTGTCGACTTCAAAGGTGGTGCGACCTTTCTGGGCTTGGAGGGTGTTCCGCATGTGGCGGCCATCATCACCAACCTGGAGGAGGAAGCCGACCTCGTCGACCGCATGAAGGATGCGCTGCGGGGCGAGATGAATCGCCGCCAGGAAGTGCTCCGTGACAAGGGCAATTTCGCGAATGTCCTCGAATACGAGAAGGCTCGCGCTGCCGGAGCAGACCTCGACCCGATGCCGGCGTTGTTCGTCGTGCTCGACGAGTTTTCGGAACTGCTCAGTCAGCACCCCGATTTCGCCGAACTGTTCGTGATGATCGGTCGTCTGGGCCGATCGCTCCACGTGCATCTGCTGCTGGCCTCGCAGCGATTGGAGGAAGGCAAACTCAAGGGACTGGAATCACATCTGTCCTATCGCATCGGTTTGAAGACGTTCTCGGCCAACGAATCTCGCCAGGTTCTGGGCGTTCCCGATGCCTACAACCTTCCGAACAGTCCCGGTGGCGGATATCTGAAGTCCGATTCCGGTGAGATTCAGCGGTTTCAGGCTTCTTACGTCTCCGGCCCCTACGTGGGTGGCGGATCGCAGCGCGAGGTGACCCAGGCAGGAATCGTCGGCGGCGAGATCGACATCGCTGCACGGCCTTTTATCGCTGGGCAGGTGCCGTTCAGAGCCAGCGATCGGCTCCCACTGCCTCCTGAGCCCAGCATGATCGAGGAAGTCCAGCAGGACGAAAGCGCCGAAAAGATCTCCAACCTGGCCATGCTGGTGTCGCGCATTCAGGGACACGGTCGCGCCGCTCACGAAATCTGGCTGCCACCGTTGGATGAGGCGCCGACACTCGACCAGCTCATTCCGCGTTCGATCCTCACCGGTGAGTACAGTCCCGTCGCGAGTTTGCGCACCGCCATAGGAACAGTGGACCGCCCGTTCGATCAGCGCCGCGACCCCATGGTGATCGACCTGTCCGGGGCCCAAGGCAATGTTGCCATCGTCGGTGGCCCCCAATCCGGTAAATCGACCGCACTCCGTTCCTTGATCATGGGTATGGCGTTGACCCATACCGCAGAACAGGTGCAGTTCTACTGCCTCGATTTCGGTGGTGGCACGCTGGCGGGGCTCGAAGGCCTTCCACACGTCGGTTCGGTGGCGGGGCGCCTGGATGTGGATAAAGTCCGCCGCACCATCTCCGAGATGACCACGATCGTCCGCCAGCGGGAAATGCGTTTCCGCCAACTGGGCATCGAATCGATGGCCGACTTCCGCAGGCTGCGCGGTACCGACCCGTCGAGCAGTCCCGCGGCCGCCGGCGCACACGAGGACCTGTTCGGAGATGTCTTCCTGGTGGTCGACGGTTTCGGATCCATCCGTCAGGATTTCGATGCCCTCGAACAGCCCATCATGAACCTGGCCACGCAGGGTCTCTCGTACGGTGTGCACGTCGTGATCGCGCTGAACCGCTGGGCCGAGGCGCGCCCCGCCCTCAAGGACCAGATCGGCACCCGCATCGAACTTCGCCTGGGTGATCCGATGGATTCCGATCTCGGCCGTCGCGTCGCCGCCTTGGTTCCACAGGGCCGGCCGGGGCGCGGTATGACTCCGGACGCAAAGCACATGCTGACGGCTTTGCCTCGTGTGGACGGGGATTCGAATCCGGAGAATCTCGGTACGGGCGTGGCGGGTTCCGTTGCAGCAATCGCGCGAATGACGCCTGGTCGACCGGCGCGGCAGGTTCGCATGCTGCCTGAATTGCTGACGCGCGAGGACATTCTTCGCAGTCTCGGCAACTGGCCCGCAGGTGTGGACACTCGGCACCCGAACCTGCAGATCCCGATCGGCTTGAACGAATCCGAGCTTGCGCCGGTCCTGCTGAACATGTCCGAGCAGCCGCATTTCTTGATCTTCGGTGACAGCGAATGCGGTAAAACGAACTTGTTGCGCAGCGTGATCAGGGGGATCCTCGAATCGAACACACCTACACAGGCCAAGCTGATCCTGGGCGACTATCGCCGAACCCTGCTGGGTGTGATCGAGACCGATCATCTGGCCGGCTACGCGCCCTCCTCGGAGATACTCGAAAAGATGATGGCCGAGCTGGCGGGCCTGCTTCGTAAGCGGATGCCGGGGCCGGACGTGACTCAGCAACAGCTGCGTGATCGTTCGTGGTGGACCGGGCCTGAGGTCTACGTCGTTGTCGACGACTACGACCTGGTATCCACGTCGAGTGGAAACCCGCTCGGGATTTTGGCCGAATTCCTCGCGCACGCAAAGGACATCGGCTTCCATCTGATCATCGCCCGGAGATCGGGTGGAGCCTCCCGAGCACTGTACGAGCCGCTGGTCTCGAGGATGAAGGATGTGGGCACGACCGCTCTCATCATGAGCGGCAACCGTGAGGAGGGCGTCCTGCTGGCCGGCATCCGGCCGAGCGAAATGCCGCCGGGCCGCGGCACGTTGGCGACGCGCGCGGGGTCCAGTCTCATCCAAACGGCCTGGAGCCCCGAATGATTGTGGACAACCCGTCCGAGAGATGGCACGCTAGGTGCCAATTGGACACTCTCGGTCAGTGGCAGCTGTCCGATGTCGAAGGGGGAGGTGGCAAACCGTCGATCATGACGTATGACCGTTTGAGTAGCCGATCGCTTGGTCTGGCTCGGCCTATTCGAGGCAAATCGTTGGAACCGGCAGCGCTCGGGCTGCGTCCAACTTTCATGTAGAGACCACCAGTGCCGTCATCAGCGGACGACGGTGAGGACAAACCAGAGGAGCTTATTGTGGCGCAGTCATTCAATCTCGATGGTGGAAAACTCGACGACTTCATCAGGCAGATGAACGATCTTCACACCACCATCGACGGCCACGTGCAGACCGCCCGTGCCACGGCGGGAGAGTTGGCGCATCACCTGCAGGGTGGGGCGGGCGATGCCCTTCAGGCGACGTTCGAACGTTTCCTGGACGCGGCGAAGCGGATGAACGACAGTCTCCTGCAGAACGCCGACAACTTGCAGGATGTCAACAAGAAGTATGGTCACGTCGAAATGGATCAGCTGCACCACCTCAAAGAGGTGGATTCGCTTCTGAACATGTGACGGTGAGCTCGTCCGACCTATTCTGATTACAGACATTCATAAGGGGAAACAATGGCCGACTTCGGCTCGATCTCATACAACTTCGGCGGCATCAACGACGGCGGTAGTCAGCTCCACACCGTTGCCAAGAACATCACCTCCGAACTCGAGGACATGGAGCGCAAGTTCCAGGCGTTCATGAGTGAAAACTTCGGGGGCGCGGGCGCCGAGGCTTTCCAGCAGGTCCAGGTCAACTGGAGCCAGCAGTCCAACGAAATGTCGGCTGCGCTCGCGCAGCTCGGCGTGAAGACCGTCAACGCTGGTGAGGCGATGCAGGGCGCGGACATTCTGGCCGCGAAGATCATCGGCGGCTGATCACGCGAGGCTTCTCGAAAGGGCTGGCCGTATTCCCACGCGAATGCGGTCAGCCCTTTCTGTATCGCTACTAGGGTCGC